>JALYHU010000294.1 GCA_030776345.1 Pseudomonadota bacterium | reverse complement strand
ACGTCGGGATTCGTCGGCGAGTTTCTCGTGATCCTGGCGTCGTTCAAGGCGAACGTCTGGTATGCGTTCCTCGCGGGCACCACGCTGGTTCTGGGGGCGGCGTACACGCTGTGGCTGGTGAAGCGCGTGATTTTCGGTGAGGTCGCGAACGAGAAGGTGGCGGCGCTGCAGGATCTCAACGGGCGCGAATTCCTGGTGCTCGCCGTGCTCGCGGCCGCGGTGCTGCTGTTCGGCTTGTGGCCCGCGCCCTTGCTCGATGTCATGCGCGCATCGACCCAACATTTAGCCCAGCAGTTGCTGGTCTCGAAGATCGCTCCCTAAGGTCGCCATGAACTCTTTCAGCGTTGCCGAATACAACTTGACGCTCGGGTTGGCCGCACCCGAGATCTTCCTGAGTCTGGCGGCCTGCGTCATCCTCATGGCGGATCTGCTGCTCCCCGAGGAGCAGCGCCAGACGACCGGCGTGCTTGCCGTGATTTCGCTGCTCGTGACCGCCGGTTTGACGCTGGCCGAACCGGTGTCCGCGAAGGTGGTGGCGCTCGGCGGATTGTTCGAGCTGGATCGGATGGCGCAGGTGCTGAAGATCGTGACGTTGCTGACCGTGGCGGTGGTGTTCGTCTACTCGACCGACTATTTGCGGCGTCGCGCGATTCTCAAGGGCGAGTACTACGTTCTGGGCTTGTTCGCCACGTTGGGCGCAATGGTGCTGATATCGGCGGCGAGCTTGATCACCCTGTACCTGGGCCTCGAACTCATGTCGCTGTGTCTGTACGCCATGGTGGCGTTCGACCGTGATTCGGGTATCGCGGCGGAATCGGCGATCAAGTATTTCGTGCTGGGATCGATGGCCTCCGGAACGCTGCTGTATGGAATGTCGATCCTGTACGGAGTGACGGGCAGCCTCGAGCTTGCCGCGATCGCCGGCGCCGTACAGCACGGGTTTTCCGACAACGTCGGGCTGACATTCGGGATCGCGTTCCTGATCGTCGGCATCGGATTCAAACTTGGCGCGGTGCCGTTCCACATGTGGATACCCGACGTGTATGAGGGCTCGCCCACCTGCGTGACCGTGTTCATCGGCACGGCGTCCAAGCTGGCGGCGTTCGCACTGGCGATGCGGCTCCTGCCGGAGGCTCTGGCGGGCGCGCAGGCGGACTGGAGCCAGATGCTGATAGTGCTCTCGGTTCTGTCGATCGCGATCGGCAACGTGGTGGCGGTGGCGCAGACCAATCTGAAGCGCATGCTGGCGTATTCGACCATTTCGCACATCGGCTACATTTTGCTCGGGATACTCGCGGGCACGGCGCAGGGCTATCAGGCGGCGATGTTCTACATGATTAGTTATGTGGTCGTGGCGGCCGGTGCCTTCGGCATGATCTTGCTGCTGGCACGGCAAGGCTTCGAGGCCGACAAACTCGTGGACTTCAAGGGGCTGAACGCGCGCAGCCCATGGTTCGCCGGCATGATGGCGATTCTGATGTTCAGCCTGGCGGGGCTGCCGCCGTTCATCGGATTCTGGGCCAAGCTCGGGGTGATCCAGGCGGTGCTCGATGTCAGCTATACGTGGCTCGCGGTTGTGGCGGTGCTGTTCTCGGTGGTGGGGGCGTTCTTTTACTTGCGCCTCGTCAAGCTCATGTATTTCGACGATCCCACGGACTCGACGGCGCTGGGGGGCTCGGTGCTGATGCGCACGGTGCTGAGCGCGAACGCATTGTTGGTGTTCGGGTTGGGCGCTGCGCCTGCGGCGCTGATTGCGCTGTGCCAGCGGGCGCTGCCGTAGCCGCAACGTGCCCTTGCATTACCTGAAGTAGCCGGTACAATGGGCGGCTCTCCGGTGCGGGGTGGAGCAGTCTGGCAGCTCGTCGGGCTCATAACCCGAAGGTCGTAGGTTCAAATCCTACCCCCGCTACCAATTAAAACAAAAACTTACGAGAACAATCTCCAAACTGCATTGGCTTGGCTGTGACCAAATTGTGCCCTAGAAGGGCACAATGCTTAATGGAATCACGCAACGGCGCCTCGTCGCGACCCGCCAGACCAATGGTGAATTCGCGCGGTGAATTTACTGGCGCTCATAATCCCGCCGTCCCGCATTGGTCGCAAATTTAGCATCTTGCGATACGTATGATGCCGTGGCTCCGCGACGTTGTGGCGTGCGTGCTAGCGGCTTCTCCATCGCACGTGGCGAGGCAATCCTCTTCGACGACCATCGGGTTCTTGCCCCGTACGTCGATGCGGGGAGCTTTGATTTATCGTCGGCGAGTTTGTGGAATCGGCCTCGTAAATTTTGTTGTTGATAACTTTCCTCTGAGCATTGGCGGCATTGGACCGACCGGAAATTGCGATAGGCCGGCTTCGCCAATTGCGGCCCGACGTTCGCCGTTTCCGGTGGCTGGCGAGGCAAAGGTGATTAGGACCCTTCGCATCTTTGCCGGAAGTCGTATTGATCGCATCAGCGAACGGATGGACGACACGGACGTGACTCCAATCAGAAGTTTACTCTCACAAGCGATTGGGCTTGGCTCGGCGACGCTATTGTTGGCCGCATGTTATCCGCGTCCGCATGAATACATCCGTGTTCCGGCAGTATCCGGCGTATTGCTCAACGCTGGAAACCCCGTTGGCGGCGCGACAGTTTTCGTGGCGCAAATGGCAGCGGTTCACGACAATTACTGTCAGGGATTGAGGTCGGTAGGGACCACCGATTCAAATGGGAACTTTCAAATCGGGCCGCTCATTGAGCATCGGCTTTTTGCTTCTGTGCTGAATCCACCGAAGTTCATAGGTCAGATGACTTCTGTCTGTTTCAAGACTACAGAGCAACAATACTATGGGATGTCGATCATTGCGCCCACCGATCACCAAACGTCGTACAGGGCTTCTTGCGACCTCACTTCCACGCGTGCTGTCTTTCTTGGAGGTGTCTCGATACCGGGCAATCCACGAGGCATTTGCATGAATGCAGATAGACAATTCCCGTAGATCTGCGCTCCGGTTGGGTCAGCGTACCCGAGACCTGTCGTTCACATCTGACCGCCTCGGGTCGGCGGCGGTCAGGGGCAATTCGTCGGCCCGGCAACGAGAGGCGTCCAAATGGATGCCATCTTCTAAGTGGACCCTCGAATATCATCTATCCAATCGTCCTGGTTGAAATAGTTCGGAGCGCAATGTGACCACGGATAGGCCAAAAGTGATGTATCGCGGCGTTTCCATGATCGAAGGCTGGCCGGAAAAGATTCAAGCCGCCCAAGCGATCTTGACTTGCGAAATAAATGGAACGGAAGTGCCTAAGGTTCGCTACGGCGAAGAAGAGGACGATTGGGGTGCCAATACGCGCCCTTGCCACGACTGCGGGGTACTCAAAGGCGAGCTACATGTCGAAGGTTGCGATATCGAACGATGCGCTGGATGTGGTGGACAGCGATTCAATTGCGATTGCGAGGGTAGTGGCGAGATCGACGGCGAGTAACTGAGGTGTCGTGCAGCGAACTTCGCCACGGGCTCCTTCGGTTCGATTCCGGAAATTGTGCTTTCCACTCGACGAGATGTTAGCGACCTTGCTTTGGCCCAATCTGCTACGTGCGGGTCGTATTTATCCTGAAAGTAGGATATCATCCCAAAACGAGGATATTTGATCCATGCGCCGAAGGTTGGTTCCTGGTGAGAAACCGCTGTTTTGGATCGGTTCAAGCAAACGCGATTTGCTCGCAATGCCGGATCCCGTGGTTCGTCAGATCGGCGCTGCCTTGAGTGTTGCGCAGTATGGTGGCAAACACCCGGCTGCAAAGCCTTGGAAAGGTCTCGGGCCTGGTGTCTTTGAGGTGGTGAGCGATTATAAGACCGACACGTTTCGCGCAGGGTATGTAGTGCGATTTGAGCACGCGCTGTACGTCCTGCACTGTTTTCAGAAGAAATCGCCAAGTGGGACGCGGACGGCGAAGACGGATGTTGAAATGATTGAGCGACGCCTAAAGGCGGCGCAATCAGATTACGAGGCGAGGTATGACCAAGCAAGCCAAAAGCGCGAATAAAGTCGTGGCGAGTTCCGGGAATGTCTTTGCCGATCTCGGCCTTCCAGATGCCGCGGAGCTCGATACGAAGGTACGGCTCGCCGTTGCGGTCAATCGCCTGCTGGAAGCTCGCCGGCTAACGCAGGCGGCCGCAGCCACCGCGCTATCCATCAATCAGCCCAAAATTTCCGCGCTGAAACACTACAAGCTTGAGGGGTTTTCAGTCGAACGGCTGATGACTTTTCTAACAGCCCTCGGCAGTGATATCGAAATCCGCGTTCATTTGCCCAAACGATCTTCCCCACCCGGGAGAATTTTGGTCAATGCCGCCTGAGTGACTTTCGGGAAAATGCTGCGTTGATTCGCTCTGTGTCCAGATCGTGTCCACGACAAATTGGGTGCCTAAATTGTGCCTTGATGAGGCGGGATAATGGGGTGGCAAGCGTTGCAAGTGACTGATTTTAAAGATCCCATTACCCCGCTGTTTGCCTCATAACCCGAAGGTCGTAGGTTCAAATCCTACCCCCGCTACCAATCAAATCAAGAACTTAGCGATACTTCTAAGTACCCTGATTTTCGGGCTGTGCCGTAAACGTGCCGTGAATTTGAAACCCCGGCACATTCAAGGCGCTCAAACGGTCCGCATAGGGCGCCAAGTGATCCGCCGCGAGATGCGCATACCGGCGCACCATCTCGGAAGATTCCCAACCCCCTAGTTCCTGCAAGGCGAAGAGAGGCGTGCCGCGCTGTACGTGCCAACTCGCCCAGGTATGGCGTAAATCATGCCAGCGGAAATTGTCGATTCCCGCACGCTTCAACGCGCCATACCAGGATTTGGTGCTGACCTCGTATTGTCCAAAAATGGAATCGACTGACGTCAGGCTGCGGCCCGGTGGTAGTAGCTAAGCATTCCTCCGAGGCGCTGTCGGCGTTGTACAGGGTGATGGGGTAGGGCAGTGAGGGATCCAGGCTGCGGAAGTCGGTTTTCCAGGCCCTGATGATTGCGCTCGGAATGATAGTGCGCCATGAACTGTCGTACTGCGTGCTGAAGCGATGCCGGTCCGAAGAAGAGCATCCGGCTCAAACACTCCTCTTTAATTGAGCGTACGAACCGCTCGGCGAAAGCGTTCAAATTAGGCGATCGTGGTGGCAGTCGAATGACTTGAACGCCTTCGCGGACGAGAACGCTGCGGAATGCTTCCGAGTATTTCGTATCCCGATCGAGAATCAAATAGCGCTTACCGCGAAGGAAGCCGTCGTTCAGGTCCGTGAGATTCCGCGCGATCTGCGTCATCCACCGGCTGTCGGGATGGGGAGTGATACCCGCGACCGTCACTGCACGGCTGGCGATATCGATGAAGAACAGGACGTAGTGTGTCACCAATCCCTTGATCGTGCAGACCTCGACGGTGAGAAAGTCTGTCGCCACCAGGCATTCCCAGTGAGCCCGGAGAAACGTCGACCACGGGATGCGCTTATCGCGCTCAGGGGCAGGATCGATTCCGTATTCTCTAAGAATGTTCACGATCGTGCCGCGCCCGACCTCATGCCCCAAATTGGCCATTGCTCCTTGGATCCGTGTGTACCCCCACGATCGATTCTCAAGCGCCATGCGCAGAACGAGATTGACGATCGTCTGCATGACGCGAGGCCGACCGGGACCTCGCCGATGGCTGTAGTCCCATTTGCATGCAACAATTTCTCGGTACCATCGCAAGTCAGTATCGGTAAAGCGAATGCGCCGCCCACCCAAGTGCTCCTTGAGCACGCGGTTCTATTCCTGGAGGTACTCGATCACGTCCAGTTGATGGCGGTTGACCCACCCGGCGAATATCACGAGCGGCAACTGAAGAGGCTGAAACGGTGGGAACATTGCAGCAAGTATACCGGCTGACCAACCACCAAAGCGTCATTGAGCAGCGGCCTTGCGCATTCTCCGATCGCGTAGTTCGAAATTCTGGACACCACGCCATCGATCCATCCATGCCTGCGTGCATGCCGTGACAGCCGCCGTGCTTCGGCTACCGTTTCCGATGCCACGATTCACGGCTTATTGGAGCGTAGTGGTAATAGATGGAGTCGGGTGTGTCACCGATCGGCATAAAAGAGCCGGGGAAGATCGGCTTAATGGAGCCGGCTTTACATGGGTAAAGCAGACATCCCAGAGGGGCTAAGAATGGGCAGGTTTTGTGGCGTTGGCAAGCTTCGGTTTGCTCGGAGGCGGAGCGACTTTGGGACTTCGGCCTGAAGGCCCTTCGAGTTCGATGCAGTAAGCGTTGTGCCGAAGCCGATCGACGGGCGCTGAGGCGAGCAGCCGGTTATTTGGGAAAGCCTGGTCCCATTCGGTGAAATCCAAATTGCTGGTCACGATTGTGGAGGCGCGCTCATAGCGTTCGGCGATCAAGTCGTGCAGGTCCTCGTCCTGCGGCGGTCGCAAGGGTTTGAGGCCGAAATCGTCGATGATGAGGAGCGGCACGCGAGCGAGCGTGGCGAGCTTGCGCTCATAGCCGCCGGTGGCCCGAGCGGCGTTGAGGGTGGCGACCAGCTGAGCGCAACTGGTGAACACGACATCGACACCGCGG
>JALYHU010000293.1 GCA_030776345.1 Pseudomonadota bacterium | reverse complement strand
GCTTGGTCCACGTGCTTCTGCAGGCGCTCGAGGTAGGCACCGCGTCGCGCCTCGTCGAGCCAGGCCACCAGGAAGCCGTTGCGAACCAACTGCACAATTTCATCTTGACTCAAGGTGCCTTCCTCGTGGAGCGCGCGCAGGTTTTCATTCAAGTAGGCCCGGAAATAGGCGGGATCGTCGGAGTTCACGGTGGCGCGCATGCCGAGCTGCAACATGCGCCGGATGTGGCCGGCCGTCAGGTCCTGAACGCAGAAACGATTCGACACGGGGCACACGGTGAGTCCCAGCCCGCGCTCGCGGATCACTTCGCACAGCGCGGGATCCTCCAGCGAGTTCACGCCGTGATCGATGCGATCCACATGGATGTCGTTGAGCACCTGGCCAATGTGGACCAGCGTGTTCTTCTGATTCACGTCGCAGTGCATGGTGAGCTTGAACCCTTCGCTGCGGGCTCGGGCAAAGACCGCGGCGAACTTCAGCGGCGGATTATCCTTCTCATCCGAGTCCAGGCCCACCCCCACGAGCCAGTGTTTGTACGGCAATGCCTGCAGCAGGGTCTGCATGGCGGACTCGGCACTCATGTCGCGCAGGAAGCACAGGATGAGTTGGGTCTCGACGCCCAATTCCGCGGCAGCCTTGTCCTGAGCGCGGCGAATTCCGCGGATCACCGTGTCGAACCCGACGCCGCGCGAGGTGTGTGCCTGCGGGTCGAAGAACATCTCGGCGTAGACGATGTTCTGTTCCTTGGCCTTGAGAAGATAGCGCCAGGCCAGTTCGAAGAAATCCGACTCGTCCTGCAGCACGTTCATGGCCTTGTAATAGACGGCAAGGAACGAGGGCAGGTCGTTAAAATCGTATGCGCGCAGCAACGCCTCCGGCGAGTCGTATGGAAGTTCGATTCCGTTCTTCTGCGCCAATGCAAAGCTCAAATCGGGCTCGAGCGTCCCTTCGAGATGCACGTGCAGTTCCGCCTTCGGCATGGTATCTATGAACTTGTTCATGTTCCGTCCTCTATGGAAAAGGTTGTCGATGTTCAAAGTCTCTGCGAAATTCGCGTACGCCCTCTGCGTGTTCGGCATGTTGGCACCGGTGTCGCCGCAAGCCGAGCCTGCGCTGCAAGCCGACTCGGCACCGCGGATCGAACCTGCGGTACCGGTCAAGCACGTTGCGGACAGTCGCCTGGCCGTCAAAGTGGTCGTGGTGACCATGTACGAAATCGGCAAGCTGACCGGGGACAAGCCCGGCGAAGCGCAGTTCTGGGTGGAGCGGCAGAAAATGGATCGCGTCCTGCCGTTTCCGCTCGGCGAGTACGAACTGCGCATGAACGATGCCGGGCTGCTGCTGATCTGCACGGGCGGCGGCGTTACCAACTCGAGCACCTCCATCATGGCGCTCGGCCTCGATCCGCGTTTCGATTTGAGCAAAGCCTATTGGCTGGTGGCGGGCATTGCCGGCGGTGATCCTCTCGATGTGTCGCTGGGTACGGCGGCCTGGGCGAAGCATGTGGTGGACGGGGATCTGCTCTACGAAATCGACGCGCGCGAGATTCCGGCCGATTGGCCCTACGGCATGCTGCCTCTCGGCGCGAAGAAACCCAACGACGTCGCCAGCGGCTGGACGGTGGACACCATTCACTATGCACTCAATGCGTCGCTGGCGGACTGGGCGTATTCCATCACCAAGGATCATCCGATCGCGGACAGTCCCGGCATCGCGCAATTCCGCAAGCAGTTCGCGGGCTATCCGGCCGCCACCCGTCCACCGTTCGTGACCATCGGCGATTCCCTGTCCTCCAGCAAGTACTGGCATGGGGAGCGCATGAACCAATGGGCCAATGACTGGGTGAAGCTGCAAGCCGGGAACGACGCCAACTTCATGATGGCCAACATGGAGGACAGCGGGACCATGACCGCGTTGCGGCGCCTGTCGCGGGTGGGTCGCGTCGACTTGCAGCGCGTAATGGTGCTGCGCACGGCGAGCAACTATTCCATGCCGCCGCCGGGGAAGAGCGCGGCCTGGAGCACCACGGCGGAGTATCCGGAGGAGGGAAGGCCGGCGCTCGAAGCGGCCTATCAAGTCGGCAATCGCGTCGTGCAGGCGTTGCTCGAGGGCTGGTCGCACTACCGCGACGTGTTGCCCGGCACCTGAACCGCGCGGCCTCGCCGGGTATGGCAGCATGCGGCGCAGCGACGCTGCGTGCCAGAGCACCCGGCGCAGCGATGCCATATGCGTCCTCAGGGCAGCAGGCATAACTGGTAGTGCCTGCACAGGAAGCCGTAGCTCACGGGCTTGACGCCCTCGAGGGCGCTCCAGCCTTTTTTCTGGAAACTCTGCGCGAAGGCCGCGATGCGCTTGTCGTAGTTCGCCAGCAGCTTCTGTTTGGTGGGCTCGTCGACGAACGAATACTGCAACGAGTTGCGGCCGAGTTTGACGATTTCCTCCCATGAGAGGTTGAACTCTTTGACGGCAACGTAGAATTCGTCGCTCATGTTCGAGTCCCACATGCCGCGGTCGTCCGTCGACAAGGCGACGGGGACGCCGATGCGCAGGTATTCCGGGAAGGGATGCTGCGAGTAGTCGCCGACGTACTCCAACAACAAGTTGCTGATGAGGTTGATCTCGACCAGGTACGGTCCGTAGCGCATTTTCACCAGGGTGTCGGGATCGCTGATGAGATTGACGCCGTGCCCGATGCGCTGCGCACCCAAGAGCAAGGTATCGCGGATGTGATAGTCCGGCTCATCGACTTCGCCGGCATGGATGGACAGATTGATATCCGGATACTTGTGGCGCAGCTCGCGCAGCACGGGCAGGAAGCGCAGCGGATAGCCTTTCTGATTGTCTTCCCGGCCCACCATGTTGACCCCGACATACAAGTCGCGGTAACGGTCCGTGATGGCATACAGTTCGCGCAGGTGCTGTTCGGCGTTGGGCGTGAAGCGCAGCAATGCATTCTGGAAGCGCACCTCCACGCCGGTGGCCTTGGCCTGCGGCGAGGCGAGCAACTGGCGGTAGAGGGCGACCACCTCATCGTTGCTGTACGGCGACCCGTCCGCCTTCACTGCGCCTTCGACCCCCTGCTGAGTCTCGAGGTAAACCACACCTTCCTGCCCGAAGGCTTGCATGTTGCGCAACAGGATGTCGCAGATCAGGTAAGGATTGAGCAGCAGATCGTTGATGCGGTCCCAAATGGCGTCGAAGAACTCGTTGCGTCCCTCATAGGGTTGATCGAGCCGCATGCTGTTGAGCCAAGCTTCTTTCTCGCGGGAGTCGAGATCCTGCAGCCGCTTGAACTCGGCCTTGCCGCAAGCATCGAGCTTCTCGAAGCTGACGCTCTGGATGTTCTTGAACAGTAACAGGGCCCGGGCGGCGCCGAACTCGTCGTGTCCGTAGGGGGCGCAGTTCCCGATCCGCACCCGGGTGTAGTACACATAGCCGCGCGCCTCTTGCGCCACGGCCGCATCCCAGAACCATTCCGAACGCACCGCGCCCGTCAAATGATTGTGCAGGTCGCCGCCCTTGGGCAGGGCGTACAGGAACCGATACATTTGTGCGGGGGTGGCCGTGGCCTTCACGTCTTCGAACCAGCGTTCGGCGCCATGGGCGGCAGGCAGCAAACCGAACAGGCAGAGCAGGGAACCTAAGATCGGACGAATGGGCATGCAGAATTCTCGATGGTGAATAGGCGGTTGGAACGAAAGGGTCAGGGGCCGGTGAGTCGGGCTGAATGCGCCCGTGCCGGCGGCCCGGAGCGGGACCGAGTGAGCAGCTCCACGCTCAGCGCTTCGAATCTCTCGAGAGCGATGTCTTGAACGACCTGCACGGCTCGCTCGCCGAGCCCGGGACCGTCGCCCGTCGACCAGCTCAATGTATCGCCATAGCCGGCGGTAAAAGCGGTGTCGACATCGACCAGCAGGACCGCGCTCTGCGTCACGATGGACGGGTCCAGCCAGACGGCGACGGCGAGTTCATCCCACATAGGATAGGACTGGCCGAATTGACCGATGTACGCGTCGAAGGATGCCTTGCCGCGCGCCACGCGCTCGAGCAGTGCCGGCCCGAAGAAAGTCTTGGTGGTGGGATCGATGGGAACCTGTGTGATTTTTTTCCAGGGTTCGTGCAGCACCATCGATGCCGCCTCCGGATCCCAGCGCATATTGAACTCGCGGCGCGTCGCGTTCGCGTACTCGGCGGCAAATGCATTGTCGGCCGCCCGCGGATTGAAGCTGCCGCCCATGAACACCAATTCCTGCGCGAGGCTGCTGAATTGCGGGTCCAGGCGAGCGGCGAGCGCGAGGTTGGTGAGAGGCCCGGCGGCGATCAGGGTCACCTCGCCCGGATGGCGCCGCAGTTCGCGCACCAGGAAGTTGGCCGCCGTGTCCGCCGCGGGCTTGATGTGCGGCGCGCCGGCGGGCGAGGGCGGTACGAGGTAAGGATCCCCCGGGTGCGGCGTGCGCCGCGCGACGCCCTGATCGGGCCAGGACTCGGTCCATGCACCCTTGTAGAACAGCTTGCCGTACAGTTTTTCCCAGGCCTTGGTGCGCGCCGGCGAGTTGACCAGCGGCAGCACCGCGCCCGGAATCACGGGCACCTCGGTACGTCCTGCGATTTCGAGCAGCCGCAGCGTTTGTTCGACTTCCTCGTCACGCCAGCCATCGCCGCTGGTGATGGTGATGCCGAGCACCTCGACATCCTCTGCTTGCAGCAACATCAAAATCGCCTGCATGTTGGAGCCTGCGGGGCCGTAGGCGTCCTGATCGATGATGACCAGGCGCTTGTGAGCAGCGGCGCCCGCGGTTGCCGCGCCGGCCGCCGCCGCGCCGGGCGC
>JALYHU010000292.1 GCA_030776345.1 Pseudomonadota bacterium | reverse complement strand
AACTCGCGCCGCGCGGTGCCCTCGCCGTGCAGATGCCGGACAACCTCGAAGAGCCGGCCCACCGATTGATGCGCGAACTCGCGGCGCAAGGACCCTGGGCGGAGAAGCTCGCAGCGACGGCCACCGCGCGCTCGTCGCTACGCGGCGCGGACTGGTATTACCAGCTGCTGCGCGGTACCGGCTGCACGGTGGACATTTGGCGAACGACTTATTTTCATGTTCTCTCCGGAGGGGCGCGGGCCGTGGTGGAATGGTTCAAGGGCAGCGGCCTCAGGCCTTTCATTGCGCCGCTGGCGGGGGCCGAGCTCACCGATTTTCTCGCTGAATATGAATCCTTGGTGGCGCGCGCTTACCCGTCGATGAGCGATGGCAGCGTGTTGTTGCCGTTTCCGCGACTGTTCATCGTGGCCGTCGCTTGAGCGGGCCAGCGCACGAGCGGGCGGAAACCGGGACGATGCTCAGTGGCCTCGCAACGATCCCGGAACCGCTGCGCGACTGCGTGTCTCGATGGTGGGAACGCGCCTGCGCGCTGCCGGCACTGAAGGACGCCTACGAGGCCCTGCCGCAGGGGCTGCGCGAGGACTTGCCCCGCGTTGCCGCGGCCAGCGAGTTCGTTGCATCGGCGCTGGTCCAGGATCCGCAAGCCCTTGCATGGCTGGCCCGACATGCTGAGCCCTCGACGGCGCGGGCGGCCAACCTCGGATACAGCTCCCGCGCGGCATCGGCCACCACCACGGCAGAGTCGCAGCGCCTCCTGCGGGAATGGCGGCGGCGCGAGATGATACGCATCGCGTGGCTCGATATCGTGGGGCGGGCGAGTGTGGCCGACACCCTGCGCGACGTCTCGAATCTCGCCGATGACTGTATTCGCGCGGCGGCGGCGGCGGCGCAGCTGCATCTGGAAGCCCCTTTTGGACGGCCGCGCAACGCCCAAGGGGCCGAAGTGCCGCTCATCGTGGTGGCCATGGGTAAGCTCGGCGGGCGAGAGCTGAATTTCTCCTCCGACATCGACCTGGTGCTGCTGTATGCGGAAGCCGGCGAGACCGACGGTGCGCGCCCCATCGACAACTCGGAGTACTTCAATCGCGCCGGCCGCGAGCTGATCCGTCTTCTCGACGCGAGGACCGACGATGGCTTCGCGTTCCGCGTGGACACGCGCCTGCGTCCGTTCGGCGACAGCGGCCCGTTGGTGGTGAGTCTCGCCGCGCTCGAGGATTACTTGCAGGAGCACGGGCGCGATTGGGAGCGCTATGCGTGGATCAAGGCGCGCGCCGTCGTCGGCGCTGCCGCCTACGCGAGCGCGACACGCAATTTCATACGGCCGTTCGTCTATCGGCGCTACCTCGATTTCGGTGTATTCGAGTCGCTGCGCGAAATGAAAGCACTCATCGCGCGCGAAGTGGCCCGGCACGAACTCGACCAGCACTTGAAGCTAGGCGCCGGCGGCATCCGCGAATTGGAATTCATCGTGCAGTCGGTGCAGCTGGTCCGCGGCGGCAACGACCGGCGGCTGCAGAATGCGGCGCTGCTCGAGGTGTTGCCCCTGCTGGCGGGCTCCAAGCTGCTCCCGAAGGCGGCCGTGGACGACCTGCAGGATGCGTATCTCATCCTGCGCAAGGCCGAAAACGGCGTGCAAATGATCCGTGATGCACAGACGCATGCGCTGCCGGAGGATCCGGCCGATCGCGCACGGCTGTCGCTCATCATGGGACTGCCGGACTGGCCCGCGACCGTCGCGCGTATCGATGCAGCGCGGCATAGCGTGGCGCTGCACTTCGAAGCACAGGTGTTCGGCGGACCGGAGACCCAACGCCGCAACGGCGAGGCCGCGCTCGATTGGCTCGCGTCGGAAGATCTCGATATCGCAGCGGAATTGGCCGAGTACAGGTTTCCGCCCGTCGACATCGTGCCGCTCGGCACTCTCCTGAACGAGTATCGTCACGCCGCCTCGTACCGGCGCTTGGACGAGGGCGCGCGGCGCCGCGTGCACGTGATTCTGGGCCGGTTGTTGAAGTCGGCGGCGCTCCGCCCGGAACCCGCGGTGGTGGTGCAACGGGTACTGCGCGTGCTCGAAGCCATCGGTGCTCGGTCTTCTTACCTGGCATTGCTGAAGGAGCAGCCGCCGGCGCTCGATCGGCTCGTCGAGGTATGCGCCGTCAGCGGTTTCCTCGCGCGCCAGATCGCGGATTTCCCGTTGTTGCTCGACGAATTGATCGACCCCAACGCATTCGACGAGTTGCCTTCGCGCGCGAGCTTCGTGCGCGAACTGGAAGCCCGCACCGAGCGGCTGCCGGCGGATGACCCCGAGAGGCAAGTCGAGGCGTTGCGTCAGTTCCAGAAGGCCGCGGTGTTCAGCGTGGCATTCGCCGATCTGACGGGGCGCATGCCGCTGATGAAGGTGAGCGACCGCTTGACCGACGTCGCGGAACTGATCGTGGAGCGCTGCATGAAACTGGCGTGGGATCAGATGACGCAGATGTATGGAACGCCGTACTGCAGCGAGGGCGGCCGGCCGCTGCGGGCCGTGAGGGTCGCGGTCGCCGGTTATGGCAAGCTCGGCGGCTTCGAACTCGGCTACGGGTCCGATCTCGATCTCGTGTTCCTGCACGATTCGAGCGGCGAGGTGCAGCAGACCCGCGGCGAGCGTTCGCTGGATAATGCAGTTTTCTTCTTGCGCCTCGGGCAGCGCATCGTGCATCTGCTCACCATGCATTCGGCCGCCGGACGTCTGTACGAAGTCGACATGCGTTTGAGACCGAACGGCAAGGGCGGGTTCCTCATGACGGGCATCGATGCGTTCGAGCGCTATCAGCGGCAAGAAGCTTGGACGTGGGAACATCAGGCCCTGCTGCGCGCACGGGCCGTGGCCGGCGACGCGGACCTGTGCCGACGTTTCGAAGAGGCGCGGCGGGGGGTGCTGCGCACGTCGGTGCACCGCGACACCCTGCGCAAGGATGTGGCAGAGATGCGCATGCGCATGCGCCGCGAACTGTCCCGCGCCGGCGCGGGACAGTTCGACATCAAGCAGGATGCGGGCGGCATCGCGGATATCGAGTTCCTGGTGCAGTACTGGGTGCTCGCCTCGGCCGACATGCATCCCGAGCTCCTGACTTACACGGACAATGTTCGGCAGCTCGAGGGGCTGGCCGCGGTCGGCGTGCTCGATGCGGCGACTGCGCAATGGCTGAAGGAGGCATACATCGGGTATCGGACCGTCCTGCATCACCTGTCGCTGGAGGGCGCTGAACCCGTGGTCGAGGCAGCGCCTCACGCATCGTCGCGCGCGCGAGTGAGCGATGTCTGGCGCAATACTTTCGAGGAGAACGTCTTGCTGGCTCCTTGGCCGGGCCGTTACGGCGGAACGCCGCCGCTCGATCGCGTGCGTGTGGAAGATTTCAAGCCTGCGCTCGAGGCTGCGATGGCCGAGAAGCTCCTCGAGATCGACAAGATCGCGCGCAACCCCGCGGCGCCGACGTTCGAGAACACCCTGGTGGCGCTGGAGCGGGCGGGACGTACGTTCGACCGCGTCAACGCCAGCTACGACATTTGGGCGTCGAGCATGAATACGGGCGAGTTTCAGGCCGTGGAGCGAGAAATGGGCCCGAAAATCGCTGCGCTCCACGATGCCGTCACGGGGAATGCGGAGTTGTTCGCGCGCGTCGAGGCGGTTTATCGAGAGCGGCCGGAAGACCGCTTGAGCTGGTATTACTACACCAAATTCGTGCGCGCCGGCGCCAACCTCGCCCCAGCGAGCAAGAGCCGGGTGGCAGCGATCAACGAGAGGCTCGCCAGCCTATTCGCCAACTTCAGCCAAAATCTTTTGGCGGACGAGGAAGGGCATACGTTGTTCTTGACCGGCAAACAGGACCTGGCCGGACTTCCGCAACCCCAGTGCGATGCGGCCGCTGCGGCCGCCGCGGCACTGGGACGTCCCGGCCATTGGGCCATACTCAATACGCGCTCCGCCATGGACCCGTTCCTCACCTATGCCGATCGCCGCGATCTGCGTGAGATCGTTTGGCGCACCTATTACAGCCGCGGCAGCAACGGCGACGCTCGGGACAACCGGGCCATCATCACGGAGATTCTCACGCTGCGCAGCGAGCGCGCCAAACTGCTTGGATTTGCCTCGCATGCGCAATGGCGGCTTGCCGACAGCATGGCCGGCACTCCGGAAAGCGCGTTGCGCTTGATGATGCGCATTTGGCCGGCGGCGGTGACGCGAGTGCGCGAGGAAGTGGCCGACATGCAGGCCATCGCGGATGCCGAATCGGGCGGCGCCTTCAAGATCGAAGCCTGGGACTATCGCTATTACGCGGAAAAAGTGCGGCGGGTGAAGTTCGACCTCGACATGAACGAAGTGAAGCCATACCTCCAACTGGAGAAGCTGCGCGAGGGAATGTTCTGGGTGGCCGGCCGGCTATACGGCTTTCGATTCTCGCAAGTAGCGGGCGTGCCCGTGCACGACGCGGACGTGCGCGTCTGGGAAGTCACCTCGGAAACCGGGCGGCACGTGGGTCTATGGTACTTCGATCCCTATGCGCGCCCCGGCAAGAGCTCCGGGGCATGGATGAGCGAATATCGGGACCAGAGGAAATTGGATGGCGGAACTTCGCCCATCGTTTCCAACAACACGAATTTCCTGAAGAGCGGCAGCGCGGATCCGGTCCTCATCAGCTGGGACGAAGCAGTGACTCTGTTTCACGAATTCGGCCACGCGCTGCATGCCTTGAATTCCGACGTCGACTTTGCCTCTCTGTCCGGCACGCACGTGGTGCGTGACTTCGTAGAGTTTCCCTCACAGCTGAACGAAAACTGGCTGCCGCTGCCGGAGCTCCTGGCCCGATTCGCGCTGCACTACCAGAGCGGCGAACCCATGCCTGCGGCGCTCGCCGACAAGATCGCGTCCGCGAAGACATTCAATCAGGGATTCGCCACCGTCGAGTACTTGGCAGCGGCGCTGGTCGACCTGAAGCTGCATCTCGCGCCCGAGCCGGTGCTAGATCCGGAGGCTTTCGAGCGGGATGTGCTGCGCGAGTTCGAGATGCCCGCGGAAGTGGTCATGCGGCATCGAACGCCGCAGTTCGCGCACATTTTTGCGGGCGATTCGTATTCCGCGGGCTATTACAGCTACCTCTGGGCCGAAGTGCTGGATCATGACGCGTTCGATGCGTTCGTCGAGGCCGGCGATCCCTTCGATAAAGTCATTGCAAAGCGCTTGCACGATGACATCATGTGCGTCGGCAACAGCGTGGACCCGGGCCAGGCGTATCGTGATTTTCGCGGCCGGGATCCGCGGATCGATGCGTTGCTGCGCGCCCGCGGCTTCATTGCGAACAGCTAATGTCAAATGGTGGAGTTAAGATACATGCCGGCAATGGTTCAAGACGACTCTAAGCACAATTTGATTCAGCCCAACGCGCTGCATCAGTACACGGTGACCGCGGCTGATCTGCCGCTATCCTGTCCCATGCCCGGCATGTTTTTGTGGAACTCGCATCCGCGCGTGTACCTGGCCATCGAAGCGACCGGGTGGGCCAAGTGCGGGTATTGCGGAGCGGAGTACACTCTCTCGGGCGCCGACGTGCCGCCTAAATCGGCCGCGGCTTCACGAAACCAGCGAAGCCCGGCATGAATGCTCGAGTTGCTCGTGCCGGCTCGCGCTGCCAGCGGCTAGTAACTTTGGTATGACTTCTCTTCGACGATGGTCGAACCCAGCTTGAGGTTGATGCGCCGCTTGATCGCGGCTCGCTCGTCGTTCTCGATGTACACGGCGCGGGCGAGGCGAATGAATTCGGCGTCGAAGGCACGGGCGCGTTCTTTGTCGCGTATGTCGTCCTCCGTCGCCCAGAGCCGCTCGTTCACGGCCATCAAAGCCTTCACGTCCGCATCGACGTCCGCGGCCGCGTAAGCGGAACCGCTCCACGTGTCTTGCAGCGCTTGGAGTTCGAGCCGCACGTTGCGCAATTTCTCCGGGTCGCTCATGCGCTGCGATTTGATCCGCAAAATGGTGATCTTGTCGAGCAATTCACCGGGCGATACGGGGACTTTGATCTCGTTCATCGCGGGCATCTTAAGCTATTTCGAAGCTGTTTCGGCGACGGCACCAGAGCTTTGCGCCATCAGGGCGTCGAGCCGCTCCGCGACTTCGTTCACGCCGATGAGATCCATCACGCCCGGGCGCTCGATCTTCTCCGTCCAGGGAATGTCGCCGGCCGATTTCCCGAAAACCATGCGCGATGCTTCCTCGTACTTGTCCACGCACCACTGCCGGCTGTAATAGGGACCTGCGCGCGCGGTGCGCGTGGCGGCATACAGCCCGATGACGGGAGTTCCCACCATGGTGGCCATGTGTACGGGTCCGGAGTCGGGTGAAATCAGAACGGTGGCTTTGGCCAATAGTCCCAACAATTGCGGCAACGTATCTTTGCCGATCTGATCGATGATGGATCTCGCCGTGGCGGCGGCCAGAATGGCGGCTCCCATGCGCCGCTCCCCGTCGCTGCGCCCACCGGCGAGGATGACTCGCATGCCGTGATTCGCGATGGCGTGGTCGGCGACCGCTGCGTACCGTTGCGCGGACCAATTGCGTGCCGGGTGGCTGGAGCAGGGGCTGATGATGAGTGTGGGCCGCTCATCGGGGATGAGCATATCGGCGTACGCGCGTGCGTCGGCCGGCAATTGGGTATCCCACGCGGCAGGTCCGGGCTCGATGCCGCAGGCGCGCACGAAGCCCATGAATGAATCCAGTACATGCTCCTTCGCAACCGGCGGTATCTGCGCATTGGTGAACAGCCATTGCAATTCCCGCGCGCGCGCCCGATCGAAGCCAAGCTTGATCGGTGCCTTGATGAGGGAGGCCACGAGGCTGGCGCGTATCGAGAGCTGCATGTCCAGCAGCACATCGAAGCGCCTGGCCTTCAGCACCTTTCGCAGGCGCAGCAGTTCTGCGGTCATTGCACCTTTATCGAAGGTGATAAACTCGACACCCGGAAGAATCGGCGACATCAGCTTGGCTTCCAGCTTGCCGACGATCCAAGTCAACCGCGTGTGCGGCCATGCGTCTCTGAGCGCGTGCAGCGCGGCCGCCGCGTGGCACGTATCTCCGATGGCGGACAGGCGCAGCAGGCAGACCTGTTCCGGAGATCGAACCAGGGGCGGTGGATCGACGGGCGGTGGATCGACGCGGTGTGCCATCGGGGTATCATGACAAAGGTTCGGGGTCTACGCATTGCCACTGCCGGCGGCGCCTTACTGGTCGACCCGGACATCCTTGGCGAGGGCGCCCCAAGTCCATCGGGCGCCGAGATCGACGCCCTCTTCGAGCCGGCTCTCTGGAAGGGCCGAGGTGAACTCGTCGATGTCACCGGCGGCCGGGGTGCCGCCTGGTTCATCGCCTCCGCAGCTCGCCAATGGGCATTGCGGCACTATCGCCGCGGCGGATTCATCGCCCGCCTGTCGAAGGATGGTTACGTATGGGCCGGCGAAGAACGGGTCCGTAGTTTCGCGGAATGGCGTTTGCTCGCGGACCTGGTTCGGCGCGGATTGCCCGTGCCCGCGCCCATCGCCGCGCGCTATCGGCGCCAGGGGCTTCTATACCGTTGCGACCTCATCACGCGGCGTATTGCAGACGCCCGGCCGTTGAGTGCGGAGCTGTCGGTTGCTCCCTTGCAGGAAAGCGCATGGCGCGATGTCGGCGCAACCGTCGCGAAATTGCATGCGGCCGGAGCGGATCACGCCGATCTCAATGCGCACAATATCCTGCGCGACGCCGCCGGTGCGGTCAGCGTGATCGATTTCGATCGGGGCAAACTCAGGGCGGGGCCCGGCCGGTGGGAGTCCAGGAATCTATCGCGCCTGCGGCGCTCGCTGCTCAAGGTCACGCGTGACCTGCCGCCGGACCGCTTTCCCGCCGCCGCATGGGAGTGGCTGCTCGCCGGCTACGCCTCGGCGCACCGGCGGTGAAGTCCATGCGCCACCTCTACAGCGCACTGATGTACCTGCTCAGCCCCATCGCCTTTGCGATGGTGCTGTGGCGCGGCCTGCGCAACCGCGGCTACTGGGCAGGGTTGAGTGAACGCTTCGGTTTTGGGGCGCCGCCGGATGGAGTTGGGAGACGGACGGTCTGGGTGCACGCGGTGTCGTTGGGCGAGGTGACCGCGGCGGCCCCGCTCATTCGCGCCCTGCGCGAACGCCATCCGCAGGTGGCCGTGGTGTTGACGACGGCAACGCCTACCGGCCGTGCGCGTGCGAAAGCGCTCTTCGGCGATGGCATTGCCGTGCGCTTCCTTCCCTACGACACCCCGGGTTCCATGCGGCGTTTCGTCACGCGAATCGGACCGCAGCTGGCCATCGTCATGGAAACGGAGGTCTGGCCCAACTTGTTCCACCAGTGCCGGCGGCGCGGCATTCCCGTGGTGCTGGCGAGTGCGCGTCTGTCGTCGACGTCCGTGGCGTGGTACCAGCGTTTCGGCGGTTTGTTCCGCGACGTGTTTTCGGACAATACGCTGGTGGCGGCGCAGAGCACCGAGGATGCCGAGCGTTTCATCAGCATCGGCGCCCCCCGGGCCAGGACGTGCGTCATCGGCAATGTCAAATTCGATGTGGAGATCGATCCCGCCGCGATCGAACACGGGCTCGAATTGCGGTCCAGATGCTGGGATGGAAGGCCGGTGTGGATCGCCGGCAGCACCCATGCGGGCGAGGAGGAACTGGTGCTGACGGCGCACGCCTCGTTGCAGGCGCACGCTGCCGGCGTACTGCTGCTGTTGGTACCGCGTCACCCGGAGCGGTTTCAGTCCGTGGCGGACCTGGTGGGCCGGCGCGGCTTTCGTTTCGAGCGCCGCAGCAGCGCCAACCCCGTGCGCCCCGACAGCCACGTGTTGCTGGTGGACACGGTGGGCGAACTCGCGGCGCTGTACGCATCGGTGGACGTGGCATTCGTGGGCGGAAGCTTGGTGCCCGTGGGTGGTCACAATCTCTTGGAACCGGCTGCCCTGGGCGTGCCGGTAATTACGGGGCCTTATCAGTCCAGCGGCAAGGAGATCGCGCGCCTCTTGCTGCAAGAGGGCGCGGCCTTGCAGGTGGCCGACGCAGCGGAACTCGCCGCCGTGCTGCGCCAGTTGTTTGCAGATCCGGCGCGGCGCGCGGCGGTGGGCGACAGCGGGCGTCGGGTGGTCGATGCGAACCGCGGCAGCGTGGCGCGCTTGTTCGAACTCATCGCGCCGCTGTTGGCTGAGGCGCCGCCGACGTCTCCTTGAGGAGAGAGTTCAGCCTATTCAGGCTCTGCTCGGACAGGGTACCGGCCGCCTGCTGCAGCTTGACCAGGTCGATCATGTAGTCGTAGCGGCTGCGCGCGTAATCGGTCTGCGCTTGAATCCAAAGGCGCCGCGACTCCAGCACCTCCACCGCCGTGCGGGTTCCGGCCTCGTAGCCCGCTTCCGTGGCATTGAGTGCGGTGGCATTGGACTCGAACGCGCGCCGCAACGCCTTGACCCGCGAGATCTCCGAGAGCACTCCCAGGTAGGCATCGCGCGCATCATGCTCGGTCTGGCGCGCGACGCGCTCGACGCGTTCTTTGGCCGCCCGGTGCAGGTATACCGCCTGTCGAACCTGTGAGGAGACCATGCCTCCGGAATACAGCGGGAAGGTCAGCTGTAGGCCGATCGAGCGTTGACGCTGATCGAGCGACGTGTCGCCATAGGGCGTGCCGTTCACGTTGGTGCTGTGGCTGTCGTTGTCGACCTTGTAGCCGTTGGCGACCAAGTCGAGCGACGGGTAATGTCCGCCGCGCGCGGAACTCACGTTGTCCCTGGCGATATCCGCGGCCAGCCGGCTGGAAACCAACGACAAGTTCTGCTGCAGGGCCATGTCCACCCACCTGTCTTCGCTCACCGGGTCGGGATTGGTCAGTTCGAAGGGCTCGATCGGGCGAGCCAAGGTCTCGAACAGGTCGCCCGTGATTTCGCGCAAGGACTCGCGAGTGGATGCGAGTTGGCGTTTGGCGGCGATGACGGCGGCGGCGCTGGTGTCATGCGAAGCTCGGGCCTCCTGTACGTCGGTGATGGCGATCAGGCCCACCTCGTAGCGTTTCTCAGCCTGTTCGAGCTGGCGGCTGACCGACGCGAGTGCCCCTTCCTGGGCATCGAGAGTGTCCTGCGACGCGAGTACGTCGAAGTAGCGCTGCGCGACGCGGGAGATCAAATCCTGTTGCGCCGCCTGGTAGTCCGCCTCGGCTTGGGCGACTTGAGCATCGGCGTGTTGTAGCGCCACCCAGTTGTCCCAGCGGAATAAATTCTGCTTCAGCTCGACGCCGTACTTGCGATTATGGGAAACGGTATCGCCGTTGAAGTCTTGATGTTGGACGGTGGTGACCGTCTTGCCGCCGGAAACTCCGGTAACCGAATACGCCTGGTCGTAGGGGCCGGTGTCGTGCTCCTTACCCACGACGGCGCTGCCGTTGAGCTGGGGCAAGAGGGCGGCGAGGGCCTGCGGCTTGGATTCCAAGGCGGCCAGGCGATTGGCCTCGGCCTCGCGCAATTGAGGATCGTTCTGCAGGGCGCGCTGATACACCGCCACCAGATCGGCTGCCGCAGCGCTGTGAACGGCGGAGAAACATGCAACCAACGTCAACAAACGCTTCATTAAACGCTTCATCCGGTTTCCATGTGCAGCAGCCCCCCGCTTCGGAGCTGGGTCACAGCTGTTATATCCAACTATAACACCAGGCCGAGTTTCAATGCCGCTGCGGCCGCCGCGGTGTCAGTACTGCGGGATCTGCGGATCCACATCCCGGGACCACGCCAAAATGCCCCCGGCGAGGTTGAAGACCGAGGTAAATCCTTGCGCCGCGAGGAAATGCGCCACTTGGAGGCTGCGGCCCCCCGAGCGGCAAATCACCACCGTGTTTTGGTTGGGGTCGAGTTCGTTCAGGCGCTCGGCGATGCGGCCCATGGGAATGTGCACCAGGGGGGAGGGAACGGGCGCCAGCCGGGTCTCCCAGTCCTCGCGGACGTCCAGCAGCGTCATCGGATCGCCGGCGGCCCGGCGCTTCAGGAACTCTTGCGGGCTGATGTCCTCGATCATGGGCGAATGTCCTCGATCATCAGAATACGAATCCTTGCGGTGCGGTGGCGTTGACCAACGGTCCGATGACGGTCTCGAACAGGCTTTCGCGAATCCATTCCGTGGCATCCACGCGTCGAACCAGGAGGGCGTCCATCACCGGCGCTACGCCGACGACGGCGAAGAGTCGGCCGCCGATGCGCAACGCCCGCTCGAATCGAGTATCGTAAACCGGAAGCGAGCCGGTAACGGCAATGACATCATAGTCGCCCAAGGGCGCGGCGTTGAACGCATCGCGCGTCTGGAGCTGCACCCCGGCGCGCGGCACGGCGCGCAGATTTTCAGCCGCGGTCGCCGTGAACTCCGCGCGAATATCGATCGAGAGAGTCGACCTCGAGAGCAAACTGAAGCACGCGGCCAAGTAGCCGGTCCCAGTGCCCACTTCGAGGACGCTGTCCGAGGCGGTCGGCCCCAGCGCTTGGAGGATTCGGCCTTGAAGCAGCGGCGCGAGCATGAACTGGCCGAACCCGATGGGAATCGGCGCGTCCGCAAACGCGAGGTCGCGATAACCCGGCGGCACGAACGCTTCGCGCGGTACCTCGTACAGCACATCGAGCACTCTCGGGTCCAGGACTTCCCACGTGCGGATTTGCTGATCGACCATCTGCTGACGAGCTGCCAACGTGTCCATATGTTACCTACATGATTAACCCCATCGATTATGGTCAATTTCGGCAGGCTAGGCGAGTCCCTTAGGCTATTCTCTCAGGCACGATGTTGCACGATGTCCCCAGGCCGCCGGGATCTTAAGATTTCACGCATCGCCAAGAGTCGTCGTTATCGAGGTCCGCGTTGATCCTGTCTTCCGTCGTCCTGTGGTCAAGCATCTCGGCCGTCTTCGCCGTGGGCGTAGCTGCGCTCGTCTTTTGGAAGCGGCGCCAGGAACACGCCGTCAACGAATTGCTGGAGAACCTGGAGCGACGCGGCGCCGACCTGCAGGGCCGCGAACAGCTGTTTCAGCGCTTGGTGGAGACGGTGCACGATGCAGTGCTCATTCACCGCGAGCAGATATTGTTCGCCAATTCCCGATTCCTGACGCTGCTCGGATTGTCCGCCGCCGAAGTCATCGGCAAACCCTTGAGCCAATTCGTCGGGCCGGAATACGCCGAGCTGGTCGACAGCAATCTGCGGCGGCGGCTGGCCGGCGAGCCCGCCGCCGAGCGCTACGAGGTTGAGCTGATCGGTGCCCACGCCGAGGTGACGCGCATCGAATTGTCGAGCACGATCATCGATACCTCCGGCGAGGCGGCACTGTTGCTCACGGCATTGGAAATGCTGCCGCGAGCTGCGGCCCCGCCGGCACCGCCCGCGATCCTGCCGCGTGCCCTGGCGACCCTCGACGCCATGGGCGAGAGTGTCATTACGGTCGATGCCGGCGGACGGATCGATTACCTCAACACGTCCGCGGCGACGCTGTTGGGCCAGAAATTCGATCAGGTACTTGGAAAATCCTTTCCCGATGTGGCTTCCCTGGTCGACGAATCGGACCGCCGATCACTCGGAGATCCGGTTCGTATGGCACTGACCGCGGGCGGGCGCGTAACCATGGGCCGCCGCGCCGTGCTGGTGCCGGCCAACGGCGCAGCCGAACGTTCCGTCGAACTCAGCGTGACACCGCTGAAATCCGAGAGCGGCGAAGTGCTCGGTCTGGTGCTCGTGCTGCACGATACCAGTGAATTGCGCGGACTTGCGCGGCAAATGACATATCAGGCCAGCCACGATGCGTTGACCGGTTTGGTCAATCGCCGCGAGTTCGAACGGCGGCTGCAGGAAGCGCTGGAGTCCGCCGAGAATGGCGACGCCGCCCACGCTCTATGCTACCTGGATCTCGACCGCTTCAAAGTCGTGAACGACACCTGCGGTCATACGGCCGGCGACAATATGTTGCGCGAGGTGGCCTCGATCATCAAGGAGGCGGTGCGCGATTCCGATACGGTCGGGCGAATCGGCGGCGATGAATTCGCGCTGCTGCTGGTGGGGTGTCCGCTCGAGAAGGCGCGGCAGATCGCGGATGACGTGGTGAACTCGGTCGCCGATTTCCGCTTCGTCTGGAAGGACAAGATTTTCAATATCGGCGTCAGCATCGGTCTCGTGGAAATCGGCCGCGGCGGCGGCGTGATCGAAGATCTCATGAGTTCGGCGGACTCGGCATGCTATGTCGCGAAGAGGCAGGGCGGCGTGCACGTCCACGTATATTCGGCGCGGGAGGAGGCGAGCGCACGCCACAGCGGCGAGATCCACTGGCTGCAGAGGCTGCAGGCCGCCCTGCGCGACAACAAATTCGAACTCTACTACCAGCCCATCGTGCACGCGCAGATAGGCGGTCTGCGTGGACCGGCACTGGAGGTATTCGTGCGCATGGCGACCGAGAACGGACGACCGGGCCCCCCCACCTCCGAATTCATACGTGCCGCCGAGCGCTACCGCTTGATGCCGTACGTCGATCGGTGGGTGGTCCAGGCCGTCCTGTCGGCCTTGGGACGCGGCGGCATGAAATTGCCCGTGGGCCGCAGCGTCGCGATCAACATTGCCGGGCAAACCTTGGGCGATTCGGACTTTCTGGAATTCGTGGTCGAGTGTTTCGATCACACGGGCGCGAGCCCGGGCGATATCTGCTTCGAAGTCACTGAAAGCTCGGTGGTCGCGAATCTGGACCATGCACGCCGGTTCATCGGCGTGCTGCATGGCATGGGCTGCGAGTTTGCGCTGGACGACTTCGGCAGCGGCTTGAGTTCGTTCTCTACCTTGAGAACCCTGCCCATGGATTACCTCAAGATCGACGGTTCCTTCATCCGCAATCTGGCGGCCGATGCGGTGAACCAAGCGATGGTCGCGGCGATGATAGAGCTGTCGCACACCCTCAACTTCCGCATCGTGGCGGAACACGTCGAGGACCAGTTGTCGCTCGACACCGTGAAGGGCATGGGCATCGACTTCGTTCAGGGTTGGGTCATCGGGCGACCCCAGCCGCTGTCGATGACGCCCACTCCCGTTTAGCGCAGGCCGGCCAGCGGCCGCCGGGTGCCGCCGGTCCCCGCGGCGACGCCGGTCCCGGCGGTGCCCCCCGGTTATTACGGCCGGTTCAGGCGAGGGCGCGTTATAACCGCCTGGCAGGGCCTCATAACAAACTTCTATGGTGTTCGGCCGGCGCTTAGGAGGAAAATCACGCCATACCAGGATATCGAGGTGAGCCATGCCGATTTACGAAGACAATACCAAGTCCATCGGACACACACCGTTGGTTCGCATCAACCGCCTCGATGCCGCCAGCGGCGCGACGCTGCTGGCGAAGATCGAAGGGCGGAACCCGGCCTACTCCGTAAAGTGCCGGATCGGGGCGGCCATGGTGTGGGACGCGGAAGAGCGCGGCACGCTGAAGCCGGGCATGTCGGTGGTCGAGGCCACCAGCGGCAATACGGGCATCGCTCTGGCGTTTGCGGCCGCGGCACGCGGCTACGGCTGCGTGCTCACCATGCCGGACACCATGAGCATGGAGCGACGCAAGGTGCTGGTCGCCTTCGGTGCCAAGCTGGTGTTGACCCCCGGCGCCAAGGGGATGAAAGGGGCGATCGCGAAGGCCGAGGAGCTGGCCGCGGCCGATCCCGAGAAGTACGTGCTGATGAGGCAGTTCGAGAATCCGGCCAATCCCGGGATTCACGAGAAAACCACGGGGCCCGAGATCTGGAACGACACCGAGGGCAACGTCGATGTGTTCGTCTCGGGTGTGGGCACGGGGGGCACGTTGACCGGGGTATCGCGCTACATCAAGCAGACCCGCGGGAAAAAGATCATGACCGTGGCCGTGGAGCCCACCCATTCGCCGGTCATCAGTCAGACGCTGGCGGGTCAGCCGCTGGCCCCTTCGCCGCACAAGATCCAGGGCATCGGTGCCGGGTTCATTCCGAAGAACCTCGATATGTCGATGATCGACCGCGTCGAGCAGGTGAGCAACGATGAGGCGATCGCGGTGGCGCGAAAGCTTGCACGGGAGGAGGGGCTGCTCTGCGGCATCTCCTGCGGTGCCGCGATGGCGGCGGCGCTGCGCTTGGCGCGCGAACCGGCGCAGGCGGGTAAAACCATCGTCGTGGTCCTTCCCGATGCCGGCGAAAGGTACCTCTCGGGCGCTCTGTTCGAGGGCTTGTTCGAGGAAGTGGAGAAGATGCAGGCTGTTGCGTGAGGCCGTCGAGCGCGCCCGATGAGCTGACCGCAGCGCTGCTCGCCAGCTACGCGAGCGATGAGCGGGCGCGCCGCATTTCGCAGCGCTACCTTCCGTCGCGCGAGGCCATCGTCGACATATTGGAGGCGGTGCTCGATCTCATGTATCCGGGCTATTTCGGCCGGCGTGATCTGAACGAGGAGAATTTGAGCGCTCACATCGCACAATCGGTTGCGGCGCTCGCGCCGAAAATCGAACGCGAGATGGAGCACTGCCTGTGCTACGGGCGGGAGCGCGAGGCGGCTCGATCGGATTTGGGGGACTGCGCGCCGCGTTCGCGCGAGCTCACCCAGGTCTTCTTGCGCCGCCTCCCCGAAATTCGCCGATTGCTGCTCGGCGACGTTCAGGCGGCTTTCGACGGGGACCCGGCGGCTACCAATCTCGACGAGGTGGTGCTGGCGTACCCGGGCCTGCTGGCCGTCAGCGTGTATCGCGTGGCGCATGCCTTGTACGATTTGGGCGTGCCGATGATGGCGCGCATCATGACGGAGTGGGCGCATTCGAAGACCGGGTGCGACATTCATCCCGGCGCTAAGATCGGGGCGGCGTTCTTCATCGACCACGCAACCGGCGTGGTGATCGGGGAGACCACCGACATCGGCGAGGGCGTGAAACTCTACCAGGGCGTGACTTTGGGGGCGCTGTCGTTCCCGCGGGATGCCGCGGGTCAAATCATTCGCGGCAAGAAGCGGCATCCGACGGTCGAACGCGGAGCGACCTTGTACGCGAATGCGACCGTTCTCGGTGGGCAGACGGTGGTGGGCGCGGACAGCGTGATCGGCGGCTCCGTGTTCCTCACGCACAGCGTACCGCCGCGCTCGCGCGTGTCGCTCAAGGAACCGGAGCTGCGCGTGGCCACCCGCGACGGCGCCGCGGAGCCCGACGCCATCTATTTCGATATATAAAAGCTATATCCATGCGCTTCGCGCAGGACTTACGGGGGTGCGACGCATGCGTCGCACGGGTGACCATGGGCGGTCACCCCGGGCTTGCGCGTAGCAGGGATAGCGCAGCGCAATGACGCCACCCCGTCCATAAAGTAAGTTGCTCGCTGCGCGAGCACCAGAGATCGGCTACATCATCTTGCCGAGGACGGGCACCATCAGCAGCGCGACGATGTTGATGATCTTGATGAGGGGATTGATCGCGGGTCCGGCGGTGTCTTTGTAAGGATCGCCGACCGTATCGCCGGTGACGGCGGCCTTGTGCGCGTCGGACCCCTTGCCGCCAAAGTGACCTTCTTCGATGTATTTCTTGGCGTTGTCCCAGGCACCGCCCCCGGTGGTCATGGAAATGGCCACGAACAAGCCGGTGATGATGGTGCCGATGAGCAATCCGCCGAGAGCTTGGATGCCGAAGCCTGGCCCCATGAGCCAGTTCACGATCACCACCAGCACGATGGGCGCGAGTATCGGCAGCAGCGAGGGAATGATCATTTCCTTGATCGCGGCTTTGGTCAGCATGTCCACCGCGCGCGAATAGTCGGGCTTCGCCGTCCCTTCCATGATGCCCTCGATCTCGCGGAATTGACGGCGCACCTCATTGACCACCGCGCCCGCGGCGCGGCCCACGGCTTCCATCGCCATGGCGGCGAACATGTAGGGTATGAGCCCGCCGATGAACAATCCGATGATGACGGCCGGATTGGACAGATCGAAGCTGGTGGCATGGCCCAGTACTTCCTCGAGCTTGTGGGTGTAATCGGCGAACAGCACCAGCGCGGCGAGCCCCGCGGAGCCGATGGCGTAACCCTTGGTGACCGCCTTGGTGGTATTGCCCACGGCATCCAGCGGGTCGGTAACCGCGCGCACCTTGGCGTCGAGGCCGGCCATCTCCGCGATGCCGCCGGCGTTATCGGTAATGGGCCCGTAGGCGTCGAGGGCGACGATCATGCCGGTCATCGACAACATCGCGGTGGCGGCAATGGCAATGCCATACAGTCCCGCCAGCTGATAGGAGGCCCAGATGCTCAAACTGACGGCGATCACCGGCAACGCGCATGCCTTCATCGAAACGCCGAGACCGGCGATGATGTTGGTGGCGTGACCGGTCTGTGAGGCCGAGGCCACGTGCTGCACGGGACCGTATTCGGTGGCGGTGTAGTACTCGGTGATGACGATCATGGCGGCCGTCAGCGCTAGGCCCACGAGGGTGCAAAGCCACATGTCCATGGCGCTCGCGCCCATGAGCTGCTTGCAGACGAAATAGAAGGCTGCGGCGGAAATGAGCCCCGACACGATGACGCCTTTGTACAAGGCGTTCATGATCTTGCCGCCTTCCTTGGTGGAGACGAAGAACGTGCCGATGATGGAGGAGACGATGGAGATGGCGCCGAGCACCAGCGGGAACAACACGGCGCGCTCGCCCATGTCGACCATGACCAGACCACCCAACAACATCGTCGCGACCAGCGTGACGGCGTAGGTCTCGAATAAATCGGCCGCCATGCCCGCACAGTCGCCGACGTTGTCGCCGACGTTATCGGCAATGACGGCAGGATTGCGGGGATCGTCCTCGGGAATACCGGCTTCGACTTTGCCGACCAGGTCCGCACCGACGTCCGCGCCCTTGGTGAAGATGCCGCCGCCCAAGCGCGCGAATATGGAAATCAGCGAGCCGCCGAAGGCGAGCCCGACCAGCGACCGCAGAGCCGCTTCGGGGTCGCCCAATATGTGGAGCATGGCGAGGTAGTATCCGGCCACCCCCAACAACCCTAAGCCGACGACCAGCATGCCGGTGATGGCGCCGCCGCGGAAGGCGACTTTGAGCGCGGCGTTGATGCCGTTGTGGGCGGCTTGGGCGGTGCGCACGTTCGCCCGCACGGAGATGAACATGCCGATGTACCCGGCGAGCCCGGACAGTAGCGCCCCGACCGCAAAGCCGCCGGCCGTGGCCCAGCCCAGGGTCAAGCCGAGAACGACCAACAGGATCACGCCCACCACCGCGATCGTGGAGTACTGGCGATTCAAGTAGGCGCGGGCCCCGGCCTGAATGGCGGCGGCGATCTCCTGCATCCTGGCATTACCGGCCGGCTGGGCGAGGATCCAGCGGACGGACGTCAGCCCGTAGAGAATCGCTATTACACCAGAGCCTATCGCTAGCCAAAGCGCGTTGTCGAGCGTCATCGAAGATTCTCCGTCTGGGTCTTATATGTTATTGAAAAATATAGAAAAATATTGTTCTATACCACAAACTTGGTTGTCAGCCGCTGCGGCACCCGGGCGCCCTTGAGCGTGACATAAGCGGGCAGGCCGTCCGCGTAGGGCGGGTACGACTCGCCGCGGATGAGCGGCGACAAATACCGGCGACAGGGGGCGGTGATACCGAAACCGTCCGCCGTGATGAAATTGCGCGGCACCTTCTTCTCTCGGTTCGCGACCGCGCTGAGCGGCGCCTCGCCGATGGTCCAGCGGTAGGGCGCCGCGGACTTGCGCACGATCACCGGCATGACGGCGTTCTTGCCCTCGAGCGCGAATTCGACCGCCGCCTTGCCCACGGCGTATGCCTGTTCGACATCGACTTGCGAGGCGATGTGGCGGGCCGAGCGCTGCAGGTAATCGGCCACGGCCCAGTGGAACTTGTAGCCGAAGGCTTGCTGCGTCATCTGTGCCACCACGGGCCCGACGCCGCCCAGCTGCGCATGTCCGAATGCGTCCGTGGTACCGGCTTCTGCCAGGAACCTGCCGTCGGGATTGCGCACGCCTTCGGATACGACCACCACACAGTACCCGTACCTTTCGACGCACTGCTTGACCTTGCTGAGGAAACGCTCGCGGTCGAAGGTAATCTCGGGAAACAGGATGACGTGCGGCGCGTCGGCGCTCTTTTCGCGGCCCAAACCGCTGGCCGCGGCCAGCCAGCCGGCGTGACGGCCCATCACTTCCAGCACGAAGACTTTCGTGGACGTACGCGCCATCGACAGCACATCGAGCGCGGCTTCGCGGGTGGACACGGCAATGTACTTGGCCGCCGAGCCGAAGCCGGGGCAGCAATCGGTGATGGGCAAGTCATTGTCGACGGTTTTCGGCACCCCGACGCAGATGATCGGGTATTCCAGCTGCGCTCCGATCTCGGACACCTTTTGCGCGGTATCCATGGAGTCGTTGCCGCCGTTATAGAAGAAATAGCCAATGTCGTGAGCTCGAAACACCTCGATCAAGCGCTCGTATTGGGCGCGGTTCTTGTCGATTCCCGCCAGCTTGTAGCGTGCGGATCCGAACGCGCCGCCCGGGGTGTAGCGCAGACCGGCGATCGTGGCCCGGCTTTCCTTGCTGGTGTCGATCAGATCCTCGGTCAAGGCGCCGATGATGCCGTGCCTCCCGGCATAGACTTTCGCTATTTGCTTCGGGTACTTACGCGCTGTTTCGAGCAATCCGCAGGCGGAGGCGTTGATGACGGCGGTAACGCCGCCCGATTGGGCGTAGAACGCGTTTTTTGGCTTTGGGCGCTTCATTAGCCGCGCAGGATAGCCGATCGGCGCTCGCGCGGCACTCCCAAGCGCTGCAGCGGCGCTGCGGCTGCGCGCGGGGCGGTTTGACGGTAGGCTTGGGCGAAGGTACGGTAGCGCGCTTTCCTAACGATCGAGAATCATGCGTATAGTTCTTTTGGGCGCCCCCGGCTCCGGTAAAGGCACGCAATCGCAATTGCTGGTCAAAAGCTATGGGGTGCCGCAAGTTTCCACGGGCGATCTGCTGCGCGAGGCAGTGGCCGCGGGAACTGCGCTCGGACTTCGCGCGAAGTCCGCCATGGATGCCGGAAAGCTCGTCGACGATGCCACCGTGCTCGGAATGATCGGCGAAAGATTGGGCCGGCCGGATGCCGCTGCGGGGTTCATCCTGGACGGCTTTCCGCGCAACATCGCGCAGGCGGACGCACTCGAGAAGATGCTCGGCGACCTCGGTAAGCCGCTCGAAGCGGTCGTGCTCCTGAATCTGGACTTGGGTGTTCTGTTCAAGCGCCTGACCGGCCGTCGCATTTGCCAAGACTGCGGCCAGGTGTACAACGTATTCACCTCGCCGCCGGACACGGCCGAGCATGTGCAGAAATACGGACACATTCCCCGGCTCATTCAACGCCCCGACGACAAGGAGGAAGTCATCGGCAAGCGTCTGGAAGTCTATGACGCGCAGACCAAGCCGCTCGTCAAGTACTACACGGCGGCCGGGCTGTTGCGAGTGGTCGATGCGGACGCCGCCGTCGATACGGTGTTCAAGAGCATTCAGGACGCGGTGGCTGCCTAGGGTAGGTTGTCGAGAAGCCGCAAACCGATCTCCTCGCGGCGCCAGCCGACGAGCGCGTGCGAATCGCGCCCCCCCATGGCGAGCGCCTTGAGCTCGCCGCGGGGTGCGAGTAGCTCCGGGTTCACTTTGAGCTGCGCCGCGCGCGCATCCACGATCTTGCCGAGTCGCTCGAGCAATGCTTTCTGTTGGGGACTCGGGCGGGCGTCTTGGCTCGGGCTGAGGTCCGATAACGGGACAGTCGATTCCTCATCGATTGCCTGCAACAGGCTGGCCGCGAAGGCGTCATTGAAGTTCGAGGGCATGGCATCGATCGCCAAAAGCGCCGCACGCGAGCCGGGGTTGACATGCGCCACCGCAAAGATGGCTGCATCGGGAATGATCCAAGCGCGCGGCAGATCGCGTTCGCGCGCCACCCGTTCCCGCCAATTGGCGATGCTCTTGGCGCGCGCACGCGCTTTGGGGTCGAGCTGGCCGATGCCGCGCAGCCGTTCCCAAGCCTGATCGGGGTCCGGTTCGTAGAGGCGTACATCGCCGAGCGCCGCGCAATCCTCGGCCGCCCAGTGTTCACGCCCCAGTTCTCGCAGGCGCGCGGTTAGGATTTCGGCGATGCCGCCGAGATACAGAACGTCGTCGGCGGCATACTCCAACTGTTCTTGGGTGAGCGGCCGTTTCGACCAATCGGTGCGCGTCTGTCCCTTGGGGATGGTGACATCGAGCAGCGTCTTGACCAGATCCGCGTATCCGATCTGAGGCTTGAGACCGATGCAGCCGGCGGCTACCTGGGTATCGAAGACAGGCGATATCACCCGCTTCGTGGTCAGGTAAAACGCCTCCAGATCTTGGCGTGCCGCATGGATGAGTTTCGGCATGGGTGCTGCGGTCAAGGCGGGGACCAGGGGGTCGAGGCAGGCGCCGCGCAGCGTGTCTATACACCAAATATCGCCGCCCGCGGCGAGCTGCAGCAGGCAAAGCTTGGGAAAAAAAGTTCGCTCGCGCAAAAATTCCGTATCGAGGCCGACGCAGGGCTGCGATTCGAGGGCGCGTGCCAGCGCCGGCAACTGGTCTGGTCGATCGACCCAAATCGCGTCAGGCATACCTTGGTTCCACGTGTACAATTTAGAGAAATGATTATGACTGAATGACCGATGCTGCGACTCGCTAAAGCATTTTGGGACATCGCCCTGTGGCGTAGATCGCCCGCACAATTGCCGGCGTCGCTGTTTCTGCTGGGGTTGGTCGCCGCGGCCGTGGCGGTGCTCGAAGTGTTGGGCGCGTTGCTGCCGCCCGGTCCAAGCGACCGAATCTTCATCCGCGTGCTCCTGAGCGTAGGCTTGCCCTTGGGTTTCGCCTGGGTGGTGCTGTCCATTGCGCGGCACAGCCAACGATTCGTGCAAACCGGCATTGCGCTGCTGGGCGTTGCCGTTCTCGCCGAGCTGGTCATGTACCCGTTGGGGTCGCTGCTCAGCGTCGTCGGCTCCGATCGGCCGGCCGCCATACCCCTGGGGCTTCTGCTGTTTCTGGGCCTTATCTGGTACCTGCTGGCGTGCGCCAACATCTGGCGGGCCGCGCTCGATTCGGGGCTGGGTTTGGGGATCGCGGTCAGTGTGGGGTATCTGGTGCTGTCGATGGTTTTGGAGCAGCAGTTGCTGCCCGCCGCTTGAGGAGCCTCCCGGCGTGCACGTGCACATACTCGGAATAGCCGGCACCTTCATGGGGGGAGTGGCAGCCATCGCGAAAGCGGCGGGGTTTCGCGTCACGGGGTCCGACCTCAACGTGTACCCGCCCATGAGCACGCAGCTCACCGCGCTGGGAATCGAATACGTCCAAGGATATGGTGCCGAGCAGCTGGACGTCCGTCCCGATGTGGTGGTGGTGGGCAATGCGTTGTCCCGCGGCAGCCCTGTGGTTGAGGCCATGCTCGACCGCGGCATGCCCTATATGTCGGGGCCGCAATGGCTGGCCGAACACGTGCTGCAAGGCCGCCACGTGCTGGCGGTGGCGGGCACGCACGGCAAGACCACCACCAGCAGCATGCTGGCCTGGATCCTGGAGCATGCCGGGCTCAACCCCGGATTCTTGATCGGCGGCGTGGCGACCAATTTTGCCGCTACCGCAAGGTTGGGGTCGGAGCCCTACTTCGTGATCGAAGCGGATGAATACGACACCGCATTCTTCGATAAACGGGCGAAGTTCGTTCACTACCGGCCGCGCACCGCGATTTTGAACAATCTGGAATACGACCATGCGGACATCTATCCGGACGTGGCGGCAATCCGCCGTCAGTTCAATCAACTGCTGCGCACCGTCCCGGCGGCGGGGCGCCTGATCGTCAATGGCACGGACGCCGAACTTCGCACGACCTTGGAAATGGGGTGCTGGACGCCGCGTGAGAGCTTCAGCACGGCCGATCAAGGCGCGGCCGCGCGCGGCTCCGATTGGACCGCCCACGATGCCGCCGGTGAGTCCGCGCGGTTTGCCGTCCACTTTCGCGGCAGCAAAGTGGCGGAGGTGGAGTGGGCGCTGCTGGGACAGCACAACGTCATGAATGCGCTGGCCGCGATCGCCGCCGCTGCGCACGTGGGTATCGAGCCGGCGCGGTCGGCACTGGCTCTACGCGAATTTCGCGGAGTGAAGCGCCGCATGGAAATTCGCGGCGTCGTCTGCGGCGTTACCGTTTACGACGACTTTGCGCATCATCCGACGGCCATCGAGACCACGCTGAAGGGCTTGCGCGCTCGGGTCGGCGCGGCGCGCATCGTGGCCGTGGTCGAACCGCGCTCCAATACCATGAAACTCGGGGTACACCGCGAGCAGTTGGCGCCCGCCCTGGCGTTGGCGGACCGGTCGTGGTTCCTGAATTCCGCGGATCTAGGATGGGATTTGCCGGCGGCGGTGGCCGCGTTGGGGGGGCGTGTGGGTTTCGCGGAGACTGTCGACGCACTGGTGCGAGCATTGGCGGAGGACAGCCGTGCCGGAGACCAGGTGCTGATCATGAGCAACGGCGGCTTCGGCGGCTTACACGAAAAACTGCTTGCGGAGCTGCGGGCGCGCCAATGATGTCGGTGCCGCTGTTTCCGCTCAACATCGTGTTGTTTCCGGAAGGCCCCTTGCCGCTGCGGATTTTCGAGACACGTTACGTGGACATGGTGCGCGATTGCATGCGCGGCGAGCGGGGCTTCGGCGTGGTGCTGATTCGGGAAGGCAGCGAAGTGGGTCCGGCCGAAACCTACGACGTGGGCACGATGGCGAAGATCACGGATTTTCACCAATTGCCGGGGGGGTTGCTCGGTCTTTCATGCGTGGGACAGCAGCGCTTTCGCATTGTCCAGAAGAAAGTGGCCGGCGACGGGCTCAATATCGGCGACGTTGAATTTCTGGCGCCGGAACCCTCGGTTCGCGTTCCGCAGCAACACGCACGGCTGGCCGACTTGTTGAAGTCCGTGCTGCCGCAACTCGGCGAGGTGTACACCGGCATCGACATGCGCCTCGATGATGCGGCCTGGGTGGGGCACCGCCTCGCTGAAATTCTGCCGATTCCCTTGCAAGAGAAGCAGGCCTGTCTCGAAATCCACGACCCGGTCGAGCGGCTCGATAGACTGGCGCCTTTCACGTAGGGGCGCGGGGGCGGGCGGGGTGGCGCGGGGCGGTGCGGGGGAGCCATGTATTTTTAAGAACATGGCATTATGGTGCTGTAGCGCCATAGCGCCATAGCGCTATGACGCCATGATGTCATAGCGACGAAGCACGCGCCGGGCATAGAACCACCGCAATCCCAAGCCGATCAAAATCGTCCAGGCGAGCACCAGCCACCCCACGAACCCATCGAAGTTGCTCAACAAAAAGCCCAGGCCGGCCGGGCGCAGCGGCTGCGACAGCCCGTGCACCACCAGCATCACCCAAACCCAACCGGCGTGTAGTCCGATGCACGCGGCGATATTGCCGGTGGTGACGCGGATGACGCCGAGTACCGTGCCCACTGCCAGCAAGCACAAAAATGCGTCCGCGATCCCCAGCGGTTGAGCGAATGAGTGGAGCGTACCGGCCAGCAAATCCACGCCGCTACGCAGTGTGATTTGATCCGTCGGAATCTTGAAGCTTGCAAAAAAATGCGTCGCCGAGTAGACGAGGGCGGTCAACCACACCGCCGCCCGCGCGCCCGATTCACGTTCGATAGCGGTCAGCATGGCGCCGCGCAGGAATGTTTCCTCGATGAACCCAACTGCCAGCCCGGAGAGGAGCCGCAGCAAAACGAGTTGGGTCATGGCGGCCGCAGTGATTCCCGCGGCTGCGCTCCAATCTAGCAGGCCGAGCGCCGTCATGAAGGCCACCACCGCCGTCATGGTCGCGACGCCGGCCACCAATCCGATCGACATTTCTCGCAAGAACTGGCGCCGGGGGATGCCGTATCCGAGGCTGACCCGATCGCTCAAGCGCAGGCGGCGTGCGGCCAGCAAAAATCCTGCAGCCAGGGCCAGCATGCCGATGCGATCGCCGATGCGGTGGAACGGAAAGTTGAAATGCGGATGCAACAGCAGCCAGGCCGGATAGGTAAAGACGGCGATCGAACCGAGCCCGACGAGAATCAGGCCCATGAACCAGGCAAATGCACGCATGCGCGGCTAGGCAGCGGCGTGCAGGGCGGGAAATATCCTCGCCGCCGCCGCTACGGTGGCGTCGATGTCTTCGGCGGAATGGGCCGCCGACAGAAATCCGGCTTCGAAGGCCGAGGGCGCGAGGTATATGCCGGCATCGAGCATGGCATGAAAGAAGCGCCTGAAGCGTTCCACATCGCAGGCCATGACCTTGGCAAACGTGTCAACCTTCCGCTCGCGGGTGAAGAACAGTCCGAACATGCCGCAGACATGATTGGTCGCGAACGGGATGTCGGCGTCGCCCGCGGCAGCAGCGAGGCGGTGCATCAAAGCAGCGGTGGAGGCCTCCAGACGCTGATGAAATCCCGGCTCGGCAATCAGCTCCAAGGTGGTGAGTCCCGCCGCCATCGCCACCGGATTCCCGGACAGCGTGCCGGCTTGATAGATGGGGCCCAGCGGTGCCAGTCGCTCCATGATGTCGCGCCGTCCGCCGAAGGCGCCCACCGGCATGCCGCCGCCGATGATTTTGCCCAGCGTCGTAAGGTCGGGGCGCACGCCGTACAGTTGCTGCGCACCGCCGAGCGCGACCCGAAAACCCGTCATCACTTCGTCGAAGATCAACACCGCGCCGGCGCGGTCGCATTCCTCACGCAGTGTTTGGAGAAAGCCCGGGGCGGGGGGCACGCAGTTCATGTTGCCGGCCACAGGCTCCACGATGATGCATGCGATTTGCTCGCCGATCCGGCGAAACACCTCGCGGACTTGGTCGGCGTCGTTGTAGTCGAGTGTTACGGTGTGAGCGGCCAGCGCCATGGGCACCCCCGGAGAGGTGGGAACGCCCAAGGTGAGGGCGCCCGAGCCGGCCTTGATCAACAACGAGTCGGAATGTCCGTGGTAGCAGCCTTCGAATTTCACGATGGTGTCGCGGCCGGTGAACCCACGGGCCAAACGAATGGCGCTCATCGTGGCCTCGGTGCCTGAACTCACGAAACGAACCAGTTCGACGGACGGCAGGAGTTCAACCACGCGCCGCGCCAGCGCGGTCTCGAGTTCGGTGGGAGCGCCGAACGATAGCCCGTCGGCCGCGGCGCCCTGCACCGCAGCGATGACTCGTGGATGTGCGTGACCCAATATCATGGGACCCCAGGAGCCCACGTAGTCGATGAAGCGCCGCCCATCCGCGGCGATGGCGTGAGACCCCGATGCTTTTTTGAAGAAGACAGGTTCGCCGCCGACGCCGCGAAATGCGCGCACCGGCGAATTCACGCCGCCCGGAATATATTTACAGGCCTCTTGGTACAGGCTCACCATGGAAAGTTTCCTTTTCTATACGCAGCAAGTGTGTTCGTATGCCGCGAACGATCTCAGGCAGCAAGCGCGGCGCGCGGCAAACTGAGGCTGACCGCAAGGCCGCCGCCCGAATGATTGTTCGCCACGGCAAAGCCGCCGTGGGCCTTCATGACTTGAGCGGTAATGGCCAGACCGATCCCTTCGCCGCCGGAGTCCCGATCGCGCGATTCTGCCACCCGATAGAACGGTTCGAATATACGCTTCAAGTCACCGGGCGGCACGCCGGGGCCGTGATCGCGGATGACCACGAGGACGCCGCCGGGCGGCCTCGCGGCG
>JALYHU010000291.1 GCA_030776345.1 Pseudomonadota bacterium | reverse complement strand
CCCTGCCATCCGTTTCAGTTTAGCGTCAGGCAGACCTTTCCCATGTGACCCCCCGCTTTGAGATGCCGGAAGGCGGCTTCGGCCTCCTCGAAGGCGAAGACCTTGTCGATGATCGGATGAAGGCGTTTGGCATCGAGCCAGGTCAGAAGATCTTCCAGCATGGAGCGGGATCCGGTCTCGATGCCGTCGAGGCGCAGATTCTTCTGAAAGACTTCCGCCAGATTGATTTCAGCGTTCAGGCCGCCGACCAGGCCGACAATGCTCACGACGCCTTCCATACCCACCGACGAGATCGACTGGTTGAGCGTGGTGGCGCCGCCGATATCGATTGCATGCTGCACCCCTCGGCCCTGGGTCAGCGCCAGGACGTCATGGCTCCAGGTGGGTCGTTGCAGGTAGTTGATCGTCGCCGCCGCGCCAACCTCGCTCAGACGTTCCAGTTTCGCATCCGAACTGGAGGTTGCGATGACCCTGGCCCCGGCTGCGGCGGCGATCTGCAACGCGAAGAGGGAAACGCCACCGGTACCCTCCACCAGCACGGTCGCATCAGGTCGTAAAGAGCCCGCCCGCGTTAGGGCGTGCCAGGCTGTGAGCGCCGCGGCCGGCAAGGTCGAAGCTTCGATATCCGTAAGATAGTCGGGCGCTGGGACAAGGCCCGACGCATCCAGCAGCACCAGCTCGGCCATCACCCCGTCCGCCGCCGGACCGCCGAGACCGCCTTCGCGCTTCTGGGTCGTGAGAGGGCCCGAAATCCACTTCGGCAGGATGGTCGTCATCACCCGTTGCCCAACTTTTATGCGCTCGGTTCCGGGTCCCACCGACTGCACCACCCCGACGCCGTCGGATCCTGGAATGCGCCCGACGGGTGGCCGCCACCGATCATGGCCCGTTGCGACCATCAGATCCCGGAAATTCAGCGCTACGGCTTTCATGCGAACCAAGGCCTGGCCGACACTGGGCTGCGGTGGATCCCGGCGCGCGAGCGGTCGCAGGTCGGATATTTTAAAAGTGGAAGCGACCTCTAGAACACGCATATCAGCTCCAATGGATTGAGCAAAAGGTCGCGCGGCTGGGGCGAGCAGAACCATTTTCGTGGCCAATTTGCTACTGGTGAGGCAAGAGTAGGCTACCGATATACATTAATAAATCGAATGTTTGTTAATATCTACATTAGCGACCATAATGTTAATGATGCGCAATATCGACGTTACCCTGCTTCGCACCTTCATCGCCGTGGCCGATCACGCAAGCATGACGATCGCGGCGAATGCGTTGAACGTTACCCAGGGCGCGGTCAGCCAACAGATTCGGCGTCTCGAGGATCTCTTCGGCGGCCCATTGTTGGATCGAGACCGACGCGGGCAGCGACTGACTCCCTCGGGCGAAAGGTTAGTGGGCATGGCTCGCGAAATGCTGAATCTAAACGACGAGGTTTGGCGTGAGATGACGGCCCACGGCGCGGCGGGGCGGGTGAGGTTTGGACTTCCGCACGATCTTGCTGGTGCCTTCATAGCTCCCGTGCTCAAAGCCTATACCGACGCGTACCCCCAGGTGGAGATCTCTTTGATCTGCGCATCCTCGCCGAAATTGCTCGACGCCGTCTCCCACGGTGAGATCAATATCTGTGTAGTGGAAGAACCCATGGGACCGACCAGTGGAGAGTGTTTGGGCTTGCAACGGCTGGTGTGGGTCGGCGCGCCGGCCGGGCGAGCTTACTTGAAACGTCCGCTTCCGGTTTCCATGGTGGCCGATACCTGCGCGTTTCGGCCAGCCGTGCTGGCAGCACTGCATGGGCAGAGGATGAACTGGCGAACCGTCTTTGAGAGTGGAAGTATTGAAGCGACTACTGCGATGGTGAGAACAGATCTAGCTGTAACGGTCTGGTTGGCAGCCACTGTGCCTTCTGATCTTGAAATTTTGGGGCAGGAAGCCGCACTTCCCGCCCTGCCGCCCTTCTCCATCAATCTGCATCTGCCGAATTCGGGCGCTGACCTCGCAAGCCAGGCGTTGGCGCGTCTCGTCCGTGAGCGGTTCCTGCGCGTTCAGCACGCCGCATGAAGCGAGCGCAGGCGAAGGGCCACTGGGGTTCGCAAAATGTCGCGGATTGGAGAGTGCAGATCAAAAAATGCGAGAACTCTGGCGTAATTGTGTGATCTTCAGGGGTAAGTAGCACTAATTCTTCAACGCTATTTGGCGATTCGCGACGATTGCTCATCACCAACGGCGCGCGCAAGCAGAAGCCGTACAGAAGTTGAGCGTGCCGGAGCCACCACGACCCAACGCTTTTCTTGCTCGGGGATGGGCGTGTCTTCCATGAGTTCGAACCCCAAGACGCCCACAAGCCGGCAGCGAGACGCACGGGACAGCCCCGCGATCGCCGAGGGGTGCACTGAGGTATCCCGACCACTGCACCGGTGCAACCCCACTCAGACCGTGCGCAAGCTGAGGGCCACCAACCCGCCGCTCGGGAATCGGGGGCGATTCGGACCGCCGCCAGGCGCCTACTTGCTATATTGATGCCGCCGGCCGTGCGGGCGGTCAAGTCCGATATTTGGCGACTTCGACCAGATATGAAAAGGCGCCGGAACAGATGGCCCCTAACGATCCGTCCAAACGATCCGATGTCCGAAGGAGCTGTGATGTTCACATACATTTATCTGGGCACCAATCATCTAGAGCGCGCCTTCCGCTTTTATGACGCGACGATGGTTGCCCTTGGGCATTCGCGCTGTGATGTGTCCAACGAGCCGAGTTTTGGGAACGTGCTTGGATGGGGAATTTACGAACAGCACGGCCTCACGGAATTAGCGCTTTGGCTCGGCCCGCCATTTGATGGGAAGCCCGCCACCGCGGGCAACGGCACCATGGTGGCTTTGGCGGCAAAGTCATGGCAACAGGTCGATGCATTTCATGCTGCCGCGCTGTTGCATGGCGGCACATCCGAGGGAGCGCCGGGCTTGCGGCTGCACTACAATCCGGATTTTTACGCCGCCTATGTACGAGACCCCGACGGAAACAAGCTGGCGGTAGTTTGCCGCGGATTTACGGAACGCCAGGACAAGTGAGCCAATTGCGTGAGCGCGCGAGCACCCAGTTGAGGTAATCTGGCGACGTCATACACGGAGTCCCCTGTCGTGCAGGTTCAAAAGGCCAGTGTTTGCCCGCTCGATTGCCCGGATACCTGCAGTCTCTCCGTGACCGTGGCCGACGATCGAGTCCTGTCCGTGAAGGGTTCGAAGGTCAATCCCATCACCCACGGCGCGGTGTGCGCCAAGGTGGCCAAGCACTATCCCGAATTCGTTCATGGGCCCAATCGACTGCGCCATCCGCTGAAGCACGTCGGCGCCAAGGGCGAGGGCCGCTTTGCGCGAATTTCTTGGGATGAAGCCCTGGACCTCATTCACGCCCGCGTCACCGACATCATTTCACGTTACGGAGCTCAAGCGCTGCTGCCGCTCAACTACGCCGGGCCGCACGGCATGCTGGCCGGTGACTCCATGTCGCTGCGCTTCTTTCACAAGATTGGTGCATCGCTCTTGAGCCGCAGCCCCTTATGCGGCGGGATCCGCAGCGCGGCTTACTCCGGCACCTTCGGTGCCACGCCCGGCACGCCGCTGCAGCAAGTGAGTCAAGCCAAGCTCATCATCGTATGGGGCAACAACGCGACCGCCTGCAATCTGCACCTCATGCGGCAAATCAACGCAGCGAAGCGCGATGGCGCCAAGCTGGTGGTGATCGATCCGCGGCGCGTCAAAGTCGCCGATCAGGCGCACCTCTTTTTGCCGGTGCGGCCCGGCACGGACGTGGTATTGGCGTGGGCCATCGCCGTCGAGTTGGAGCGACTCGGCGGAATCGATCGCGCGTTCGTGGACAAACATGTGTTGGGATTCGATGCGTATATGGAAGCGGCCCGCGCCTACCCTCCTGAACGTGCGGCGGAGATCTGCGGCGTACCGCTCGATGATATCCGGACCTTGGCCCGCTGGTATGCCGACACCTCGCCCGCGGTCATCGCGTGGGGCAACGGCTTGGAGCGCAATCAGAACGGCGGCTCAGGCCTTCGCGCCATCGCGGCGCTGCCCGCACTGGCCGGCAAGTTCGGCATGGCGGGCGGCGGTCTGGTGGGCGGCGCAGGTCACGCCTTTCCGAAGACACCCGCCAAATTGACGCGTCCGGATTTCGTGCCGCCCAATACGCGCACCATCAATATCCTGGATGTGGGCAGATTGCTGCTGGAGAAGAGCTTGAACCCGCCGCTGCAGGCGCTATTCGTCTACAACCACAATCCTCTGATCGTGCATCCGGACCAAAACCGCATTAAGCGTGGGCTGTCGCGTGAGGATTTGTTCGTCGTCGGCATCGAGGTAGCGATGACGGACAGTATGAATTATGCGGACGTGATCTTGCCGGCCTGCACGCACTTCGAGCACGCGGATGTATTCGCGGCGTACGGCCAGCAGTACTTGCAGCGCGCCGAGCCGGTCATTTCGCCGGTGGGTGAAAGCCTGCCCAATACGGAGATCTTTCGCCGGCTGGCTGCCAAATTCGGATTTACCGATGCGGCTTTTGCCGAAGACGATGCGGGGCTCATGGATGCCGCGCTCGATGCGGATGATCCACGCATGCAGGGGTTGCGCCCGAGCCAGATCCCGGTCGATCGCGCGCTCAGGATGGAGTTTGGCCGCGAAGAACCCGTGCTCTTCCAGAATGTGATGCCGCGAACGCCGAGCGGCAAGATCGAGCTCGAATCATCGACCTTGGGTACGCTGTACGGCGCGTCCTTACCTCGGTACCGGCCCCTGGCATCGGCCTATCCGCTGACGCTGATCACGCCCGCTTCGGATAAGCAAATCACGTCTACCTTTGGCGGTCTCGCCGCCAATGCCGCCCCGCCGGCGCTCGAGATGAATCCTGCGGATGCCGCCGCACGCGGGTTGACCGATGGCATCTCGGTGAAGGTGTGGAACGAATTGGGGGAGGTGTTCTTGCCGCTGCGAATCAACGATGCCGTGCGCCCTGGCGTAGTGAGCTCGGACAAAGGCGCCTGGTTTCGCACCAGTTCGAATGGACAGACGGTCTCCGCATTGGCTCCCGCGCACAAAGCCGATCTGGCCGAGGGCGCATGCTATAACGACGCTCGCGTGGAAGTGGCCGCGTACGCTACGAACGGTGGCGAAGCGTAGCGTGTCGGGCCGAACTAGACCGACAGTCACTGCGCGTCCTCGCGGTTTATTTCCGGTCCGGCAACAGTAAGCGTCGCAATACTGCCGCGTCCTCGCGGCCCGTCGTCGCCTGGTAATAGCCGCGCCTCACGCCGACTTGTTCGAATCCCAACGAATGATAAAGCCGTGCAGCGGTAGTGTTCGACGGCCTGACCTCGAGGAACGCTTCGTACATCCCTGCGCTGCGTGCCCGATCGATCAAGTATAAAAGCACTTTCCGCGCGAGACCCCGTCCGCGATATTCGGCGCGCACGCATACGTTCAAGACGTGCGCCTCGCCGGCACCGATGGACATGATGCCGTAGCCTGCAATATCGCTGCCCACTTCGACCACGCGGCAGACGTAACCCACGCGCAGGCAGTCGCGAAATATGCCTTCACTCCACGGAAATTGGTAGGCGGAGCGTTCGACAGCCACGACCACCGGCACGTCGAGTTCGTGCATGGGCCTGATTTCGGGTTCGGGGAATTCGTCCTCTTGCTCGACGCTAGCCACGGCCAAACACCTCGCGGGCGAACTTCAAATCCTCCCACGCCTTGCGCTTGTCGGCCGGCGTGCGCAGCAGATAAGCAGGGTGGTACGTGACCACCAGCGGCACGCGCAATTCGCCGAAGACATGCACCTGTTGCCGCAAACGGCCGAGCGGTGCCTCGGTGCGCAGCAGATTCTGCGCAGCGATCCGCCCGACGACCAACATGATCTTGGGCTTCAGCAGCCCGACCTGGCGTTCGAGGAACGGCAAACATTCGACCGTCTCGCTCGCCTGCGGGTCTCGATTATGGGGCGGCCGGCATTTCAGGACGTTGGCAATGTATACCGCTTCGCGCGCCAGGCCGATGGCGCGCAACATGGAGTTCAAGAGCTGGCCGGCTCGGCCCACGAAGGGCTCACCCTGGCGGTCTTCCTCGGCACCGGGCGCTTCGCCCACCACCAACCATTCGGCTTGCGGGTTGCCCACACCGAACACCGTCTGGGTGCGCGTGGCGCTGAGCCCGCAGCGAGTACAAGCGGCGACTCGTTCCCGCAGTTGCGTCCAATCATAGGCAGCCTCGCGATGCGAGGCCGGGGCTGCCGCCGGGGCCGGGGCGGGGGCCGGTGCCGTGATTTTCGACACTGGAGCCGTGGGAGCCCTGGGCGCCGAGGGCGGCGGCGGCAGGCGGGAGCGTACCTCCCATGTCTCGAGACCCAACGCCGCCAAATACTCGTTGCGCAACGCTCGGTTCATGCGCCTGCCTCAAGCATGAGTGGGCGCTCCCCGCGTACGCCTGCGGAGTCTCCGGAAAATCCAGACCGTCGGGGCCGACAGGGCATAGCCGCCGAAGAGTACGAGCAGCGTGATGGACGGGTGGAGAAATATCAGGACGAAGGCCAAGGGCACGAGCACGATGTGAGTAAAACGCACCCGCGCACCGGGGGCGACCTGTTTGAAGCTGTTGAAAGCAAAACGGCTGATCATGAGAGCGCCTGCGAACGCGGTGACGAGGAACGCAAGGAGCAGGCCGGGCAAGCCGATGTTCGTTTGGTCGCTCGCCAGCCAGATCAGGGCGGCGACGATGGCCGCGGCCGACGGGCTCGGCAGGCCTTCAAAATAATGCTTGTCCTGAGTCGCGGAGCGCGAATTGAACCGAGCCAACCGTAACGCCGCTGCCGCGGCATAGAAAAAGCACACGAGCCAACCCAATCTTCGCCATAACGGCCCATACTCCGCGATCCGCGCGACGCCCCATTGGTAGGTGACGACGGCCGGCGCGAGGCCGAACGACACCATGTCCGACAAACTATCGTACTCCTTGCCGAAAGCGCTTTCCGTGTGGGTCCATCGCGCCACGCGGCCGTCCAGCCCATCGAAGAACATGGCGACGAATACGGCGATTCCGGCGTATTCGAATCTCAGGTCGATGGCCGCCACCACCGCATAAAAACCAGAGAATAGCGCCGCTGTCGTCAACAGGTTCGGCAGCCAATACACGCCCCGCGGCCGCGTTTGTGGGTCTTCGGCTTCACTCATGAGCCGCCATAATACCAGGGGGCCTCATGTAAGATATGCGGCTATGCGCTTATCCCAATATCCGATTTCGACACTCAAAGAAGTACCCGCCGAAGCGGAGGTCATCAGCCACCAACTGATGCTGCGGGCCGGCATGATCCGACGTTTGGCGGCCGGCCTCTACACCTGGCTGCCCATGGGGCTGCGCACGCTGCACAAAGTCGAGCGCGTCGTCCGCGAGGAAATGGACCGGGCGGGCGCCCTGGAACTGTGCATGCCCACCATCCAGCCCGCTGAACTGTGGCAGGAGTCGGGGCGCTGGAGCAAATACGGCCCGGAATTGCTGCGTTTCAAGGACCGGCATGACCGCGAGTTCGCCTATGGACCGACCCACGAGGAAGTCATTACGGACATCGCTCGGCGCGAGTTACGCAGCTACAAGCAGTTGCCGGTCAACTTCTATCAGATCCAGTTGAAGTTCCGCGACGAGATCCGGCCGCGTTTCGGCGTGATGCGTGCCCGCGAGTTCATCATGAAGGATGCCTACTCCTTCCACGTCGATGAAGCGAGCCTCGCTGAAGGGTATCGCGCCATGTTCGACGCGTATACGCGCATTTTTACGCGGCTCGGCCTGAAGTTTCGAGCGGTACAGGCGGACGGCGGCAGCATCGGCGGCAGCACGACTCAGGAATTCCATGTCCTTGCAGATTCCGGCGAGGACGCGATTGCCTTCTCGGATGGGGATGACTACGCCGCGAATGTCGAAACGGCGGCCACGCTGGCCGCGAATACACCCCGCGCCGCCGCGGCTGAGCCGCTAGCCAAGGTGCAAACGCCGCATGCCCGCACCATCGCCCAATTGAGCGAGTTCCTGGGCGTGAGTCCCGCTCGCTGCGTCAAGACACTGCTGGTCGACGGCAGCGCAGGCGATCTGGTCGCCTTCGTGCTTCGCGGCGATCATGAGTTGAATGCCGTCAAAGCGCAGAAGCTGCCGGGCGTTGCCAAGCCGCTGCGGATGGCCAGTGCGGAGCGCGTGCGCGAAGTCACCGGCTGCGATCCCGGTTCGATCGGCCCCATCGGCTTCACCGGCAAGGTGTACGTCGATCATGCTGCGGCTCATCTCGCGGATTTCGTGTGCGGCGCCAATGAAAAGGACGTGCACTTCACCGGCGTGAATTGGGGTCGCGATCTGCCCGATGAGCAATCGCACGACATTCGCACGGTGCGAAAGGGCGATCCGAGTCCGAGCGGCCGCGGCACGCTCGATATTGCGCGCGGCATCGAGGTGGGACACATATTCCAACTCGGCCAACTTTACAGCGCAGCGATGAAAGCGACCGTGCTCGATGAGGGGGGCAAAGCGCTGGCCATGTACATGGGCTGCTACGGCATCGGCGTCACGCGAGTCGTTGCGGCGGCCATCGAGCAGAACCACGACGCTAACGGAATCATCTGGCCCGACGCATTGGCACCTTTCCAGATCGTCCTGGTGCCCATCAACTACCAAAAATCCGCACGCGTGATGGAAGCAGCCGACAAACTGTATCAGCAATTCATTGCTGCCGGCATCGACGTGCTGCTCGACGATCGCGACGCGCGCCCGGGAGTGAAATTTGCCGACTCGGAGCTCATCGGCATTCCCCATCGAATCGTCATCGGCGAGCGCGGGCTCGATGCGGGAACGTTGGAGTATCGGCATCGCCGCGAGAGCGCATCGATAGAAATCCCCGCGGACGATCCGGTAGGCTACATGCGGCATAAGTTAAACGGCTGAGGTCCACTTTCGTGCCGTGGCAGCTCCGCGCAAAGCTCAAACTGGGTGTCTATGCGCTGGCTTGGTGCTGCGCCGCGAGTGCCGCGCATGCGGATCAACAACGGGATCCGGAGCTGAAAAACCTGTTGCAGGGGATCATCAGCAAGACCGACTGCTTCGCCGATAGATACGAATCCGAGGTCTGGTACAAATCGATGGAACCTCGCCTCACCCGCTTCGTTCCCGCCCACGAGGCGCGCATCGAGATCCTGGATCACGTGTATTGCGAAGCGAAGCGCGATCCGACCCTGCAGCTGCCTCCCGACCTCGTGCTGGCCCTGATCGAAGTGGAGAGCCGCTTCGATTCCTGGGCGGTCTCGCCGGCAGGCGCCGTCGGTCTGATGCAGGTCATGCCGTTCTGGCCTCGCCAACTTGGCGTGCAGAACCAGTTGGTGCGCGTTGCTCCGAACATCCGCATGGGGTGCGAGATACTGCGCTACTACCTGCGCGCGGAGCATCACGATTGGACCCGCGCGCTGGCCCGATACAACGGCAGCGTCGGCCGCAACACCTATCCCGCGCTGGTCATGCAGCGCTGGCAGCGGGCGTGGCGGTTCTAAGGCCAACACGCACCGCGGGCGGCTACAGAATCTTGAAGGTCGCCAGCCGATGGTGTTCGCCGGCGACGCCGGGAGCGAGTTCGAGGAGTTCGAGTTCTGTCACGCTCGCGACTCGAGCCGCCGGGGGCCCGCGGTGCAGCCACTCATGGAGGCTTTCAACCGCAGCTTCAGCTCCCTGCGCAACGACCTCGACCGACCCGTCCGGCAGATTGCGGGCAAGGCCGTCGATGCCCAGCCGCTCCGCTTCGAACCGCGCGCTTTGGCGGAAGTACACGCCTTGCACCCGGCCCGTGACCAGGAAGCGCCGGGTTACTCTTGCCACGCTATACCCGCCCGGCGGCCCGCTAGCGGGGTTGAGTGGCCGGCCCGGCGTGGCCCGGCGGGGCGGGGCTGGCGGGCGCATCGGCGAGAGC
>JALYHU010000290.1 GCA_030776345.1 Pseudomonadota bacterium | reverse complement strand
GCGCGCCGCGTCCGGTTCTATGCCCGCAAGCCCGCGAAGCCGATGACCTCGACGGCGATGATATCGAGCATCTGCGCTACCCGCGGCACGAGACACTGGCCGTCATCGTCGAAGACGCGCTCCGATGAATTGATCGCGGCGCCCAAGGGCGTCGGCCAACCGCGCAATGCATGAACGATGTCGCGCAGTGCACTCAAGGTGTTGATGGCCCCCGGCCATCCGCCGGCAGTGGCGATGCAGCCGACGGCGCGTCCGCTGAAATAGGGGCGCACGTCGGTGCGCAGGTCCTCTGCATAGTCCAAGGCATTCTTGATGAGACCGGAGATACTTCCATGATAACCGGGCGAGCCCAATATAATCCCATCCGCGCGAGCTAGCTGTGCCACCAGGTCGCGGGCGGCTTCGGTGCGTTCCACATTCTCCGGCTGGTACATGGGAAGCTGCAAGGCCGGCCCGCTGATGAGCTTGGTGCGCGCTCCGGCACGTTCCGCGGCATCGAGTACGTACTGCATCGCCTTTTCCGTCGAAGAACCGGGCCGCAAGGTGCCGCCGACCGCGACGATATAGGGAGTAGGCATGGGGCACAGTATACGAATCTTGGGCGCGGGCTGGTCGGTTGAATGAGCCGCTCGACCGCGCTCGATGGCTCACGGCGCTGCGGCGGCCGGTAAAGGGGCGGTATGCCGGCGAAACGAACGGCAGCCCAGCCAAATGGGGCGGCCCCAGGGGCAGAATATCAGCCGAGGGCAAATATGCGTCGTCCCCCCATGGACGTTGTCATAGGCAGGCCTGTGATCGAGCGCTATCGCGCTGGGCGGCTCTCGCAGCGACAGGTCAGTGACGATCTTGGGCTCAATTACTCGCCGGTTGGGACGCGGGCACGCTCGAGACGATTCGGCGGTGCGGCAACGACGAGTTTGCGTGTCTCACCGCGCCGGAATTTCACGAGCTCGCTCGGGTGCCAGTTGTAGCGATTCGTCCGTGGAGGTACTTGTTGTGCCAAATCTCAGCCGTGCCGTCCTATTAGTGGTTGATGTGCAAAAGGCTATCGATGCGCCCTATCACGCTGTGGACGGGCCGCGGAATAATCTGGACGCCGAAATTAACATTGCACACCTGCTCGCGGCTTGGCGGCAAGTACGCAGGCCAATTATTCACATCCGCCATGATTCGACGTTTCCGGCGTCCTCCTACCGTCCCGGTCAGGCGGGAAACAACTTCAAACCGGAAGTCGAGCCAATGTCGGGCGAAATCATCATCCCAAAGCGAACAAATAGCGCCTTCATCGGTACTGGACTTGAACATCATCTGCGGGAGTCGGGACTTGAGACGCTCATTGTCGTTGGGGTAAGCACCAACAACGCCCAGGACGCCGTTGTGAGCGGCCCCGCCCCTAAAGAAGGCGTGAATCGAGCGGATACGGGAAGCTCATCACCCGCTTGATCCGAACAGCATCACGGTGGCGCGGATTTATGATGAGGTTGTAGGTCTCGGGCACGAGCACCGATCGCACCGCCAATACGGCGGAGCTACCCTCTCGAAGCCAACGATCGCCCCAGGCGCGGGTGACCGATAGTCGGCGCGACCAGTCGGTCGGTAATTGCGCTTCGTCAACCGCATCCAGCGATATCTCCTCGGGGACTTCCAGCTTGATAAAGCGGTGGCGGGAGAGTGCCGCGGGTGCGCGTACCTGACTGTGGACCAAAATCTCCAGCACTGCCGTCGCTGGATTCGGTGCGCAGTAAAGAATCTCTTGACCTCGTGTATGCCATCGCGCGGAGGCGAGCAGGCCCCCTCGCCCATCCAGTGACTCGTGCCGGGAGAAGCGCCAGACGATCACCTTAGGCGAACATGCCGTGTTCGATCCCGATCAGCTGCTCCTCGATGGCGAGTGCACCGGATTCCGTGGAAAGCACCTGCAGCGGCGTTCGATCGCCTAACGAGGAGTTTGGCTCGCGCAGCCATGCCGCCGCATATTCAGGCTGTCCAGCGAAAACCTGCTGCGCGCGCGCGGTGACGCGCGCGACGCGGACGGTTTTGTCGGCTTCTTCCGTAGATAGAAGCTGCCCACATGATTCGCGTCGATTCAGGGTTCGCCGCGGCGCAATGAGTTGATAAGTCTCCGCATCGGTAAGCTTGGCCCGAACTCTCAGGCTATGCACCGTGGCCACACTCAGGCCTTTCTCCAATCGCTCGATGAGGTCCAACTCCGACCGCACCACTTTTAAGCCGAGTAGCTTTCCCAGCAGCGCATAGAGAGACTCTTCCTCCGATTCAACAACCGAAGGTCGATCAAGGGTCACCGAATTCATTGTAGCCTTCGTGGCATATGCGCATATTATCGGCGCAATTGGCCAGCAATGCAACCACTACGCTGCCGTACCCGGGTCATGCGCAGCAAACCGATGTGCACTATCCCAGTGTTACCCGTAAGCCGGCTATCTCGAGGCCAGGAAACCTGTGGCCTCGGCGAGATCAATCGATCAATCTCGGCAACCAGCAGTCCTTCTTGGTTATAAGGCGGGTAGCACAACAGGGTTCCGTCCGGCTTCGCCACTGCGGATGTCGTCGTCGGCCGGTCGCTCGAGCAATTCGCGGTGACTAGGAAGCCGGTGTTCTCAGCGATTCCTCCGGGGTGGGCGCAAAGCGGAGGTTTGCAACGGCAACTCTCGCGATTGGCATGGAAGAACTCGGGCATTCGGCGAGAGTCGAACGCGAGGGTCTTAGCCGAACTCTGCCTGAATGAGCTATTGTGGCGCGAGCGGCCGTTATTGTGCGAATACTTCTTGCAGAGTGCTCAGAACGGTGGACAGAGTCTTTGAATTGACCGTGCCGACCCGCTTGACCAGGCGGATCTTATCCACTGTTCTGATTTGATCGAGCACGATGAGGCCTTTTTTTGCCGCGTGCGTCACGGGCACACGAAACGGCGCTACGAAGCCCTTACTGGTCATAGGAGCGACGATGACTGTACGCAGATGCTCGTTGAGCTCAGGGGGCGAGACGATGACACACGGCCGCGACTTTTTGATTTCACTTCCTACCGTCGGGTCGAGACCCACGAGCCAGATCTGGCCGCGTTCTACCACTTAAGTTCCACATCGGCGGCGTTGGCAAACGCTCCCATTAAGAGTTGGTCCTCGCCCTGATTCGCCACTGATTGGGCGGCCTCGGCCCACCCCGAGCGGGCAGCCCTGCGAGGCTTACGCAACACGATGGCCCCGCGCTCGACGGTCAGTTCGACCTGCTCGGATAAGCCTACTTGGGCCAAAACGGGCTTGGGGATCACAATGCCGAGTGAGTTTCCGATGCGGCGAACGGTTACCGGTAGTGCTTTCATGGTGGTAACAATGTTATCACGCACCACTCGATGGGCCACTGCGTGGCGTTTGATGGCGATGGCGTGCAGCGGCCGCACATTGCCGTCTGCGTAAAATCATTGGGTTCGGACAGGTTTACCGCGCCGCAATTTGCCCATGGTGCAATGATATGGCGCCGTGTGGATGCGCGTGGAATGCGAACCGCAGGTGCAGGTTGCCGCAATATAACGCTCGTGCAATCCGCATATCCCGTCCCCCGAGCGCACCGTCGCATAAGCGGAACTCAAGCTGGATAACCCGGGCATTGCCGCCTCGAGAACGGCGGCTGCATCGGTGAAATGCCGGCAATTGCGGTACGTCGGGACGATCGGCGGCATCATTGGCCTAGGTGATTCCAGAAGTCGTTGAAGACCTGGGTCGATAAAACAAATCCCAACGCGACGTTGACGATCACCCCAAGGGTGAACGCGTAGAACGGTCGCGCGCCCACCGACACGAATTCACGCAAGCGCGTCGTCAGCCCGATGCTCAAAAAAAATGCAAACGTTCGCAGTGCCTGCAGCGGCGCTACGAAGCCGGTCAGCACCTCTTTTTTGTAAGCAGCGTAGTCGTATCCCCGCGAGATCACGGTCACGATCGCCGAGGCGATCAGAAACCCTAGCACGAACTTCGGAAAGCGACGCCAAATTTCTCCGGCGCCGCCCGGACTCGCACTTTGGATGCCGGTGCGCTCCCAGCGCGTTGTGACAATCAGCGACAAAGCGAAGGCCCAGACGCCAATCCACACATCGCGGCCTATCACCTTCATCAAGGTGAACGCGGTCACCGCCGCATCGGCAAACTCAGACGTACCGATCCACGCTCCGGCCACGCCCGTAGACAAGTGCAGGGCCCTGGCGGCCAATGGCAATACGAAAATCATCACGATGGCCCACACCACGACGAGTGAGATCGCAACGGACACGTCCTGCTTCTTGGCGCCCACCGCGCCGCCAATGGCGATGGCGCCGGAGACCCCGCATACCGCACCGCCCGTTCCCAGGGTGGCGGCCAGGCGGGGATCCAGCCCCGAGCGCTTGGCGCTAAAGTAGATCACGCCGAACGTAACGAGGGACACGATCGCTGCCTGGACGATGGCGACCGGACCCGCCCAGGCACCCGCAACGCCGGTTCGAGCCATCGCGGCGCGCCGAGGGTGTTGGACACCAGGAGTCCCAATCCCAAGGCCACGAGGGGCGGCTCCAGGTTGTAACGCGACGCCTGATCCCAGAGCCCCAGAAAATAAAGTGCCGTCGTGACCACGAAGATGACCAGGAACGCCGGCAGGAACGTGGACAGCTTGACGCCGAGCGATGCCAGGCCAAGAGCGAATAGGACGGCCCAAAGGACGAACAATGTCCCGTAGCGCAATCCGTTCTGATGCAGTTGCGCAAGAACGTCCGACAGCCGACTCCACTTCTGTGGAGCGACCGTGAGTCATTTGATACTGCCGCCGTTCACAAACAAAAGGGCGGCAACGGTTCGAGTACTAACCATTCGGTAGCGTATATTTCGGTGAATAAATATAAATCCCGTAAATAGTTCTTGCATTGAAAAACGACACGTGTCATTTTCCGTCCCCATGACGAAAGCCTCAGAGCCCGGAGCCCCCCTCCACGAACCGCCAGCTGCGGCACCGCAACATCGCGTCGGACGACCGCGCCGTGGCACGGAGTCCGCTCGTGCGGACACATTGCTTGCTGGTGCCACGCGGGTATTTCTGAGGGACGGCTACGGCGGCGCCAGCATCGACAAGGTGGCCACCGAGGCCGGCGTTTCTACCCGCACCATTTATGAGCGCTTCAAGAACAAGGCGGAATTGTTCGTTGCGATCACCACTCGTTTGGTCGAGCGCGACATGGCATCCGTGCTCGCCACCGAAGATCTGGACCTTCTGCCGCCCCAACAGGCACTCACGGCGATTGGTCGGGTGATCACCGACCGCGCCTGCGATCCCGACTCGACGGCGTTATTTAGAATTTTGGCGACGGAGGCCCACCGGTTTCCCGAGCTCGCGGCGAAAATGCGTGACAGCACGAAAGCGCGTATCGACGATGCGGTCGCCAACTATTTCCGCGGGCAAATGCGCCGCGGCACACTGTGGTTGTCAGACCCGGATCGTGCGGCGGTGCTGTTCCTGCAGATGGTCTGTGCGGAACTCCGCGAGTGCTTGCGCTTCGGATCGCCCGAGGAACTGGCCAAGTTGGACTTCACCGCGCATCTCAATCACGTCATCGAGATTTTTTTGTACGGCACGCTGCCGCGTGTCGATGCCAGCGTCCACGGTTCGTCTTCCGAATGATGCACAAATCCACACCGGCGCTCACCATCCTGGTCGCCTTGGCGCTGTCCGCGTGCGCGGTCGGGCCAAATTATAAGCCGCCCGCAGCCCCTCCCGGTCCGGGGTTCGTCGCGCCCGGCGCTTTGCCGGCTACCACCACGTCGGCGCCGCTTGCCGGCGGGGAGGCGCAGCACTTCGTGGATGGACTGGACATCCCCGGGCAGTGGTGGACGCTGTTCCAATCGGCGCAGCTCAACGCGCTCATCGAGCGCGGGATTGCGAACAGTCCAACCCTGGAGGCGGCGCAGGCCGCGTTGCGCGAAGCGAATGAAAACGTGGCGGCTGAGCGCGGCAGCTACTACCCCAGCGTGTCCGGCAAGTATCAGTTCGAACGACAGAAGGCCTCCGCTTTCCCCGCGGCCGGCTCCTATCTCTACAATCTCCACAGCGCATCGGTGGACGTGTCCTATACCTTGGATACGTTCGGCAGCGTCCGGCGGCAAGTCGAGGCGCTGCAAGCCGAGGCCGACTATCAGCGATTCGCGCTGGAAGCTGCCTATCTCAGTCTTACCGCGAACATCGTAACCGCCGCCGTCACCGAGGCGTCGCTGCGCGCACAGCTCGCGGCGACGGAACAAATCGCGCGCTCCGAGCAGACGCAACTCGATATCACGCAGCGGCGCGTGACCGCCGGCGGGGCCGCTCGCGCCGACGTCCTGCAACAGGAAGCCACATTGCAAGGCACGCTGGCGAATCTACCGTCGTTGCGCAGCCAGCTCGCGCAGGAACGCAATCAGCTCGCCGCTTATGTCGGCGTCCCTCCGGCCGACTACGCCGGTGCGGAGATCAGCCTGGATTCGTTGACGCTCCCGGTCGAGCTGCCGGTGAGCTTGCCGTCGAAGCTGGTGGAGCAGCGTCCGGATGTGCAGGAGTACTCGGCCTTGCTGCATCAGGCCACCGCGCAAGTCGGTGTGGCGACTGCCAATATGCTGCCGCAGATCACTCTGAGCGGCAGCTACGGCGCAGGGGCCAGCCATTTCTCGGATCTTTTCTCGCCGGCATCGGCGGTGTGGAGCGCGATCGCCGGAGTGACTCAGCCTCTTTTCAAGGGCGGCCAACTGGTGCATCAGCGACGGTCCGCCGTCGCCGCCGCGCAGCAAGCGGCGGCCAACTACAAGAGTACGGTCATCACGGCCTTTCAAAACGTGTCCAATACGCTGTACGCGCTGCAAGGCGATGCGGACGCACTCGCGGCCGAAACCACCGCCGAGCGCTCGGCCGCGGAAAGCCTGAACTTGGTGCAGGCACAGTTCAAGAGCGGCGGCGCCAGCTACCTGCAGGTATTGACCGCGGAGCAAACCTATCAGACCGCGGCCGTCGCGCTGGTGAAGGCGCGTGCGCAGCGCTATGCCGACACTGCGGCACTGTTTCAAGCACTGGGCGGCGGTTGGTGGAATCGCACCGATGTCGCCGCCAACTCCTCCGACTGATGCAAGGGACGACTGTGAGCTCTATGGATACTGGAATCGCCGACGACGGCAGAATGACGGCCCGGCCGCACGAACTGGTGAAGCCTCTCCTGATCCTGCTCATCGCAGTGGCGGTGATCATCGGCGGAATTTTCGCGTGGCAGCGCTTCATCGGCAAGAAGACCCACCAAGCCATGGGCGCCATGGCGTCGGCACCGCAAACCGTGTCGACGGCCGTGGCCGTTTCATCCAGCTGGCAATCGCGGACCCAGGCCCTTGGCAACGTGCGCGCCGTTCGGGGCGCCGATCTCGCGGCGCAAGCCTCGGGTGTCGTCGACACAATTCATATCGACTCCGGCACGGAGGTCCCCGCCGGCACGGTGCTCCTGACGCTGAAAGCCAATGACGACCCGGCGAAACTGGCCCAGCTGCGGGCGCAGGCCGATCTGGCCGCGATCACCCTGAAGCGCGACCAGGAGCAGTTGGCCGCGCAGGCGATCAGCCAGGCAACGGTCGACTCCGACGCATCGAGCCTGGAATCCGGGAGGGCGCAAGTAACCGCGCAAAAAGCCCTGATCGAAGAAAAGACGCTGCGCGCTCCGTTTGCCGGCCGGCTCGGCCTGCGCCAGGTCGATGAGGGACAGTACCTCGCCGCGGGGACGACCGTCGTCACTCTACAGGCGCTCGATACGGTATTCATCGACTTCTATGTTCCGCAACAAGCGCTCAGTCACTTGAAGGTCGGTCAGGCTGTGACGGCGCGAGTGGATGCATATCCGGGCACCGAATTCAGCGGTAAACTGACATCGATCAATTCGAAGGTGGATGCGTCGAGCCGCAACATTCAGGCGCGCGCCTCGTTCTCGAACCCCGACCGCAAGCTGCTTCCCGGCATGTACGCCAACGTCGAAGTGGACGACGGCGATTCGACCATGCACATCACGCTGCCGCAAGCGGCGATAACCTATAACCCTTACGGGGATACCGTGTACATCGTGCAAAAGAGCGGCGTCGATGAGAAAGGGAATCCCAAGCTGACCGTGCAGCAGCGCTTCGTGCAGCTCGGCGACACGCGCGGCGACCAGGTTGCCGTGAAGAGCGGTATTGCTGCGGGCGAAGAGGTCGTGACGGCGGGCCAGATGAAGCTGCGCAACGGCTCGGGGGTGGTGATCAACGACAAGATCGTCCCGGCCAACGATCCGAACCCGACGCCTCCGAACGAGTGACGCCGCAATGAATTTTACCGACATATTCATTCGTCGTCCGGTCCTGGCAACCGTCGTCAGCTTGGTGATTCTGGTGGTTGGCCTGCGCTCGTACGGTTCGCTGCAGGTGCTCGCCTATCCGAAGACCGAAAACGGCACCGTCACCATCACCACGGCCTTTCCCGGCGCCGACCCGGATTCCATCGCGGGGTTCATCACGGCACCGATCGAAGCGGCTGTCGCGCAAGCGAACGGCATCGATTATATGACCTCGACCAGTCAGAGCAGTACCAGCACCATCACGGTGAACCTGCGGCAAAACTACGACTCGTCCAAGGCCGCCGCCGAAATCAACATCAAGGTCAATTCGGTCCTGAACCAGCTCCCGGCGGGCTCGCAGCAACCCTCGATCACAGTCAAGATCGGCAGCTCCACCGATGCGCTGTACATGGGTTTTTCGAGCCCCACGCTGGAACCCAACCAAGTCACCGACTACCTGCAGCGCGTCGTGCAACCCAAGCTGCAGGCGGTCGCGGGCGTGCAGACCGCCGAAATCATCGGCGGCCAGTATTTCTCGCTGCGGGCGTGGCTCGATCCGAAGAAACTTTCGGCCTACGGAATCACCGCCTCCGATGTGTCCACGGCGCTCTCCAGCAACGACTACATCTCCGCCGTCGGGAACACCAAGGGCCAAATGGTGCAAGTGACGCTCACTTCCACCACCAGCCTGCACAATTTGAGCGAGTTCCGTAATTTGGTGGTCAAACAGGTCAACGGCGCGAATATCCGCTTGAGCGATGTCGCCACCGTGGTACTGGGGGCGGATTCTTACGACACGCGGGTGGCCTTCGACGGCAAGCCCGGCGTGTTCATCGGGATCCAAGTGGCGCCGAGCGCCAATCTGCTCACCGTCATCAACGGCGTGA
>JALYHU010000289.1 GCA_030776345.1 Pseudomonadota bacterium | reverse complement strand
GCGTCGGTCAATTGATCGCCGGTCACGACCACTTCGCGCTTGAGCAGCACCGGTTGCTTTTCCCGGGTGTAGTACAGCTTGGAGCCCAAGGGCACATGCCCGGTCGCTGCGGCTTCGAGCGGATTGTTGTTCTCATCAACCATGCGAAATTCCAGCGTCGCGGTCTTGCCCAGGATCTTCTTGACCTCGGCGGAATTTTGCAGGCCCGGCAGCTGTATGGCGATGCGATCCACGCCCTGGCGCGCCACCTGCGGCTCCGACACCGCGAGTTCGGGGCTGTTCAGCCGATTGCGCAGGATGACGATGTTCTGCTGGACGGCGTAATCCTGGCGCTCCTTGATGTCTTGCGCGGTCAATTTCAACTCCAGCGCCGGCGCGCCGTCCACGGTGACGTCGGTCAGGTGAAGGTTGCGGTTGTCGGCGAGAATGGCGGCCTTACCCTTGTCGAAGCTGTCGGCATCACGGAACAAAACCCGTACGCGGTCGCTGGGGTAATCCACCTGCACGTCTTGATACGGCAGCCGGGCATTGCGCAGCGACGCGCGAAAATCCTGCTCGTGACGATCGAGCAGCTGTCTGACGGCACCCTGCACGTCGACCTGATAGACCAGGTATACGCCGCCGCGCAGATCCAATCCCAGTTTCAACGGGTTCAAGCCCAAATTGCGCATCCACTCGGGGACGCGCGAAGCCTCCGACAACGCGATGGTGAATTGCTTCGGACGCGCTTCGGCAATGAGGTCGCGGGCCTTCAGCTGGTCTTGCTTGCTGCTGAAGCGCAGCGTCAAACGCCCTTGTTCCAAGAATGCGCCGCTTCGAGTGATCCCCTTATCCTGGAGGAGTTGCTCGATACTGGTGCGATCCGCGGCCGTCACCACCGCACGATCGCGCGCCAGCTGCAGCGCGCTCTCCTCGCCGAACAGATTCGGCAGCGCCAGGAAGATCGCCAGAATGACCACGATCGCGACCAACGCGATCTTCCAGCGCGGATACGAGATCATGCGTTCTTGACCGTGCCCTTCGGAAGCACCTGAGCGACTTGGAATTTCTGCAGCTTGACGTTCACGCCCGGTGCGATTTCCAGCGTCAAGAACTGCTCGCCCACCTCGACCACCTTACCGAGCATGCCGCCCGTGGTGGCCACTTCGTCGCCCGCCGCCACCTTGGACAGCATTTCTTTCTGCTCTTTGGCGCGCTTGTTCTGGGGTCGGAGGATCAAAAAATAAAACACCACCAGCAGTAGTACCGGCAGCATCAAGGCGCTCAGCATGCTCTGGCCGCCACCCGTGCCGGCAGCCTGTGCGTGGGCAGTATTGATAAAGAAATCCATAGGTTACACCCATTTTGCGGCGGACACCGCGACACAAAGCCGGGCAGTATACAGCAGCCGTCCGGAAGGTGGACTCCCTTCATCGGTCGACGCTATGCGCGGGACGCCTCTGCGCCGAGGAGCGCGTAGAACTCGGCCGCGTACGCTGCGAAGCGTCCCGCCTCGATCGCCGCCCGAATCTCGGCCATCAGCCGTTGATAGAAGTACAGATTGTGGATGGTGTTCAGATGCGACCCCAATATCTCGCCGCATTTATCGAGATGACGCAAGTAGCTGCGGCTGTAATTGCGGCACGTATAACAGCCGCAGCCTGCCTCGATGGGACCGGTGTCCTTCTGATGCATTGCATTGCGGATATTGATCGCGCCCGCGCGCGTGAACAGGTGCGCGTTGCGCGCATGCCGCGTGGGCATGACGCAATCGAACATATCGATGCCGCGGCGTACCGCCTCGACGATATCCTCGGGTCTGCCCACACCCATGAGATAACGGGGCTTGTGGGCAGGCATGTGCGGCAACAGGCCATCGAGCACCCGTTCCCGTTCGGCCACGGTCTCCCCCACCGCCAGGCCGCCGACTGCAAGTCCCGCGAAACCGACTTGCTCGAGGGCGGCCAGCGATGCCAAGCGTAAATTGTCGTGTACCCCGCCCTGCACGATGCCGAACAATGTTCCCGGCGGCTCGCTCTCGTAATATTTCTGAAAGCCGCGCAGCGCCCAGCGCATCGATCGCTCCATCGACTCGCGCGCTTGCGCCTCGCTCGCCGGATACGGGGTGCATTCATCGAAACTCATGGCCACGTCCGACTTCAGGGCGCGTTGAATGCGCATCGATTCCTCGGGAGACAGGAACACCGGCGCTCCGTCGATGGGCGAGCGGAATCGCGCCCCCTCCTCGGTGATTTTACGCATGTCCTTGAGACTCCAGACCTGAAAGCCGCCGGAGTCGGTCAATATGGGCCCATGCCAATGCATGAAGCGATGCAGCCCCTCGTGCGCCTCGATCACCTCGAGACCGGGGCGGAGGTAGAGGTGAAAGGTATTGCCGAGGATGATTTGCGCGCCGACGCTTTCGAGATCCTCCGGCGTCATGGCCTTGACCGTCCCGTAGGTGCCCACCGGCATGAAGGTCGGCGTCTTCACGCTGCCGCGCGCGAATTCCAGCCGGCCGCGCCGCGCCGCGCCGTCCTGCCGCAATAGCTCGAAACGCATCGGCGTCACGCGCGCTCCAATGCCGCGCGCGCGGGCGTCAGGAACATCGCGTCGCCGTAGCTGAAGAATCGGTAGCGCGCCGCGATCGCATGCGCATAGGCCGCGAGCAGCGCCTCGCGCCCGACGAATGCCGCACACAGCATCAACAGCGTCGACTCGGGCAGATGAAAATTGGTCACCAGGGCGTCCACGATGCGAAATTTGTAACCCGGCGTGATGAACATGCGCGTGGCGCCCCGGTACGGACGCAGCGGCACGGCTGCCGGCCCCGCCGCCGCCG
>JALYHU010000288.1 GCA_030776345.1 Pseudomonadota bacterium | reverse complement strand
CTTGGCGTATTGTGCGCATCGCGTTCCGTCTGCCGCTTGACGCGCTACCCCGAAAAAGACTAGTCTGATAACTAGTCAGATTAGGAGGCAAAATGAAGTCGTGGCCCGTTCAAGATGCGAAATCTCGCTTCAGTGAGTTTCTGAAGGCAAGCCTTACGGAAGGCCCGCAAGTGGTCACGCTGCGGGGCGTCGAGACGGCGGTACTCGTGCCGATGCAGGAGTGGCGGAGTCTTTGTGACCGAGCGCGGCCGAGTTTGAAGGCGTTGCTTCTCGCCCCTGGAGTTCGAGGAGGGTTGAGCCTCCCGCCGCGAGGCCACTTGCGGCGCCGGATGCCACGAACGATAGATTGATTCGTGTATCTCCTCGATACGAATGTCGTATCTGAGCTGCGCAAGCTCAAGCCTCATCAAGGAGTCGTTGCCTGGATTCAAGCTGCATCTGAGGAATCACTCTACGTTTCCGCCGTGACCATCGGCGAAATACAGGCGGGAATTGAGATTACCCGTCGACAGGACCCGGAGAAGGCCCAGGAGATTGAGGTCTGGCTCGATAGCGTGGCGCAAACCTACGGCGTTGTTTCTGCGGACGCTGCCGTCTTTCGTCGTTGGGCGCAGCTCATGCACCGGCGTTCGGATCATCATCTTGAAGATGCACTCATCGCGGCTACCGCTTTGGTTCGCGGAATGACAGTGGTTACCCGCAATGTGGATGATTTCGAGCCTTTCGGGGTTCCTCTCATCAATCCATTTGTCGGTACCGCGGGTACGGGCAAGTAAGATTAAGCCGGCGACGCCAATGCATGGCCTTGCGCTTCGCGTAATTTCAGTTACTTAGCGCGCTTATTCGGATCCTCTTTGCGGCACCAATAAATCAAGGACTTGCGCGTTACGTGCTTGATGGAAGTTTTACCGTAAGTGCAGTGTAAGTGCAAGATGGGCAGCATGTGGTAGGGAGGTCCTTTGTCGCAAAGGTTTGATGCCAGCTTCATTGCGAAGAGCCAGAGCCTCTTGATCCGCGGAACCACTTCACCGTTGTAAGCGGAAAGGGCCTTCGCCCTTCAATTCGACCCGATATAGGAACAGCGCCCGAATACCGCAGCCGGAACACATCTCTAGCTGCTTGCTTCTCAACGTAGAGGGCATGCGAAAGAGCAGTGTGCTCACGCATCCGGCAGCTATTGCCGCGGATCATTGACGACATGGCAATGGCGCATGTGCCCGCCGCCCACCGAGACACCGCAGCAATGAGAGGCGCCATATCGTCACCATGTAATGATCGCCGGCGGATGATCGCATGACTTTAAGTATCGGCTTCATAGACATTAGCCGCGGACTTCCCGGCCAATTTTGCGCGTATTTTTTTGGACATCTGGAACACAAAGGCCTTACCGTCCCGGTGCTTTTCAAGAAGCCCCAGCTCGACAAGATTCAAAAGGTCTGTGCGGGCGGTCTGGTAGGTCACTTGAAGAGCGTTCCGATGTTCCTGTATGCGATAAATCGCATGCGATTGCTTCATCAAGTGATCCATAACCGCCAGCTGCCGGTGATTCAGCTTGTCTTTCAGCTTTGGCGATGAGGCAATCAAGCGACGGGTATCGGCGATTTCCTTTGATTTATTGGCGAGATAGGTGTGTAACGCCTTAATGGCGGTACAAATCACATTAAGCTGATGCTCAACGAAGTACGTGAGGTCATTGTCATCCGTTTCCGTGTGCAAATAGGCTCGTGCGTACTGTGCCAATGCCTTCTTGATGATGCGCGAGATGGAGATAAATTCGATCAGCCAATAGCCGCTCTTGGCCATGGCCCAGTAGAAGAGCGCCCGCGCAGTGCGCCCATTGCCATCCACGAAGGGATGTATCCATCCCATCATGAAATGGATAGTGAGGGCCTTGATGACCGGATGGATGAAGGGGTTCTCGTGTCCCGCATTGCCAAAACTACACAGTTCCGCAATGCGCGCGTCCACTTGGTCAGCCGGTGGCGGCACATACAGCACTTCATGGTTTCGCTCATCGACGACGCGGACGTCTTCGTCCGGACGCCGCCAGCGCCCAGTCGCAGATGGATCGTCGAGCGTGAGGTCAGTCATGATGGACTGGAGCTCCAAGATCAACGATGGGGTTAGCGGCAGATGTTTATGGGTTCGAATGAACTGCATCGCTGCATAGTTGTTATAGATCATTTGCTCGCCGTGATTGCGAGGTTTACGCCCTTGGCGCAACATCTCCTTGGCCACCTTGCGGGTAGTGGCGGCGCCTTCTAGCTGACTCGAGGTGATGGACTCCTCGATCAAGGAGTTCACCAAATAGCGGTCGCGTGTTTGGGGACTGGTGATCAGTTCCGGCACTTCGATTCTGCCGCTGGCGTCGCGGTCGATTTCGTGGATGAGTTTCAGGACATTGTCGGGAACGGCGTAGGTGAAACTGGTTCGCTTCGTATCGACGAAGGGTAGTGGATGATTCGCGCGCCGAGCCATCTTGATGGCAAGCCACCATTGCCTGTGGGTAAAGCCGTGAGATAGAGGCAGATGACGTAGTTCGTCCCAATGCACATAGCGGCCTTTTGGCTGCTTGCCCAAATCAGAGCCGACGACTTCGGTAAGCTTGCTAGTCCCTTCCTTAACGAGCTCTCCCAGGAGCTCTGATAGGGTGGGCGGTTTTAGGGGTACTTTCATGCGACTCTACTAATTTAGTAGTAAAGAGTAGGGGAATAGTAGCAGAGCACGGCGTTAACTACTAACTGTGCATTAATTAGTAGTAAATTAGTAGCTACGGATCCTAACGGCCGCTCACTAGTTCGCGCTCGTTGCCGCGAGACGATCAAATCCGCCGCGGGATGGCCTCGAACTGGAACGCGCGTAAGTCGAATTTGACCGCGGGCGGGAATGACGCTCGCCTTTAGCCGGCGGATCGATGGATATACTTTGGCTGGATGTATATCTAATTTGGAGCGAGGCATGCGAGTCTCAAAGTGGGGTAACAGTCTGACGATTCGTCTACCCGCGGCGGTAGTGGATGCGCTCGGGTTGAAGGAAGGCCACCAGATAGAAATTCAAGTAGCCGGCATGCGGTCATTCGATGTGGCGAAGGCTGCTAGTGCACGCGAGCTGCTAGCGCGCTTGCGGAAGTTTCGCGGAACGCTCCCGACGAATTTCAAGTTCGATCGGCTCGAAGCTAATGAGCGACGTTGAAAATGTTTTTGACACGAGCGTACTGCTTTATTTGCTTTCAAAGGATTTCGACAAGGCGGACCGTGTCGAGCAGCTGCTTGCTGGGCGCGGTACCATCAGCATTCAAGTCCTGAATGAATTTGCGGCTGTCGCTTTGCGAAAGTTGCGAATGTCGCTTGGCGATGTCCGGGAAATTCTAGATACGGTGCGGGCTGTTTGTAGCGAGCATCTTGGGAAGACCTCACTTCCATCCAATTCATTGAGGGGCCGCAATTTATTGCCATGACGAATGCTTGGCTTGGTGCCTGGTCCTCTCGACGCCAGACCGGGCTCGGCTACGACGGTGAATTGCGGCGCTTGGAGATCCGCGCTGAGGAGGTCTTGAGTGTGTTAGCTGCGTGTCATTTCACGGTCAGATCAAGAAACATGCCGTGCCACTTGTGTCCAATGACGGGACAATACACTTTGTAAGTGCCAGGCGTTAGGTCCACCTGCAACGAACCGCTTTCGCCCTTCTTCAATCTTGGTTTAAGGGCCTTCTCGATCCTTCTCGATGCCGTCCCCCTCGATTTCAAAGCCGTGGGTTTCGCGGCCCGTGTTCGTCACGTTAAATGTCGTCGCTCCGGCGCCAATCAAGGCGGGCATCTCGATCCTATATTCCGTGAGCTTCAATTCCACTAAGCCTTTCGCGCCATGGGCGAGGTCGCTGCCGTTTTCGTGTCTGCCGAAGCCGGACGCTCTCCCTGTCCCACCGCGTTAATGCA
>JALYHU010000287.1 GCA_030776345.1 Pseudomonadota bacterium | reverse complement strand
GGCCGCACGGGATTACACCTCCGCATACGCCTCGCGGCAATCGCTGCGCGAACGGCGGCGCGAAGCCGATTCCGGCCGTCCGGTCAGCCGCGGCGTGATCTACGACATGTACGCACACGCGAAGGCCCTGGAGGCAGAGAATCGCACTCCCTTTGCGGAAAGTTTCACCGTGTCGTTTCGAGACGTGGTGTCCGACCTCGACGATCAAGACGCCGACATCGTCACAGGTTGGCTCACGACCCCGTCGAGCGTATTTCGAGAGGCGCTGCGGCAGGCATTCGATCAGTATCGGGCCAAGGGCGAAGTCGTCGAATCGGAAGCGATTGCGCTGATCTGGGCGTATGTTTCCTTCGATGCCTACCGCAGCTTCGGTCCCCTGGCCGGCGAGCTGGCAGCGCAGGACGAGCATCGGCGTTATCTGGTCGATACCGAGGTCGTCATCCGCACACGGGATGGTGCGAGCCTGTCCGCATTGGTGGTTCGGCCCAGGAACAGCAGCGCCCCGTTGCCGACGTTGTTCGAGTTCACGATCAACGGCTCGCAGAATTATGCCAAGGAGTGCGCCGCCCATGGCTATGTGGGGGTGGTGGCCTACAGCCGCGGAAAGCGCAAAGGCGGTTCCATGGTAATTCCGTATCAGCATGACGGCGACGATGCGCGTACGGTCATCGCTTGGATTGCCACGCAACCCTGGAGCGATGGGCGGGTGGGCATGTACGGGCAGGGCTATAGCGGCTTCACCCCCTGGGCCGCCGCCAAGCGGCCGCCGGCGGCGCTCAAGGCCATTGCCGTTTCCGCATCCGGCGTGCCCGGAATCGATGTGCCGATGGCGGGCAGCATTTTCCAGAACTCCTCGTTTCGATGGGCTTTGCGCATGACCGGCAGCAAGGCGCCGGATGCCGGGGGTCACGGCGACGATGAACAGTGGCGCGCGCTCGATCAAAGGTGGTACGCGAGCGGCAAGCGGTACCGGGATATGCCGCGCCTGTACGGCAAGCCCAACCCCATCTTCATTCGCTGGCTGAACCACCCGAGCTACGATCGGTACTGGCAAAAGATGGGCCCGTACCGTAAAGAGTTCGCGCGCATCGATATTCCGGTGCTGACGACCACGGGCTACTACGCCGCAGGCGCCCCCGGCGACCTGTATTATTTCACTCAGCATCATCGATACAATCCGCGTGCCGACCACATGCTGGTAGTCGGCCCGTACGATGAGGCCATGTTGCAGCGAGGGACCTCGACGGCTCTGCGCGGCTATCAACTCGATGCGGCGGCGCTCGTCGACCTTCGCGAGCTGCGCTACCGCTGGTTCAATCACGTCTTCAAGGACGAAGCGGCGCCGTCGATCTTGAGCGACACGGTCAATTTCGAAGTCATGGGTGCAAACGAGTGGCGCCACGCGCCCTCGCTCGAGGCCATGGCCGAAGAGCGCCTGAAGCTGTATTTGCGCGAAACCGCCTCCCGCCCGCCGATGCAGCAAGGCAGGGCGAACGCTGAGTTCGTTCCTCAGACCGTCAATTTCCTCGATCGCACGGACGTCGCCTGGACGCCGCCGGCGGAACTCGTCGGCAAGCAACTCGCGGACCGCAACGCGACGACGTTCGTGACAGAACCGTTCACCCAGCCGACCGAGTTCAACGGCGTGTTCTCGGGCAGCTTCGATTTCAAGGTGAACAAGATGGACGTTGACCTCAACATCACGCTGTACGAATTGATGGCCGACGGCGAGTACGTGCGCTTGTTCAGTCCTGCTTACGAGTTCCGTGCCAGCTATGCGCGGGATCGAGTTCATCGGCACCTGCTCAAGGCAGGCCAACGCCAGGTATTGACCTTTGCAAGCGAGCGCCTGACCAGCCGGCAACTGCAAACGGGCAGCCGGCTGGTCATCGTTCTCGGCGTGAACAAGCGGCCGGATCGGGAGAGCAACTACGGCACGGGCAAGGACGTGAGTGAGGAAGCCGCCGCCGACGCGAAAATTCCTTTGAAAATCCAATGGTATAGCGACAGTTACCTCGACATCCCGCTGCGTAAATGAACAGCGCGGGCTGCGGCACCGAAAAAGCTTCGTCAAAGTGGACCGGAGTCACATAATGGGCCGATAGCACAGCCCGCACCGCCGCAAAACACCGGTAAATGACCTCCGTCACGCCACGCCGTGATAGGTCGGGACAACAATGCGGCCTTCGCGGTGCTGCACTGCAGTTTTAAAAATAACCGGGATATGCGGCAAATTAGCAACAGTGCACTGGTTTGGATCTTGGGGTTGGCGATCGCGTCGAGCGCGGTCGCGGCGGCCGAGCAGAGCTTCGCCGACCGGGTCGAACTGCTGGATTGGTCGGATCCCGAACGAGCGGTAAAGCAGATCGACGCCATTCCGGTGTCGGCGGAGAAGCGCGCTCCGGACGTGCAGATGCTGGAGATTCGCGGCATGGTGTATGCCGACGTGCATCGCGACCTCGACGTCCAGGCGACGCTCGAGGACCTGCGGACGATCGCCGGGGAAGGCGACACATCGGCGATCGGAGCGGAACACTACGTTCGGGCCTATTGGCTCTATCAGCGCAACCAATTCTCGGCCAGCAGCGCCGAACTCGCGCACGTCGACGTCGCTGCCATCGCCGGCAAGGCCGAGCGTTATAGGGTCTCCATTCTGCGCGGCAACACCCTGCGCATGCTGGGGCGCGCCGAGTCGGCGTTGCCGCTGCTGCAGCAGGCGTTGGATCTCGCACACGACATGCACGACGAGGTCCGCAGCCTGCATGCCATGCTTTGGCTGGCGCGCATCTACATGGACACCGGCAATTTCGAGCGCGCGTCCGCGCAGTTGGAGGCCGCGAGACGTCTCGCGACGACGCTGGGCGACGAGGCTGCGCTGGTCGAGATCGAGGGATGCGTTTCGGACGTGGCGGACCGGCGCGGCCAGCATGCAGAGGAGCGCCGCGCCAGTCTCGCGGCCCTCGAGCACGCCAAGAGTTCGGGAAGCAGCAAATGGCTGGCACACGCGCTCGTCAACCTCGGAGACTCGTATCTCAAGACCCACGATTTCAGCGAATCGCTGCGCTATTCGAAGGAGGCGCTGCCCATCGTGCTGCGGCTGCGCGACAGCCGCGAGGAGCCCATCGTCTTGTTCAACGAGGGACTGGCGTACATCGGACTCGGCAATATCGCGCCCGGGGAAAAATTGGCCGAGGGCGCGATAGCCGAAGCCACTGCCGGCGGAAACCTGCTGGACGTCAAGGACTTGTTGCGTGAGTACGCGGATGCGCTCGAGCATGCCGGTTATTTGATGATGGCGATCCAGGTCTATCACCGCTACGACGACGTCAGCGAGAAAGTCATGTCGACCACTCGGCAGCGCGCGTTTCTCGAGCTCTCGGCGAAATTCGATGACGAGGGCCGAGCGCGCCAGCTCGAACTTCTGCGGCGCGACAACGAACTCAAGGTTTCGCAAATGCGCGCGCAGCGCTTGCAGCAGCAGCTCATCCTGGCAGCCGCCCTATTCGTGACGTGTATTTGCGCGGCGCTCATCTGGCGATTTGCCGGCGTGCGCAAGGTCAACGATCGTTTGCGCTTCGACAGCGAGCGCGACGCGCTGACGGGACTGCGCAACAGGCGCTATTTCAACGAATACGTCCTATCCGTTGCCGGCGCGCGGCCGGTCGGCGGCTGTGTGTTGCTGGCGGATCTCGACCATTTCAAGAAGATCAACGACACGCTGGGCCATCCGGCGGGCGATGCGGTTTTGGCAACGGTGAGCCACCGTCTGTCGGCTGCGCTGCGCGAGAGCGATAAGCTGGTGCGCTGGGGCGGCGAAGAGTTCCTCGCCATACTCGATCCCATCACGCCCGAACAGGCCACCTCGACAGTCGAGAGGCTTCTGCATGCCGTGCGCCGGGATCCCGTTCTGTGGAACGGCCAAGCCATCCAATGCACGATTTCCATCGGCTACGCATTCTTTCCGATGGTGGGGTCGATACCCGAGATTTCGCTGGAAAGCGCCATCAGCCTCGTCGACAAGGCCCTATACGAGGCCAAGCGCCGCGGCCGAGATCGCGCGTGTTTGATTGGGTCCGTCACCGCCGAAAATCAACGGGACCTGACCAACATCAGCACCGAGTTTGAAAATGCAGCGGCGGATCGCCGAGTACAACTGGTCGAGACGGGCGCTGCCGCCGCGTAGCCTGCGCTTGGCCGTCAGAATCGTTTATAAAAACCCACCGATAATCCGCGCGGCAGAATCTGCACCGAGAAGGGAGTATCGCGCGTGGTGGTCCAGTACCCCACAGCCGAGCCCAGTGCCCATGCGGCAACGACGTCCGTCTGCCAGTGGGCCTGACTCTTCAAGCGCGCGAGGGCATCGTACAGGGGCAGTGCTTCGAGCGACCACACCCACGGGTTGCCCCGCGCGTAGTCGACGATGAAGGGTGTTACGAAGCTCGCCTGCAGAGTCACTTCACCGCTTGGGAAACTCTCGCAGCAGCGGCCCTTGAACCAGCGATTCGGATCGCCGCCTTGGCTCGGGCGAGATCTACTGAAGCCGCGCTTGAGAACAGCCGCGCCGATCCCGGACATGGTGGAGGCATCGATGGTCTGCCAGAAGGTGTGACCCAACGGGTCGTCGTTACCAAACCATAAGCTGCCCGCCACTTCGACGGCCACCACGCCGTACTCGAGCCCGGTTTGAACGTTTCGCCCCCAAATGCCCCTTTGATCCAGTGCCCATTCGTGATCGAACCCGGCGTATGCGCAGTTCGCGGCCAGCACCAATAGCGCGCCTAGCGCTTTGGAGCACGCGTTGCACCGGGCCCGCATCGAGGGCGCCACGCTTACCGCGGATCGGCAGAAGAGCCCGCGCTCGCGGCCTCCTCACCCTTCGCCCGCAGATAGTGAGCAACGAACTGGCCAATCATGTTCTCGAGGGGAATGGCCGAGCGCGTGTGAACGATTTGATCGTTGTCCTTGAGGTAAATATCCGAACCGCCGTTTTGCAGACTGACGAATTTGCCGCCGAGTATCCCTCGCGTGTTGATGCTGGCGAAACTGTCGTTCGGGATGTGATCGAATTCCGTGTTCAATCGCATCGAAACCACCGCTCTTTGTTCACCGGCGTCGAAGCCGATGGCGATGACGCGGCCCATCTCCACACCGGCCATGGCAACGCGCGCGCCCACCTTGAGATCGGCGATATTGTCGAATTTTGCAGTGATCGCATACATGGGGTGATTGCGCAGCGATATTCGGCGATTGCTGATCTGCGTCAGCAAAAAGGCGATGGCCCCCAGACCCAGAAGCACGAATCCGGCGGCTCCGGCGGTCAGGCCATACGAAGGGCGCGTTTGCATGGCATCCATTATGCTCGATGCGGCGGAGCTTTGCGATCCAAAGTATCCGCTAGGCGTAGAGAAAAGCCTTCGGCAGGCCCAGCCTGCGGCAGGCTTGCGATGGCGGGCTGTCGGGCAGAATGATCCGGTCAGCCAGGGCACCGGCCAATCTCACCATCAGCCGTTCCCCGGGGCGCAACCCATGGGATGCGGTGAGGCCGAGGCGTTCGCGAATCCAGCCCGGAATCAGCTCGACGGCCGCGCGCACCAGCATCGGCTGCATCCATCGCAGCGGGTTTGGGAAACCCTGCGTCTCGCGCATGATGCGCAAGAACTCGAAAACGATGTCGGATGACTCCAGCCGTCCGCGCATCGAGTCGAAGAGAGCGCGCAATTCGACAGCGGTTCGCGGAGCGTCGAATGCACCGTAGAGCCGGGAGGCGGGCGCTCCCTCCGCATACAAACGATCGAATTCCAGGGGGCTGAGGCGAGACACGTAACGGCTATAGGCCTCGCCGAAGCCGAAACTCGCGGTGGCATGAACCCAGTTCAAGAGGCGCTCATCAGCCGCGGAAAAGGGCTCGCCGGCGGGGGTTGTCCCCGCGACCCGAGCGTGCATTCGGACCACGCCTTCGATCATGGGCTCCGCGATGCTGCGCGCGCCGTACACGGTGACCATCGCCGCCAATCCGGTGCGGCGCAGCCGGCCCATGGGGTCCTTGAGGAACGTCGAGTGTTGCCATACACCGGTGCGTACGGCGGGTTCCGCCAGTTCCAAGATGACGGCTGCGATTCCGCCCACCAAGAGAGCGACCGGGTTCTTGAAGATGCGCCACGAGATGGAATGCGGCGAAACGAGCGCCTCCTCTCCAAGAGGCCGGCTGAAATCTATGCGTCGGCCTCCCGCTGGCTGCAACAGAGCGCTGGATGAAGATTCGAGGCTGAGCCGCACGCTTCGCGGCAGCCTGATGATCGGGAGCATGGCGGTATTATACGCAAAGCAAAGCGTGCCGTGCCGTGCCGTGCCGTGCCGTCAGACGCCGTCGAACAGAGTGGCGATGGTGTTCACGGCAAAATTCGCCTCCGCCCGGTCGGGAATCGTCGTTGCATCGTTGAACCCGGCGTTGTCATCCTCGCCCACCGCTTGAAAAACCAGGCCATCGCGACGCGGCACGAATGAAACGCCTTTGTAGTACAGACCGTAACCGACTTCGGGCTGAGGAATCAGCCGAGTCAATTGTCCGCGTACCGGCGTGATCGACTGATCGTCGAACAGGGCGCGCGCGCCGTAGCCGGTTGCATTGATCAACGTCCTCTGACGCAGCGTCGCCAAATCACCGCGGGTGCGGAATTCGACCACTTCGATCTTGCCGCCGTTGGCGATGAAGTCCGACATCAACATGCGCGCATAGGCCGTCAGATTGAACATCATCAGCGTATTGCGCCGCATGTAGCGGTCGTTGAAAGGATGGCTGCCGGGAGCATAGTTCTCGCCGTTCGGGATCAGGTCGCCGATCAGCTCATGCTGCAATTCGGCAAATTTCTTTCTGCCGTCGGTGGGCGCGTCGTGGCGCCGCTCGGTGTCGGCGGTATCGGAAACGATATATTGATCGATGAACTCCACCGGATTGCCGGGCAGTCCGAGCAAGGTCTGATACGTTTGGAATGAGTCGCGCGCCATGGCTTGCCATGTTTTCTTGAACGAGGGCGTGGCGTATTCATCGAAGCAGATGCGCGAATCGGGTGTCCATAACCCGGTCGCCAGCGACGAGCGCACATTGGGCGGCAGTTCCTTGGCATAGATCGTAGCGCGAGCTCCGGCGCGCTGGAGCAGCAGCGCGGACGTCAACCCCAGGGCGCCGCAACCGAGCACCGCGATGTCGCGCTCACCGGTGGCGAGGGCTTTTTTGACCGCGATGCCGCTCGACCCCCAAGAGAGAGACCAGCCGCTGCCGCCGTGGCCGTAGTTGTGGACCACGGTTTTGCGGCCGACTTGCTCGACGTCCAAGCGCGGTCCGCGCGCGCGAAAAGGACGCGTACAAACCGTAATGCGGGTAATGCGATCGGTACTGGCGCGAATCCGCGGAAGCATCAGCTGATTGGGGCGCGGCGGCTCGGTGCGCGGCGGTGGGAGCCGTGCGGCCTGACCCGCGCCCAGGTTGGCGCAGCCTTGCAGCGCACCGACGATGACGGCGGCCCCGGCCCCCGCCAGCAGTTCGCGGCGTCGAACGGAATGTGGCATGCGGTATCCCTTTGTGTGTGGCGGCCATCATAATATAGGCACCCGGCGCCGAAAACGCCTACGATTCAGTCTTGACCATGACCAGAAACGAACGCGGCGTTGCACGCTCGCCGTGGTTGGCGCCGGCATGCTTCGCCATTCTCGCGGCGGCATCGATGCGTACCATGGCGGGCACCTTCGATCCAGCCAATGCCAGCATCCTGCAGCTGCGAGCTGCGCTCGACGGCGGGCGGGTAACTTCAGAACAGCTGGTCGCGTTCTACATGGATCGCATCGAACGTTTCGATCGGAAGGGACCGCGCATCAATGCGCTCATCAGCCTGAATCCGCACGCTCGGCAGCAAGCGCGGCAATCGGATGAGGACTTTGCGACCACGCATCGCGCAAGCATGCTTCGCGGCATACCCTTCATTGCCAAGGACAATTACAACACCGCCGGGATGGCCACCACGGGCGGGTCGGCCGCCTTGCGGCATGCGGTGCCGTCGTCCAACGCGTTCATCGTGCAGCGGCTCATCGATCAGGGAGCCATACTGATCGGCAAATCGAATATGTCGGAACTCGCGGCTTCGTATGGACGGCTGGGCTATAGTTCGGCCGGCGGTCTCACGCTCAACCCGTATAACACGGCGCGCGACGTTTCAGGATCGAGCAGCGGCTCGGCGGCGGCCGTCGCGGCAGACTTTGCACCCTTTGCTCTGGGCACCGACACCGCGGGATCGGTCCGCGGGCCGGCCAGTGTCGCCGGTTTGGTGGGACTGCGTCCCACGATGGGCCTGACCAGCCGCAGCGGGGTCATTCCGCTGTCGCTCACGTTCGACACGACGGGCATCCTGGCCCGCAGTACCGAAGACCTCGCCGTCGTGCTCGATGCCATCGCCGCTCCGGATGCCGAAGATGCGGCGACTCGAGCGCAGCCCGCGCATGGCAGCTACCGCGCAGCGATCGCCGCCAAATCCCTGCGCGGGGCACGGCTCGGTGTGATCGGAAATTTTCGCGGCGCGAACGCCGAAGTCGATGCGGCGGAGAAAAACGCATTGTCGAGGCTCGAAGGGCAGGGCGCCGTGCTGGTTCCGGTGGCCCTGCCCGCGGAGTTCGAAACCCTATGGGAGAGCGTGCTCGGACCGGTCGGTGCGGCGGAGTTCAAACCGCAATTCGAGCGCTATTTGCGGACGTTGCCGCCGGGGCAGCCGCGCACACTGGCGGAGCTCATCGACATCAGCGCTTCGGATGCGGTCATGAACTCCGCCACGCCCGTCAACCCCAAGCGCCTCCAGGCGCTGCGCGACGCGGACTCGACATCGCTCACCGATTCGCCGACGTACATCCACATTTTGAGCCGAGTCATTCCGGAACTCCGCGCTCGACTGCTCGCGGTCATGGCCTCGAACAAACTGGAGGCTTTCGTATTCTCCACCATGGGTTGCCCCGCAGGCCCACGCTTCGATGCAGCCGACCCCGGCGGCTATGCCTGCGACAGCGACGACAGCTATAAACCGGGATACGTCGCCTCGGCCGCCGGCTTTCCGGAGGTGACGGTACCGGCGGGGCGAGTCTCGGGGAACGTGCCCGTCGGCTATTCCTTCATGGGCGCGCCGTACAGCGAGGCACGGTTGCTCAGCCTGGCCCATGCCTTTCAGAGCGTAGCGCCGCGTCTGCCCGCGCCGGTGCTCGCTGACTAAGCTTATCGCGAAGCGACGATTTGGGCCGCGCCTTACTCGATGACCATCCGCGGAAAGTAGAACGACACGGTCCAATTCGGGACATCGACGATTTCGCTGAGTCGGCGGCGGTCGAGGTGGCGGAAATCTGTGCGGCCGAGGCCTCGTATACGTCGAACTCGATGGACTCACCCGGCGCTATTCGCAGCACCGGCTCGAGAGAATTGTCCCAGCCGCAATGGTGTCGATGCCGATGGATGGTATGAAGGTGTGTCATCGATTGCACGGCTCAAAAGGGCGCCGCCCCCGTGCCGGGATGCGGCAGCTTGGCCACGTCCTTGGCGGTGACGTTGCTCTTGTATTTGTTGCCGAAGCTGCTGCGCACGTAATTCACCACGTCGGCGACCTGTTCGTCGGTGAGGGAGGCGGCGCGAGTCTGCAGTACCTCGTTCGGCGGTAGACCGAACGCCGGCATGCCGTTCTTGCCGCCGAGCACGGTGAGCGCCACGTACTGCCAGGATACCAGTGCAGGATTGCCCGCCAATTTCGGATAATGCCCGGCGCCGACGGCCCCGGCGCCTTGCGGCATGTGGCAGCCTTGGCAGATGTGACTATAGATCTGCGCGCCGGTCATGACCCCCACGCCGGCGGCCGAGGTGAACGCCGAGTCGTCAGCGGTGGCGGTCGCCGCCATCCCCGCCGTCAACAACCCCAGGGCGAGCCTGCGGCCTCGAAATCGATTGCCCATCGTCGTCATGCCTTGGCTCCTTGTGCCACCGCGCGTTGGTGCAGGCGGCCCACCGCATCGAGCGCCGAGGTCACAGCGCCTTCCTGCCATCCGCCGAGGAACGATGCATGTTCGCCTGCGAGCGCGATGCGCTGGTCGATCTGGCACAAATCATCGTAATGGCGGGCCCGTGATTCGGTGGACCACATCCCAAAGCATCCCATTGTGAAAGGCGAACGATGCCATGCCACCGCGACTCCGTTGTCGAACTCTTTGGTGTATTGCGGATGGATTTGACTGCCGTATTCCACCACCTTCTGCACGCGTTCCTGCGGCGTCATGGCGGTGAATTCCATTGCGTTCAACCCCCAGATGTAAGCGCCCAGCAAGACCCCCTTGCCGCTGCTGTGGTATCCGGTATTGGGATAGCCGATGTTGGTGATGGGCAAGTCCGTATACGTGATGCCGCCATAAATGTGATCGTCCTCTTCCCAAAAACGCCGCTTGAATTGCAGGCCGGCCTTGATGGCGGAGGCGTAGGGTACGGCCGAGATGGCCGAACTCATGGCCGGTCCCACATTCATGGGAATTTGCGCCAAGATGGGCAGCGGGATGGTGCACAGGCACCAGTCCGCTTGGGCTTCGAGGTTGGCTCCCGGTTTGCCGGTGTCTTGGTAGGTGACTTTCACGCCGTGCTCGTCTTGATGGATATCGGTCACCTTGGCGTTGTAGCGAATGAGGGTGCCGAGCTCGCGGCCGAAGGCCTCGCCGATTCGTCCCATGCCGCCCGCGGGTTGGAACAAGGTGGTTTGCATGTCGAAGGTGTCGCCCGTGGGGATTCCTTGCCACAGCTTGGAATCCAAGATGTCGGCGAGTCGGACAGGCGTGGAGGGGATGGGACGCGCCGTCAGACCGCCGCCCGGCTCCTTTCGATAGCCGCGTCGGTCGCTGCTCGCTTCGCTCGCGCCGTAGGCATAGTTCTTGTCGAGCGCTCCCCACTCACGAAGCGAGTCGAGCAACTTCTCTTGGTCTTCCTTGCTCACGGCGCCATCGAGGGAGTTCTGCCGCGTGGCCTTGGCGAGAAGTTCGGCGACATGACCGTGGTAGTCGGCCTTGATCTCGCGATAGCGCTGCGGCTTGCCGCCGAACGCACCGCTGCTGTGCAGGTAGGCGTTGTAGTTCACTTGCACGAACGCTTCCAAGGGAACGCCCAGCCGTTTGGCATAGCTCAGGATGCCGCGGTGGTGATACGGAATGCGCCACGGACCCGGATTGATGTAGAGGTCCTTGTCGAATTGGCACTGCTGCGTGAATCCGCCCAATTCGGTATAGGTATCGCCGCCGCGCAAGGTCCAGTTTCGTCCCCCGGCGCGCGCGTTATATTCCAGTACCTGCACCCGGTAACCGGCGTTTCGCAGCTCATAGGCTGCCGTCATGCCGGCGATGCCCGCACCCAAGATCAGAACCGATGCGCCTCGGGGGGCGCCCTGCAAATCGATGGGTCCCTTGTAGGTGGACTCCGCCGCGAAGCCGAGACTGTTCATGGCTTGATACATCGCAGCGCTGCCCGCGGTGAGTCCGATCATGCGCAGCAGATCCCGGCGACTCAAATCGGACGTGGCAACATCGTTATCCGGCATCATGACCTCGTAAGTGGAAGGGGGGCGCGCTTCAGCGCCGGCGCCGAATTGTAAACGTGTTCAATAGCGAGCACATGCGTTCCCATCGTGTGACTTCTTGCGGTGCACGCCATTCCAAATGGCGCACCGGAGGGGTGCGGGAGCGGCCTGGCGCGCGCGCCCGAACGCTCGGTTTGGACCGGGTTCCGCTGAGCTGGGCTGGGCGCTTTTGGGGCCTGAAAAACCACTGAAATTGACCATTTGGGGCCCCGAAACGGGGTTTAGGTCCCCCGAAACGTATTCTTTTCGACACTGTCGCGGCGCCGTGTCAAACTCTGCGCCCGCTAGCAGCCTGGGTAGACGCGAAACGCACGTGATCGTCTAAAGATTGCGCGGCAGCGCCGTTGCTGTATATCCGGCTGACCCTTTTATTTACCCTGAAACCGTCATGGAAGTTTGATATGGCCCGTACAACCCCACTTTCCGATATCCGCAATATCGGCATCATCGCCCACGTCGACGCCGGTAAGACGACGACGACCGAGCGCATCCTGTATTACACGGGGCGTAAGCACACGATCATCGACATCCATGACACCAAGGATCTGAAAACCTCGACCACCACGGACTACCTCGAACAGGAACAGAAGCGCGGGATCACCATCCAAAGCGCCGCCGTGTCTGCGTTCTGGCGCGACAAGAAAATCAATCTCATCGACACCCCGGGACACGTGGACTTCACGATCGAGGTGAATCGATCGCTGCGCGTGCTCGACGGGGCCGTCGTGGTATTCGATGGTGTTGCCGGCGTGGAGCCCCAATCGGAGACCAATTGGCGCCTGGCCGACAACTATGGCGTACCGCGCATGTGCTACGTCAACAAAATGGATCGTAGCGGCGCCAACTTCCTGCGCTGCGTCGACATGATCAAAAAGCGTCTCGGCGCTCGCCCCTTGCCGGTCCAACTTCCGATCGGCTCGGAAGATAACTTCAAGGGCATGATCGATCTGGTGGAGATGAAGGCGCTGGTGTGGGACTCGGACGACAAGGATGCCGAGTGGCAGAGCCTCGAGATCACGTCCGACATCGCGGATAGGCTCAAGATCACCGTGCCCAGCGACCGCGCCATCCTCGCATCGATCGACAAGTATCGCACCGAGCTCATCGATACCTGCCTCGAACAGGACGATGAGGCCATGGAGGCTTATCTCACCGACGGGACCGTGCCGTCGGCCGACACCCTGCGCAAAGCGCTGCGCAAGGGCACGCTGAATTCGGCGTTCACCATAGTGATGTGCGGTTCGTCGTACAAGAACAAGGGTGTGCAGCAGGTGCTCGACGCGGTCGTCGATTACCTGCCGGCGCCGACGGACGTGCCCGCCATCAAGACCGTCGATGCGGACGGCGAACCCGTCGGCGAACGCAAGTGCTCCGACGACGAGCCGTTTTCGGCGCTGGCGTTCAAGGTCATCAACGATGCCTACGGGGCTTTGACTTTTGCCCGGGTCTATTCCGGTGTGCTGACCAAGGGCGCCTCGGTCATGAATTCCACGCGCGGCAAGCGCGAGAAAATCGGCCGCATGGTGGAAATGTTCGCCAAGGAGGCGAATCCCATCGAAGAGGCGCGTGCCGGCGACATCATCGCGCTCGTATCCCTGTCGGATACGGAAACCGGCGACACGCTATGCGATTCGGCGGCCCCCGTGGTGCTGGAGCGCATGCGCTTTCCCGACCCCGTCATCAGCGTGTCGGTCAAATCCAAGGTCAAGGCGGAACAAGAAAAATTCGGCGCCGCGCTCGGTAAGATGGTGCGCGCCGATCCCTCGCTGCATCTGGAAACCGATCGCGAAACCGGTCAAACCATCCTGCGCGGCATGGGGGAGTTGCACCTCGAGGTGACGCTCGACCGCATGCGCACGGAATTCGGGGTCGAAGGCGTCATGGGCGAGCCCCAGGTGGCCTACCGTGAAACCATCACGAAGAAAGTCGATGAGCAGTACATCCACAAGAAGCAGACCGGAGGCTCGGGCCAGTTCGCCGAAGTGTGGATCACCTTCGAGCCGCTCGAGCGCAGCGCCGGGTTCGAGTTCGTCGACAAGACCGTCGGCGGCTCGGTGCCGAAGGAGTTCGTGCCCGCCGTCGAGAAGGGCCTGAAGATGCAGAAGGAAGCCGGTGTGCTGGCGAAATACCCCACCGTGGATTTTCGTGCCACGCTGACGGACGGCAGCTACCATGATGTCGACTCGAATGCGCTGACCTTCGAAATCGCGGCCAAGGCCGCCTTCCGCGAAGGTATCCGCAAGGCAGGCCCGATTCTGCTCGAGCCCGTCATGAAGGTGGAGACGGTTACGCCGGGGGACTATCTCGGCGATGTGATCGGCGACATCAATCGCCGTCGCGGCATGATCCAAGATCAGCTGGAACGCGGCGCCAACATCGCCGTGGTGGCCACCGTGCCGCTGTCGGAAATGTTCGGCTACATCGGCCAGTTGCGAGGCATGACCAGCGGCCGCGCCTCGTACACGATGGAGTTCTCGCATTACGAACCGGTGCCGAAAAACGTGGCCGACGTGGTGATTGCGGAGGCGGGCAAGCCGGCGGCCGTAGCCAGCTGATCTCGGCGCCGCCGTTGCATGGCTAGCGCGAGCGCGGCGTTGCCAGAGGAACTGCATGGGTGCCTCGAACTCGGGGTGCCAGGCGCGTTGCGTGGGTACTAGCCCGCCGTTGCATGGGTACGCCATGCTCGGGCTTTGCCAGCGCCATGTCCGTTCGCCGCTGCTAGAGGGGCGTCGCTAGATCCGCGTGCAGGGGGCGCTGGTCCCGCGTGAGCCGGCTGAATTGGTCGGCAAGGCTCAGAGCCGCCGCCGGCAGCGGGTCAAAGCGCTCGAATTCCGCCGGCAATTCGGCCAACGTCTCGACCACTCGCTTCGGTGTACCGAGATCGTTCCATCCGCAGGGGGGAACGCCAACGACCTGCAGCTTTTCGGCTTGGGGCTCGAGCAGGCCGCGCGAGAAGTCCACCGACGGCAGCCGCTCATAAACGGCCGCAAGCGCGGTGCTGTCGATCGCCCGGTGTTTCCGACCACTGATGACCGACCGCATCAGCGCAATCGAGGTCCCATGCGCGCGCTCGTACAGGCCGAGCAGGCCACGAACCGAGCCTGCGATGACGAACATGTTCCACAACGCACCGGCATTGATTAAATCGTGCAGTCGAGCCGCCTCGGGTTGCTCCACGAACCGAAGTACCCGGCTGGGCCTGTGTGGTCTTCGTACGGCTGGAACGATGTAACCGAGTTCGAGATCGGCTCTGTCGGGCTGAACACCGAGCAAATAGATTGCGTCATCCATGCGGGTTGCAAACTCTGCGATCTGCCTCAACGAGCGGGCAAATAGGGCCTCGTTGCGGATGTGGTGATCGGCGGGCAGCATCACCACGGTCGCATTGGGGTCGCGCGCCTCGAGTCGCAGCAGCGCGAACAATATTCCGTGCGCGGTGCCGCGATTTTCCGGCTGCACGAAAACGTTTTCCCTGGCAAGACATCCCAACGGCAATTCCCACCACCAGCGGTGCTGGGCTGCCACTACTGCGCAGGTTTGGATGGTGGGAGCCACCGAGCCGGCGCGAATGAGGGATTGCGTCAGCAAGCTCGGTCCGTGCCGCAGCGAGCAAAATTGCTTGGGGACGATAACCCCGTTGGGTGTGGTGGTCAGTGACTGGAGTCGGCTGCCCTCGCCGCCGGCGAGTACCAATGCCCAAGTCCCGCCGACCCACGCATCCCGAATGTCCGGATTCCCTGTCATGATCGCATCCCTCGCAGCGGTGCAACCGCGCGTGGCTGCAGCTCGAATTGTGGCGCGACCCTCGCTCTGCCGCCCTTACCGGCGCGCGCGACCGTTTGTGGGAAAGCTCTGACCGCGGCGGCGCACGCCGCAAGGGTTGGGACGATTCGTACCGAGTTTGGCCAACCCGACGCGGAGGCGCGCGATGGATTGTTTGGTGGGCCGCCGCGAACAGTGGCCACCGACCTCGCCCGCTGGTCGTGTCGGTGAGCGGACTGGGTTGGCGGGGGCTAGCCGTCCGGCAGCGTGCCGGGTGGGGTTTTTTCGATCAAGAACGCGGTGTGTGCCTCACCGGCGTATGATCCGCCGAACGACTTTTGGAGTGTCTATGTCGAAGGTGATTCGTGCGTGTGCGGGGACGATGCTGTTGGTTGCGGGTATGGAGCCCGGTGGCGCAGCGACACCCGGCGCGGCGGCAACCGCCGCTTTTGGCCCCTCCAACCCTTTCTATGCACCCAGCACGTTGCCGTTCCAAGCGCCGCCGTTCGATCGGATCAAGGACGAGGACTATCAACCCGCGGTCGAGGCGGGAATGGCGCGCCAGGTGAAAGAGATTCGAGCCATCGCCGACGCCTCGAGCAAACCGACCTTCGACAACACGATGGTGCCGCTCGAAAGGAGCGGCCTGCTGCTGGCGCGCGCGCACGCGGCATTCAACGCGGTCGCGCAGGCCAACACCAATCCGGTGCTGCAGGCCGCCAAGGCCGCGCTCGCGCCGAAGCTCGCCGCGCACCACGACGTCATTTATCTGAACCGTAAATTGTTCGCCCGAGTGGCCGCCCTGCACGAGCAGCGCGACTCCGTGCATCTCGATCCGGAGTCGCGGCGCTTGGTCGACGTGACCTATGACGAGTTCGTGCACTCGGGGGCCGGCCTGTCCGATGCCGATAAGGCGGCGTTGAAGAAATTGAACGAAGAGGCGTCCACCCTTTCCGATTCGTTCACGACGAAGCTGTTGGCCGCGACCAAGGACGCCGCCTTGCATACCGCCGGCGCCGCGGCATTGGCGGGTCTGGGTGATGCGGAAATGGCCGCGGCGGCGCAAGCGGCGCGCAGCCGCAATCTGGACGGATACGTGTTGCCGTTGCAGAACACGACGCAGCAGCCTGCTTTGGTATCCCTGCGTGATCGGCCGACCCGCCAAGCGCTGTTCGATAACTCGTGGACCCGCGCGGAGCGCGGCGACGCGAACGACACGCGGGCGGGGATTACGCGCTTGGCCCAGCTGCGCGCGCAGCGTGCGCGGCTCCTGGGGTTTCCAAACCACGCGGCGTGGAAGCTGCAAGACCAGATGGCGAAATCGCCGGATGCCGTACTCGAATTCCTGGATGCGCTGGTGCCGGTCGCCACTGCGAAAGCCGCGCGGGAAGGCGCCGACATCCAAGCGCTGATCGACGAGCAGCATCTCGGGTTCACGCTCGAGCCGTGGGATTGGAATTTTTACGGCGATCAGGTCCGCAAGGCGAAGTACAGCCTCGACGAAGCGCAGGTCAAACCGTATTTCGAACTCGGCAGTACCCTGGAAAACGGCGTTTTCTACGCCGCGAATCGGCTCTACGGGGTGACCTTCCGAGAACGCAAGGATATCCCGGTATACCAATCGGACGTGCGCGTCTTCGAGGTCGCCGACGCCGACGGCAAACCCCTGGCGCTGTTCTATTGCGACTATTTCAAGCGTGACAACAAAAGCGGCGGCGCCTGGATGTCCTCGTTCGTCGACGAATCCACGTTGCTCGGCACGCTGCCGGTCATCTACAACGTCGCGAATTTGCCGAAGCCGGTGGCCGGCGAGCCGGCGCTCATCAGCTTCGACGATGTCATAACCCTGTTCCACGAATTTGGCCACGCACTGCATGGCATGTTCGCGAACACCCGCTACCCCAGCCTGTCGGGGACGGCGACGGCGCGCGATTTCGTCGAGTTCCCGTCGCAGTTCAACGAGCACTGGGCAACCTATCCCGAAGTGTTCGATCATTACGCGAAGCACTATCAGACGGGGGCGCCCATGCCCGCCGAATTGCGCGACAAGATCACGAAGGCCGGCAATTTCAATGGAGGTTATCGACTGACGGAATTGCTGGCAGCGGCGGAACTCGACATGCAATGGCACATGTTGGCCGACACGGCACCGCTGCAGGACCCCGACGCATTCGAGCGGCAGGCGTTGGCGCGACCGCACCTCGACCTGCGTGCCGTGCCGCCGCGCTATCGCTCCAGCTACTTCAGCCATATATGGGGCGGCGGCTATTCGGCCGGCTATTACGCCTATCTCTGGACGCAGATGCTGGCGGACGATGCCTACCAGTGGTTCGACGATCAGGGCGGGTTGACTCGCGCGAACGGCGACCGATTCCGCCAGATGATACTCTCCCGCGGCAATACCGAAGAGCTGGCACCGATGTATGTGGCATGGCGGGGCAGAACGCCGACCATCGAGGCCATGATGAAATATCGCGGCCTCGGCGCTGCGCCCTCAAGGTGATGTCCGGCCGCGCTGAGGACCGGCCGCCGCAAGGGTGAGCCGGCCAAGGCCGCAGGTCCGCAAACGGCCGCAGGGTCGCCGGCCGTACGGCCGCAACGGCAAACCTCGCCGCACGTGCTGGGCGCCGGCGGTAGCGGTGGCCCCTCAGCCGTGCTCGCGCAGCGCGGCGATGAACTCTTCCCCATAGCGCGCGAGCTTGCCCTGGCCCACCCCGCGGATGCTGGCGAATTCGCCGAGTGTCCGAGGTCGGCGCGCCGCCATTTCGCGCAGCGTCGCGTCGTGAAAGATGACATAGGGCGGCAGGCCCTGCGCATCGGCCAATCGTTTTCGCAGGCCGCGCAGCCGTTCGAACAGCGTCTCGGCATCGGCCGCACCATCCGCCGCCGCACCGATGGCGGTGAGGCCTTGCGCCGCGATGC
>JALYHU010000286.1 GCA_030776345.1 Pseudomonadota bacterium | reverse complement strand
GGATAAGTCCCTGTCCAGCTACGCGCACAACGTCAAAATCGTCGCCGTCAACGGCAGTGTGACCTTAAACGGCGTGGTTCGCTCGGAGCAGGAGAAGGCGAGTGTTGAGGCCAAGGCGGCGGCGGTCGTTGGTCAAAGTCACGTCACGAATGATTTGAAAGTCTCGCCCAAATAGTAAAACTTATACGAACCTTCGATAAGCCATTTTCTAAAACAGGGAGTTCACTCATGCTTCATTACGCCATCGTCTTTTTAGTCATTGCCTTGATCGCCGCGGTGTTTGGTTTTGGCGGTATCGCCGCAGGTGCCGCAGGCATCGCGAAAATCCTTTTCGTGGTGTTCCTGATCGGCGCGATAGTCAGTTTCGTCATGCACAGCAATCGCAGGGTCTAAGACTCGCGCAATTGCCAGTGCGTCTGTAAAATACAATTTGGAGCTCATATGGATACCACGGGAAGCAGCAACAACTTTGCGAAACAGGGCCAGAACCTCGCCGGTCCGTTTCAAGGGTCTTATCGGACCGCGGCCGTGCTCCCCGGGGGAAATCGCAAAATTCCTGCCGCCGGTAAGTGAATTGGCAGACCCCCCGGACCGGCGGATGTTCATGGAAACTCAGAGGAAACTGGCTGTATACAAACGTCCCTAACGTTTGGCGCTCGACCCCGATGCCGATGCGGGCGATAAGCCCCCCCCCCGAGCGGACGCGCTATCGGAACTGTCTTAAGCCGTCGATCGTGATGATTGGGGGAAACTGTCCCCTTGGAGCCAGGTAACCCCCCCCTTTACGCAGCATCGTTTCCATCATTGCCACGGAGGGGTGATGCTTCTTTCTGCATTGCCGCAGATACCTAGGCTATCAAGATCATTTAACAAATCCGTTGCAGTGGAAGGTTTGGTGACAAAAGCAATCTTCTCCAAGGTTCGAGCGAGTTCAGTTGTATCTTGACCTGTGGCCAGCACAATGGGCAACGTTGGGTAGAGAGATTTTAGTTCCCGAATCAGTGCATCTCCTTGTCGATCCGGCAATCCAATATGGATAACGGTCGCTTCGACGCCGCCTGGAACATGGCCGATTTTGTTCATCGCCTCAAGTGCAGAACCTGCCCAGTCGGCGGAAAATCCTGCTTCCTCCAAGTATTCCGTTGCAAGCACTTGTATCAGGGGTTCGTCCTCAACGAGCAGCCCCGGCGGCCACCTCAAACTCCCCCACCCGTGGCCGGGTCAAAATCCCCCACCTGGCGGCGGCGGGACGGAGGATGATTACGCGGTCTGACGCGTTTTGGCAAGGCGTTCCGCGGATTCTTTGAGTCGCCAGCTCTTGCCGACGAACTTGAGCAAGTGACCATGGTGCATTAGCCGATCGAGCAGCGGCGTGACGATGACGACATCACCCAAGAGCTTGGTCCAGTCCTCGATGTCCCTGTTTGACGTGATCAACGTGGACGATTTCTCGTAACGACTCATGATGACGTCCGCGAGTTCCTCGCCGGCGTTCGGCGGCAACTTGCGCAAGAACAGATCATCGATCACGACAAGATCCGCGGCCTTGAGCGTGGCGCGATATTTTTTGAGTTCACCGAGCTCGCGAGCTTGATGGATGTCATCGACGAGGACGTGCGCCTCGCGATAGAACACGGTATAGCCGCGTTGCACGGCGAGCAGCGCGAGCGACTTGGCGATGTGGCTTTTGCCGACGCCTGGTGATCCGATGAACAACGCGTCTTCGCGCTGATCGATGAACTTCAGGTTCGCCAGCTCGAGGATTTCGCGCCGCGGATTCCTCGGGTTGTACTGCCAGTCAAAATCTTTCAGATCTTTGCGCTCGGTCAGTCCCGAGAGCGCGAAGCGTCGATCGATCAGTCGGGAGCGGCGCCGATCGAGTTCGTCTTGGACGAGGACCGAGAACGCCTCGATGAAGTCCATTTGCTGCTGGGCCACCTGCAGCGCGCGGGTCTCAAGCGTCGCAGTCATTCCTGAGAGGCGCAGTGCGCGCAGCGATTTTTCAAGTTCTGTGATCGTCATCGTCATACTCATCATCTCCTGTAGTTTACGGATTTTTCGTCGTTTCATCGTCAAAGCGTTGTGCGTTCTCGAAGAAGGCGTGGTACTCCTCGATGTCGCGGATATGCGGACCGGCCTGTTGCAGTTCGGGCATGGTCGCGCGGCGTTCGGTCTCGGTGGCGTGGCGCTCGAGGATGGACTTGAGCGCGTGATAGGACGGCTGGCTCAAGGTCAGTACGCGCTTCGCGGCATTCTCGATGTCCTCCTTCGCATAGCGGCGTGGCAGGTTCGACATGCCATAGAGGGCCTTTTGCCCGGGGCGCCCCAAGCGCAGGAAGATGTCGCGACCGAGTTGCAGGCTGTTCGGCCCGAGCTTGGCGACCTTGCCGAGCAATCGCACCGTTTCGCGCGAGGGATTGAAGATCCGATCCGACTCCTCCATTTCGAAGTGCCCGCGTTTCGTCGAACGCGGATGCCGACGCAACAACTGGCCGGCACCGTTGATGATCTCCAGATCATGCTCGTACAGGCGCACAGTGACGATGTCGCCTGGGGATGCGGGAATAGCGGCGTAGTAGGACGCCAGGACCTGCACCAGTGCGCTGTCATCGACGGTGTGGGAGGTCTCGCGAAAGTATCGGAAGCGTGTTGCCGGCAGAGCCTTCAGCGCCGGCTTCTCCTCGGCGAACATGGCGAGCACCTGGCGTTTCTTGCGTCCATGGATGCGCGGCGCCGCCCAACGCTCCTCCCAGTGCGCGAGCCAGGTGTTCTGCTCATCGATCGAGTCGAACTTGCGACCCTTCAGCGCCGTCGACTGCGTGTGCTGGATCGCGTTCTCCACCGTCCCCTTCCTATTTGGGTCGACTACCCGCGCCGCATCCGCAACCGCGCCATAATGGGCGAGCATCGCGGCGTAGACCGGGTTGTAGATCGGTGCGTACAGATTCGGCTCGAGCACTCCTTGCTTCAAATTGTCGAGCACGACGTAGGCGACCGATCCGCCGAACGTGCGGAACGCCTCCTCGTGCAAGCGCGCCCACGTCTCCTGGTCCGCTTTCCACACAACTTTGCGAAAGCTCTTGCCCGAGTACTTCAACGTCATCACGAACAGATACGGTCTGCGATATTTCCCGTTCGCCAGCCGCGTCGGTGCTCCTTGACCGAAGTCGACTTGCGCCTCTTCTCCGGGTAGCGCATCAAGGACATCGAAGCGCTCCGGCTCGCGCGCCTTCAACGTCGCGACGAAGCGCTTGACCGAGTTGTACCGGTGGGTAAAGCCGAACTGCTCGGTCAAGTCCTGGTAGATGCTCATGGCGTTGCGCCCGAGGGTCACCTGGCCCTCGATCCACTCGCGGTGGATCTCGCACGCCGAGGGGGTGGTCACCGGCTTTGGAGCCGGTGGCCGGGGTGGGGGATTTTGCTCCGAGGTCGCGGCCGGTTCGGCGGCCTTTCCCGCACCATTCCCGGTGGCCACCCCGGGGGATTTTGCTTCTCGGTCAATACGTCGGATCGTCTTGCGATCCACACCGAGCACCCGTTCAATCTCGCGCTGGGCCTTGCCCGCAGCCAGCAAGGTCTGGACCGCAATCCTCAAATTTGGCTTCAAAACGTTCACTCCCAGCCCCTTTTCCGCAGAAAAAAGGGCGCAGCGTAACGTCCCGCCGCGGCTCTCTAGCTCGGCGCCGACCGGCGTCGATTTACGGCATCAGGGTGGGGGAATTTGCGCCGGCCACAGGTGGGGGAATTTGGCCGGCCGCCGGGGACGAGCAGTAGCCTGCCGGGCACCCGTTTGGCGTCCAGAATATCCCTCAACTTTGAAGCGAGCGCCGCTTGAGTGAAGGGCTTGGCGATCAATTCCCCGCCGGTATCGAGGCGCCCGTTATGAACAATTGCGTTGCGCGCATAGCCGGGTGAACAGAACTTTCAGTCCCGGCCTGCGCGTCCGCGGTTGCTGCGAAAGCTGACGGCCATTCAACGCCGCGCGCTCAATTTACTGAAGTTCATGACGAACGAACTCAAGATCGTCGTGGTCGTCGTCGGCACCGCCGATGCCTTCCACGCGTTGCAGACCGATTTACAGGTCGCCAGTCGTTTCGAACCGCTGCTGATCCCGCGCTGGACCGCGACCGATACCTTCCGGTCCTTTGTCGTCGCCTATGGCAAGCTACTACCCCTTCGCAAGCCCTCGCCTTTTAGCGAACCCGAGA
>JALYHU010000285.1 GCA_030776345.1 Pseudomonadota bacterium | reverse complement strand
AACGCCTTCATCCGATCATCGACAAGGTCTTCGCCTTCGAGGAGGCCGAAGCCGCCTTCCGGCATCTCAAAGCGGGGGGTCACATGGGAAAGGTCTGCCTGACGCTAAACTGAAACGGATGGCAGGGGTTCAACCGGTGCCCCGACGCATTTCCGCGATGCAACCGATCTCGACGCAGGCGTTGAGTGGGAGGCTGGCGCAGCCAATCGTCGTCCGCGCAGGGTATGGCGGAGTGAAGCGGCGTTCGTAGGCGGCATTCATGTCCTGAAAGTCGGCCATATTGGTGAGGTACACCTGGACCGATACGACGTCGTCGAACGTCAGTCCGGCGGAGTCGAGAACAGCGAACAGATTGTCAAAGCATTGATCGGTCTGCTGCGCGACGGTGCCGTTCTTAAGGCGCCCGGTTGCGGGGTCGATCGGGGTCTGGCCGGAAAGGATAAGCAGGCCGTTCGCCTCGACCGCATGGGAGTAGGGGCCGATGGCTGCGGCGCCTTGGGCACTGATCGCTTTTCTTGCCACGATACATCTCTCCCGTATAGCCGCATGCTACGCGTTTTACGAGGACAGCGTTGCGCAGCTCAATTCTTTTTGTTGCGTTTTAATAGACCGCCAAGAAAGCCGGCGAACGGTTTGATGTTCTGGTCGACGCTCGCTGATTCCAAAGCGGCCATATATTCCGCCCGACGATCTAGCGGAACTATCGTCCATGGATAACCGCCCGATGCGAGCATGAGATTCATCATGAATCTCCCCATCCGTCCATTTCCGTCGAGATACGGATGGATGTAGACGAATACAAAATGCCCGAGCACGACTCGGACGGCTGGTTCTTTTTCTTGCTGCAATAGCTCGAAGAATGTCGGCATGAGCTCACGCACGGCTTCGCGGCTTGGCGGGACATGCATCGAGCGACGGATGAACACCGGGCCATTGCGATAGCCTGCAAGGTCGCTCGGCTTCAGGATACCTACGCTAATGCTTGGGCCGAAGAGTTCGCGGTACCACGTCGCGTGATCTTTGTCGGCGATCGCACCGACGCTTTCTCCGGCGAGAACCTCGCCGATACTTTGCCTGACCGCTTGGAATGCCTGCCAATAGCCACGCGCCGCGAGCGCGTCGCGATGATCGCGGTCGCCTTTTACGCTATCCGGGTTCCAGCCGCCCGAGCGCACACGCTCGATCAGTTCGACGCTTACCTCGTGCCCCTCGATTGAAAGCGAGTTGTACGCGTCGGTGACGTAAACGTCGTCGACTTGCTTCATGTACTCGCCGGCGTCTTTGGCGATGCCGGGGGCAGCAGGAAAGATCTCGAGAATATCGGCGCGCATACGCATCCAGCTCATGCGCAGCCGGTTCACGTATGGCGACGTTTCCCGAGCGCCGAACGCGAGGGGGGATTCGTCCTCGAACGGGTCGTTTTCATTGACCGTGTACCCGGCGGATTGCATTGTCGCCACAATGTTGTCCGCGATCTGATCGCGTCCGATATTCCGGAACGCCCCGGCCAGGCGGGCGGCTACCTTGCTATGCCCGCCATCGAGCAGTCGCCCGAGGACCTCCGATGCGTCGGAAACCATCGCGAGTGCGGCGCGCAGCGCCGATGCGTGCGTCGGAAAGTGAGACGGCGCACAGGAGATCAGGGCGGCGTGCAGGGTGCACACGCGCATGCCGCCCAGGACGCCGATATCCTCCGGTGGCGGGAGTTCGAGCCGGGCGTCAAAAATGGAGGTGCGGTGGATGAGCTCCGTCGGCTTGTTGCCGCCTTTTGGCGAGCGGACGAGCAGCTGCTTCGGCACAGCCCAGTCGCCCGTATGGAGGCTGATTGACTGCTCGGGGCTGAGGCACCACTCAGCACCGAACCGCTCGGAAAGATAGGCGGAGGAGAAGTCCCAGAATAAGGCATACCATGACGTGCTTTCGCCCTCGGGCTCGTCAGGACGTGACGGGACGTACCAACCCTTCATGACCTCCCGGATGCAGCCGTTGGCCTGCAGCCGCTCTCGATGCGTCCGCGTGAGGTCGGCGGCCCTGATCGCGATGCGTCCTTGGTCCTGAAGTGCCTTCAGGACATCGAGAGACTTGGCAAGTTTGTCAGCGGGCGCGACCATGGCGATTCCGGTTTTGAGGGTTTTGTGCTTTCCTATTTTTAGGTTTTTCTGTTTTATAGTGTTTAGGTTATGGTGTCAACCTGTTTTAAGGTTATTACGCTAACCAATTTTTAGGTTATCATGTCGCCGAAGGCGACATAGCCCCACGTGTTGCTCCGCTTGGAGATGGGCTGCTTCCGGCGACCGGTATCCCACGTCGCTCCAGCGTTCTGACTACATTTTCATTTCTGTGCGCGCTTGCGTACACAGTCGAGGTTTGATGACGATGGCGAATGGCTCACTTACCGAGGAAGTAAGCAGAAGAAGAACGTTTGCGATCATTTCGCATCCGGATGCGGGTAAAACCACGCTGACCGAAAAACTCCTGTTGTTTGGCGGCGCCATCCAGATGGCCGGAACGGTGAAAGGCCGGAAGGCCACGCGACACGCGACTTCCGACTGGATGCGTTTGGAACAACAGCGCGGCATCTCGGTGACCTCATCCGTGATGCAGTTTCCGTTCGACAATCACATCGTGAATCTGCTCGACACGCCAGGCCACGAGGATTTCTCCGAGGACACGTATCGCACGCTGACCGCGGTGGATTCGGCGTTGATGGTCATCGACTGCGGCAAGGGTGTGGAAGAGCGTACGATCAAGCTCATGGACGTGTGCCGGTTGCGCGACACGCCCATCATGACTTTCGTGAACAAGCTCGACCGCGACGGGCGCGCGCCGATAGAACTTCTCGATGAGATCGAGAGCGTACTGAAGATTCAATGCTCGCCCATCACATGGCCTATCGGAATGGGCCGGGACTTGCTCGGCGTATACCACTTCCTCGAGGACAAGATCTACGTCTATGTTCCCGTCGAAAAGGGCAGGGTGGGCACCCACGAGACCATCGACGGCATCGCGAGCGACGAGGCAAGGAATTTCTTGGGCTCGCGATACGCGCAGTTCCTCGACGAGGTCGAACTGGTGCGCGGTGCCAGTCCCGCGTTCGACTTGAGCGCTTATCGCGCTGCCAAGCAAACGCCGGTGTTCTTCGGCTCTGCGGTCAATAATTTCGGTGTCAGGGAATTGCTGAGTTCGTTCGTGCAGCACTCGCCGGGACCGTTGCCGCGCCCGACTTTGCAACGAGCCGTTCGGGCCGACGAAACGAAGCTCACGGGCTTCGTTTTCAAGATTCAGGCCAACATGGATCCGGGGCATCGCGACCGCATAGCTTTCATGAGACTGTGCTCCGGACGATACGCTCGCGGCATGCGCATGCGCCACGTGCGCTTGAACAAAGACATCCGAGTCGCCGATGCATTGACGTTTTTGGCGGCCGACCGCAGTCAGGCGGAAGAGGCTTTCGCGGGCGATATCATCGGTTTGCACAATCACGGTACGATCAATATCGGCGACACGTTCAGCGAGGGCGAGAATCTGACCTTTACGGGTGTGCCTAATTTTGCACCCGAGCTCTTCCGGCGTGCGGTGCTGAAGGACCCCTTGCGCATGAAGGCGCTGCAAAAGGGTCTGTCGCAACTGTGCGAAGAAGGCGCGACGCAGCTCTTCAAGCCGCTGCGCAACAATGATCTGATCCTGGGCGCCATCGGCCAGCTGCAGTTCGAGGTGGTGGCCTTTCGTTTGCAAGACGAATACGGCGTGCAATGCGTTTTCGAGGCGATCAACGTAGCCGTCGCGCGCTGGGTGCGGCTCGCCGACGAAAAGCGGTTGGCAGAGTTTCGCCAGAAAGCGTACGACAACCTGGCCGTCGATCATGCCGGTGAACTCGTGTATCTCGCACCGACGCGAGTCAATCTCGGACTGATCGAGGAACGCTGGCCGGAGATCGACTTCATGAAAACCCGCGAGAACCTCGCGGCTTAGTACGGGCGGCGCGGCCCTAAATAACGCTGCGCGGCGTGGGGCGGCCCGGCCTGACGCGGCCCGGCCTGACGTGGCCCGGCCTGACGTGGCCCGGCCTGAACGCGCGCACGCCGGCGATGAAATTCGCGGTGCCGGCTGGGCTGACCGCGGCTGCATAACGTAGCTCGGAGTAGCGGCGGCACAGGGCGCGCACCGCCGACGCGAGGTCGGGGCGTGCTGCGGCGACGCGAGCGGCGAACGCTTCGGCTCCCTCGTGAGGCATGCGCTGCAGGCCCGCGGCAGCCAGCCGGCGGCACAAAAGCGCGAAGGCTCGAGCGACGGGATCGGTGGGCCGGGGTTTGAGTTCGCGCCGCACTTGCCAGGTGAGCCACGACATACCCGCCATCAAACATGCCGCCAGCACCAGCGCGAGCTTCTGTCCATCCGGCTCCGGAACGTGCAAAGCGTTCAGGAGCCTTTCTTGAGAGCCCTGGTTGAACTGCAGGATCCGCTCGCGCCACAACAGGCGCAGCGCGTCGAGACGCAGCCGGGTATCGCTCAGCCAGGGCGTGCGCTGCTGCCAACGGCTGGTCACCGGCCCGTTCGCGGCGACCATGTCGTTCAATCCGCGCTCGACGCGCTCCGGCGCTATCGAAGCCGTAGGATCGACTCGCAGCCAGCCTTGCCCCTCGATCCACACCTCGTCCCAGGCATGAGCGTCGCTCTGCCGAAGAATCCAGTAGTCGGCGAAGCGATTGTACGTGCCGCCCTGATAGCCGGTCACCACCCGCGCGGGGATATCGACGGCGCGCATCAATGCGGCAAACGCCGATGCATAGTGTCCGCAGAAACCGCGCCTGCTGTCGAATAGAAATCCGTCCACCGAATCGTCGCCGAGCCGCGGCGGCGTCAACGTGTAAAAAAACGGTTGATTGCGGAACATGTCGAGCACCGCGCGGATGTAGTCCAGATCGTTGGGATGCGCCGTGCGCAGCGCTTGTGCCAGGCGCAGCGATCGCGGGTTGCTGCCCGGCGGCGACAGCGTGTCGCGGCGGCGCATGGCCAGCCCCAGCGGCCCCGTCGACCGGGTGTGTCCATACGAGGTGGCCACGACGTCGATGGGTTGCGCAATGGGATTGGGCTCCACCAACATGTAGTCATTGGTGAGAATTCCGCGCGCAGCGTTCCACTGCGACGGCCAATCGAGGACGAAAATCCAGTTGTGCTCGCTCGGCTCGAGGCTCACGGTGTACTGATATGCGGGACCTTGGAACAGCAGGACGGGTGCGCGGCCGGTGTTCGCCTCGGTACGCCGCCAGGTGTGTCCGTCGAAATCATGGAGCACCGGCCCGCGCCAGTACCGCTGTCCCGGCGGCGGCGTTCCGGCGCTGAAGCGCACGCGAAATGCGATCTCGTCGGACATCGCCAAATCCGTGATGTCGCCCGGGCTCATGGTATCGCTCAAGCCCGAAGTCGCACTGCGGCCGTTATCGGGCACCCGCCACAGCGGAGCGCCGAAGCGGGGGAAAAACAGCCAGAACGCCAGCGCGAGAGGCAGCGCTTGGACAAGAATGCGGCCGGCATAGCGCACGCTGCCGCGCCACTCCGGCCCCCGAGAAGAGCCGGTCAAGCGCAGCAGCGTCGAGGTGGTGAGCCAGCACACCGCAATCAAGTAACTCAGCAGCCAAAAGGATTCGGCTTCCAAAAGCGTAGCGAGGCACAAGAAGTAGATGATCATCGTGATCACATGGATGTCACGCCGGGTTCGAGTTTCGAGGAGCTTTAATCCCGCGATCAAACTCAGCAGCGCGGTGCCCGCGGAGAGGCCGTTGAAAGTACGAAACCGCAAAAAGAGAAAGGCGATGGCGACCACCGAGACGGCGACGCGGATGCTTTGCGGCGGGGCATCGCGTCCACGCGCCGCCAGTGCCAGGCGGGCGGCCGCAGCGGCGCCCACCGTGGCGGTCACCCAGATCGGCAAGGTCGAGATGCCGGCAAGCAACGCGAGCGTGAGGCATCCGCAAATCCACGCCAGCAGCTCGAAACTCACCGCCTCTCCGGGCAGGGTGGATGCTCCCGCGGCGGTCGGCGGCTTCACGGTCGCATCGCCGATGGATAGGCGGCGAGCGCGCGCAAACACACCGAGCGATGTTGGTCGCCGCGCCACGGCATGATCTGGGTTCCGGGCATGCGCAGCCCATACGAACGTTGCGCGGCCTCGCTGACGATCACCCACCGGCAAAGCTGCGAGAGCCGAGCCTCGGTGTCGAGGCCGTCGAGCATGGCCCAGTCCAGCCATTCGGGCTGGCCCGCAAGACCGCTGTAGCTGCGTACCGCCGCTTCGCCGCCGCGCGCCAACACCTTCCAGGCCATGTGCTTCAGCGGTACGCCCGCCTCATACGCACGCAGGCCTGCAAAGTCCTCATCGCCTCGGTGCTCGGACTGCGATGCGGTACCCAACGCAGCCGCGGCCGCGGGCAAGGGCCGGTCGCCGAGGGGCCGCGGAGCCACGAACGCGGTCAGCGGGCTTTGCACATAGGTCCAGGCGCGGAACCATCCGAATGGATGGCGTGTGCGCAATTCAAAGCGCGCCACACGGGCGACGCCGCGTTCCGGTACCGGCATGGTCACGAGCGCGCGCACATAGCCGTTGGGCGCCACGGTGTGAGGAGCCGCACCCGGGGTTGCGGCTGCGACCGTGGCCCCGCCAGAGGCGATGATCTTGGCGGCGGCGGTGATCTTGGCGGCGGCGGTGGTTCCGCCGCTGGGGGCGGGCGGTCCGCAGCGAATCTCGATATCGCAGCGCTCGATGCGCGCGTCATTGTGCAGCAGAAATGCGAAAGCGGCGTGTCCACCCGCGAAGGCATCGACCTCGGGCGTGACGTCCACGCGCAGGCCGAGGAGGTTCCGATGACAATGATGCATGGCGACCAGGACGAGGCTGGTCATCAGAAAGCCGAACGCCAGTCCCAAATTGCTGTTGTAGTTGAGGCCCGCGATGAGCATGGCCGCCAGCAGCAGAGCCAGGGCCATCCCGAACCGAGTGGGTATGATGTATATGCGGCGGCGGGTGATGGTCATCGGCAGGCTATCCGTGCCGTGCCGGCGGGCCGACCACCGGGTCAAGCGTGCGATCGCCGCTTGCCGCACTTGGAGCCTGTCTGAGTATTCCGCGTGAGCCGCGTTGTCAGGGCGAGGGAGCGGATGCAAGGCGCGCGGCGCCGGCCGTGGCAGGCTCCACGGACAAGCCGTGCAACGCCGCAGACGCCCCTCTCCCTGCCAACCCTTCGGGAGCGGGCAGATTTTTCCTCATTCGTCGTTGTCGCCTCCTTATTGGAGCTTGGCCCAACCGCGTCGGCTCCGCCTCGACTGAGAAAAAATCTGCCGCGCTCGCGGCCACGCGGACTACTCAGACAGGCTCCTTTCAAGGGATGGGTACGTCCTCGAGCACGCGGACAACCGCCGCGGGGCCGTGGTCGCGTTGCCTCAAGCGATGCTCGACCACCGCCGCAAATACTTGTTGCACGTGTTCGGGAATGACGGCGTCGCGGCCGGCGAGCAATGCCCAGGCACGCGCCGCGCGCAGCAATCCGATCGCCGCCCGCGGCGATAAACCGAGGCTGATCGCCGATGCGTTGCGCGTGTGCGCCACCAATGCTTGAACGTAATCGAGAAGCGCAGGAGCGACGTGCACTTCGAGAACCAGGCGCTGCAGCTGCGTCAGTACGTCGACGCTCACCGCCGGCGCGAGGGCGTTCACCAGATCGCGGCGGTCGATGCCCTTCAACAGCTCGCGCTCCGCGGCCGCCGCCGGATAGCCCAAATGCACGCGCATCAAGAACCGATCGAGCTGTGATTCGGGGAGCGGGAAGGTGCCCACCTGGTCCTGGGGATTTTGGGTCGCGATGACGAAGAACGGCTCCGGCAGCGCCATCGATTGGCCGTCGAGGGTCACTTGGTGCTCTTCCATGGCTTCGAGCAATGCGCTCTGTGCCTTGGGCGAGGCGCGGTTGATTTCGTCCGCCAGCACCAACTGCGCAAAAATCGGTCCGCGCTGAAAGCGAAACGTGCCGGTTTCGCGATCGTAGATCGAGACACCCAGCACGTCGGCCGGCAACAGATCACTGGTGAACTGCACCCGCTGAAAAGACAATCCCAGTGTCTTGGCGAGCGCGTGGGCCAGCGTGGTTTTGCCGACGCCCGGAATATCCTCGATGAGCAAATGACCGCGCGCCAACAAACAGGCCAGGCACAATTGAATCTGTACGTCCTTGCCGAGAATCACTCGATTGAGTTGCGCGAGAATGGCCTCGATGTCGCGCTTCGGTGTGTTCATGCGCGGGGCGTGCGCATCAGTGCGGGACGGGACCGCACAACATGTTGACGCGGGCGATTTGCGCGGTCAATTGCCCAAGCTCCGTGCGCAATTCGGCGAGCCGCGCGTGGTCCTTGGCCACTACGTCGGCGGGCGCATTGCGGGCGAAATCGGCGTTGGCGAGTTTGCCCTCGACCTTGGCGAGATCGACCTCGGTCTTGCGCAGGCGCTTGGCGAGCCTGTCGATCTCGGCCTGTGGATCGATCAATCCGGCCATGGGCACCAGTATCTCCATGGTACCGAGCAGTGCCACGGCCGATATGGGCGCAGCCTCGCCGGGCGCCAGCGGCCGCGGCGGTTCTATGCCTGCGAGCCGGGTCAAGTACGGCAGATTTCGATGCACGTAGTCGATGTCGGTGGGACGGGAGTTCTGCAGCAGTACGTCGATCTTGCGGCTGGGCGCAATGTCCATCTCGCCGCGGATCTGTCGCACGCCTTCGATGAACTCCATGACCCAGCGCATTTCCGGCTCGGCGTGCATATCGGCATCGAACGCGCCCGCTGCCGGAAACTCGCTGAGCATGATGGTCTCGCCGCCGACGCCGGCGCTCAGCTTCACGCGCTGCCAGATCTCTTCTGTGATGAACGGCGCGAGCGGATGCAAAGCGCGCAGCAACGCTTCGAGCGTATGGATCAGCGTATATCGGGTGCCGCGCTTTTCCTCCTCCGTAGCCTCGGCCGAGAAGAGTGCGGCTTTGGAGAATTCGAGGTACCAATCGCAGTACTCGCGCCAGGTGAATTCATACAGCGCAGTGGCAACCACGTCGAGGCGGTACTCGGCGAAGCCGCTCTCCACGCGCGCGAGCGCCGCCGCCAGGCGCGAGCGTATCCAGCGGTCGGCGAGACTGAAGCGCGCGCCCTCGGGACTCGTGTTCTGTCCGTCGACGTTCATGAGCACGTAGCGGGCCGCATTCCAAAGTTTGTTGCAGAAGTTGCGATAGCCTTCGACTCTGGCCATGTCGAAGCGCAAATCGCGGCTTTGCGTGGCGAGCGAGGCGAAGCTCAACCGCAACGCATCCGTACCGAACGCGGGGATGCCCTGCGGAAATTGTTTGCGTGTCGCCTTCTCGATGGCGGGCCTCATCTGGGGCTGCATCAGCCCGCTGGTGCGCTTCGCCAGCAAGTCCGCGAGCGTGATCCCATCGACGATGTCGAGCGGATCGATCACATTGCCTTTCGACTTGGACATCTTTTGGCCGTCGTGGTCGCGGATCAGCCCGTGGACATACACCTCGTGGAAAGGCACTTGGCCGGTGAACTTGAGCCCCATCATGATCATGCGGGCCACCCAGAAGAAAATGATGTCGAATCCCGTGACCAGCACGGACGTGGGATAGTAGGTGCGCAGCGCCGCTGTGTCATCGGGCCAGCCTTGGGTGGCGAAGGGCCACAGCGCCGAGGAAAACCACGTGTCCAGCACGTCCTCGTCCTGACGCAGCACCTCCGAGGCGTCGAGCCCATGAGCGGCGCGTGCCTCGGCCTCGTCGCGCGCCACGTAGCAGCGGCCTTCGGCGTCGTACCATGCCGGGATGCGGTGTCCCCACCAGAGCTGGCGGCTGATGCACCAATCCTTGATGTTGCGCATCCATTCGAAGTAAACAGCCGACCAGTTCTCGGGGACGAAACGGATACGCCCGTCCTCGACGGCGCGGATGGCGGGCGCCGCCAGCGGCTTGATGTCGACGTACCACTGGTCGGTGAGCAGCGGTTCCAAGATCGCGTGGGTGCGATCGCCGCGCGGCACCTTGAGCACGTGCGGCTCGACGCGTTCGACCAGCCCCAGGACCTCGAGGTCGGCGATCACCTTGACCCGTGCGACGGCGCGGTCGAGCCCGCGATAGGCGGGCGGCACATTCTCGTTGAGCGACGCAGCGGGCGTCATGATGTTGATGAGGGCCAAGCCGTGGCGCTGCCCCACCTCGTAGTCGTTGAAATCGTGCGCCGGCGTGATCTTGACGCAGCCGCTGCCGAATGCGGGATCGACATAGGCGTCCCCGACGATGGGTATGGCGCGCTCAGTCAAGGGCAAGCGCAGCTCGCGGCCGATCAAGTGTCGATACCGCTCGTCGTCGGGATGCACTGCGACTGCCGCATCTCCCAGCAGGGTCTCGGGCCGCGTCGTCGCAACCACCACGTATCCGCTGCCGTCGGTCAGGGGATAGCGCAGGTGCCAGAGGCTGCCCGCCTCGTCTTCGGAGACCACTTCCAAATCCGACAGCGCGGTTTTCAGTACCGGGTCCCAGTTCACCAAGCGCTTGCCGCGATAGATCAGACCCTCGCGGTACAACTTCACGAATTCTTCGGTCACCGCCCGCGATAGGGCGGGATCCATGGTGAATTTCTCGCGCTGCCAGTCCACCGAAGCGCCCAGCCGGCGCAGCTGATTGGCAATGATGCCGCCGGATTTGTTTTTCCAGTCCCAGATTCGCTCGACGAATGCGTCACGCCCCAAATCGATACGGCTTTGGCCCGCAGCGTTCAGCTGTCGCTCCACCACCATTTGGGTGGCGATGCCCGCGTGGTCGGTGCCCGGCTGCCATAGCGTGTCGAAGCCGCGCATCCGCTTGAAGCGGATCAGGGCATCCATGATGGTGTCCTGAAACGCGTGGCCCATGTGCAGCGTGCCGGTTACATTCGGCGGAGGGATCACGATGGAGTAGGCGGGGCCGCGGCCGCTGGGTGCAAAATAGCCCGCAGCTTCCCACTGGGCGTAGATGCGCGATTCGATGTCGGCGGGCGAAAAGGCTTTGTCCATCGCCGAGATTATAACGGGAGACGGCGCGCGGGGCGCCCGCGGGCAAAGACCCGGCCGAGCGGACGGCCGCTCAATTGCCCGCGACCGGCGGCGTTTTCGCCGCTGCGTCCGCATGTTCGCGCAAGACTCGGTCCACGAGTTCCGGAAGCTGCGCGCGCAGCTGATCGAAGACGCGCTCGAACAGAGCGGCCTCGATGTCCTTGGCGGCCCGGTGCAGTAATGAGTCGGCCAGGTTCAGGGTCTCGGTCACGATCGCGGCATGCACGGCCTTGGCATCAAAAAAGGTATATGTGCGGCCGTCCTTCTCCACCGCATCGGTCAGGATGGGGATGTCGCGCGGATCATGCGATTCGTTGTTCATGCGATTCAACCCGCGACGTCGTCCAACTGATGAGTTTCCACGGCTACCTTGAGCTCGCGGTAGGCTTTGAATCGTTCACGACCGAGGCGGCGGCGCTCGTCGTCGGTATCGATGATTTCGGCTATGCGAGAGAACCGCTCCATACGCGGGGGTAGGCGATCGCTCAGGTTCACCAGCAGATCTGCGGTATCGATGGCATCGAGGTCAGGTGTCAGTTGCACCGGGGCCGGCATCGAGGCCGCACCCCCCACGCGCGGAGCCGCCGCATCGCCCACGACCGGGCGGTGGCCATGAACCTCGTGCGGTACGAACGAGCGTTCATTGAAGGTCCACAACATCTCGTCGATCACCTTGGCGTCGGCGGCAGTCTCGCTGAACAGCACGACTTTCAAATCGCGCAGGTAGGCTTTTTCGGTCAGCCGGCAGGCAAAGGTCCAACGCTGCGTGGCCGTGGAACTCTTCAGCACGTAGAAGTCGACCCGGTCGGTCATGTCGATTCGATCACTTCGCGCCGGCACGATGGAGCAAGAAATCGACGAGCAGCGGCACGGGCCGGCCGGTGCTGCTCTTCTGTGAACCGCTGAGCCAGGCGGTCCCGGCGACATCCAGGTGCGCCCACTTGAGATCCTTGGCGAACTTCCACAAGAACGATGCCGCCGTACACGCGCCGCCTTCGCGACCGCCGACGTTCGCGATGTCGGCAAAGTTGCTCTTCAATTGATCGACATATTCGTCGCCGATGGGCAAGCGCCAGGCCCGATCGTCGGCGCGCACGCCGGCGGCCGAGAGTTCATTCGTCAGGTCGTCATCGTTGCCCATCAATCCGCTGAAGTGGTTGCCGAGCGCGATGATGCAGGCCCCGGTCAAGGTCGCGACGTCGATCACTGCGGCCGGCTTGAAGCGGCGGCTGTAGGTGATGGCGTCGCAGAGCACCAAGCGGCCTTCGGCATCGGTATTCAGAATCTCCACGGTTTGGCCCGACATGGTCGTGACGATGTCGGACGGCTTGACCGCGGTGCCGCTCGGCATGTTCTCGCAAGCCGCAATGATGATCACCAGATTGATGGGCAGTCGCAGTTCGGCCACCGTGCGCAGGGTTCCCAGGACGGTGGCCGCGCCGCTCATGTCGAACTTCATCTCGTCCATGGCGGGGGGATCTTTCAGCGAAATCCCGCCGGAGTCGAATGTGATGCCCTTACCCACGAGGCAGATCGGCGCGGCGCTTTTCTTCGCGCCCCGGTATTCGCACACGATCAAGCGCGGCTGCTGAGCCGAGCCTTGCGTGACGGCCAAGAATGCCCCCATCTTGAGGGCCTTGATGCCTCTTTGATCGAAGACTTTGGTTTTGATGCTCGGCCATTGCTTCGCCAATTGCAGTGCCCGAGTCGCCAGATACGTGGGCGTGCAGATGTTGGGCGGCAGGTTTCCCAGGTCTCGAGCCAGGGCGATGCCGCTGCCGATGGCTGTCCCAAAGGCCACGCCATCCGCCGCCGATTTCGCGGCCCGCGCATTCTCCATGGCGATACTGACGCTCGACAGCGCCGGCGGCTTGGGCTTGGCGGCGGTTTTGAGATCCGGAATCTTGTAGCCCTGGACGCTGAACACTTCGGCCACCGTGCGCGCGCGGTACAGCACGTCGAGGTCGGCAACTTCTTCGAGGGCCAAGTACAGAATGGCATCCGCCGCGCCCGTTTTGCCGAGGGCCTGAGCCGCGCACAGCAGCGCCTTGCGGTATTGCTTGCGGCCAAAGCCGGCCCGGGAGCCCAAGCCGATCAAGAGTACCCGGGTCGCTGCCGCGCCGGTGGGCAGGGGCAGCAGCAGGCTGTCGCCCAGCTTGCCGCCAAAATCGCCGCTGCCGTGCAGTTTGCCGATCAGCCCGCCGGTCTGCGCGTCGAGGTGCCGAGCGGCGATGCCCAAATCGCCTTGCTCATAAACACCCACGACGGCGCAATCGGCACCGTCGCGTGCTTTGGCATCGACAATTACCTTGAATTCCATATCCAAAACTCCCTATTTGTCCTTGCTGCTGGGTGGTCTCACGGTTGTAAATAGTTTACTAGATTATTACGAAGGCTCTAAGCTCCACCACCATGAAATGGCCTCGACGATCATGAAATGGACCGTTCAACGATATGTGCTGCGCGAAGTCGTGCAAACATGGCTTGCGGTGACCGGCGTTCTGGTAGCCATTCTGATTTCGAACCAATTGGCAAGGGTTCTGGGTCAGGCCGCCGACAATCGGTATGGCCGGCACGTGGTACTCGACCTCATCGCCCTGGGCGCCGTGATGAATCTTTCCGTCATCGTGCCGGTTGGCCTGTTGCTTGCCGTGGTGCTCACGCTGGGGCGCATGTATCACGACAGCGAGATGGCTGCTCTGCAGGCATGCGGTTTCGCGCCGAGCAGGCTGCTCCCGCCACTGTTCATATTTGCGTCGGCGATCGCGGTCGCACTCGGCTGGCTGTCCTTCGTCCAGGTACCGCGCGCCGACCAGCAGGTGCAGTTGCTGCGACAATCGGCGATCAAGGAGGCGCAGTTCGGCCAGCTGGATGCCGGTCGGTTCCGTTCATTCAGCGGCGGGGAAGCCGTCTTTTACGCCGAACGCGTCGATCAACAGGGAGTCCTGCACAATGTCTTCGTACGGCGCGAGTCCGACGGCCGAATCGAAGTGGCGTTGGCCGACACGGCGACCTATTCCAAAGCGGCCGCGAACGGCATGCACTTCGTCACGCTGTTCAACGGCCGCCGCTACGAGGGTGTGCCGGGACACAGCGACTTTCGAGTCATCGAGTTTCGCGAGCACGGCATCCCGATCTCTACGCCGGCGGATGCGGTGGGGCCGCAGGACCCGGATACCAAGCCGACACGGGAACTCTGGGGCAGCCATTCGCCGTCCGACATCGCGCAGCTGCAAGCGCGCGCCTCGAGCCCGCTGATGGCGCTGGTGCTGACTTTGGTGGCCGTACCTTTGAGCCGCCTGCGACCGCGCCAGGGCCGCTACGCGCGGGTGGGGTTCGCCATCGTGGTGTACTTCGTATACTCGAACCTGCTGTCCGCGGCCAAGGTATGGCTCGAAAAAGGTGATATACCGCCGGCGGTGGGCGTTTGGTGGGTGCACTTGGCGATCTTGGCGTTGGGTCTCTATCTGGTCTATCGGGAATCGAGCACGGCATGAACACCCTCGATCGTTATCTCTACCGCACGGTGCTGGTGTTTGCCTGCATGGCGCTGGCCGTGCTGATGACCTTGGGCGCGCTGTTCCTGTTCATCAGCCAGCAAAGCGATATCGGTGTCGGCAACTACAGCGCCGGCGAAGCATTTCTATTCACCGTGCTCAACTTACCTGAGCAGGCGTTCGAGGTCATGCCCATCGCCGCCATGATCGGCGCGCTGATGGGCTTGGGCAATCTCGCCGCGGGGAGCGAACTCGTCGTGACTCGAGCATCGGGTGTATCGGTGTGGCGCATCGCCTGGCCCGTCGGGCTCGCGGGCCTGACGCTCGCCCTCGCCATGTACGGAATCGGCGAGTACGTCGCGCCTCCCATGGCGCAGCTGGCCAAACGTGAAAAGACCACGAGCAAGCTCGCGGACATCAGCTTCGCCGGGTCCAGCAGCGCCTGGGTCAAGGACGGCAACTTGATACTGCGGGTGCAGACCGGCGAAGTGGACCAGGCGTTCGGCGGCGTGTCGCTGTTCGAGCTGGATGGTTCCAATCGACTGCGGTCGGTGAAGCGCGCGGAGCGCATATCCGTCGCCGATCCAGGTCACTGGCGGCTGCACAACGTATCGACCACTCGCTTTACCGATGAGCACGTCGACAGCCAAGTCGTCCCCGAGGTCATCATGACGTCATCGGTGAATCCTGATTTTCTCGGACTTGCCGCCACCGATCCGGACCTTCTAACCTTGCGCGGGCTGGCCTCGTACATCGATCATCTGCGGCGCAATAACCTGGGCACCGTTCCCTACGAAATCGGCTTCTGGTCGCGCATCGCCCGCCTGTTCGCCGTCATCGTGGTGACGCTTCTGGCATTGCCGTTTGTTTTCGGCCCGTTGCGCAGCACGGGGGCCGGCGCGCGAACCGTCATCGGCGTGCTGCTCGGAGTCGTGTTCTTTTTGATCAGCGGCATGGTCGAGAAGGGCGGCCAGCTATTCGGATTGAACCCCGTGCTCGTGGGATGGTTGCCCACTGCCGTCATCGGCGTCGGTACCGTCATCGCTATTTTTCGGACCCGATAGCGGAGAGGGGGGCGCCGCCTAGCCGGGGGCGCCTAGCCGGGGGCGCCTAGCCGCTGGGCGTCCGAATCACCCGCGTCTTGGACAGCCTATCGTGAATCGCCAAGTGGTCGGGATCGACGTACAACCATAGGACGCCGAGGGCCGCCGGCGGCCACGCCAGGGTCCCATAAGCAAAACGCAGCACCGCGGCTCGCCCGCTGAGCGGCTTGCCCGTATCGGTCACGGTGCGCAGCCGCCACGCCCGCATGCCCAACGTCTGGCCGCTGCGCATCCAGTTGAGAATGTAGTACGCGGCAATCACGCCGACCAGGCCGGCGCGGTATAGGTATTCCCAGGCGCCGTACGTTTCCGGCAGCACGGCTCGGGGGGTGAAGAGCACTATGATGCCGGTAAAGATCATCAGCAGCCCGAACAACAGGAAGCTGTCATAGATCAGCGCCGCGAAACGCCTGCCGAAGCGGGCGCTATCCATGGATCACCGGCTAGCCCGCTGGTTTTTTCGACGCGCCGGGAGCGGCGGTCGCGCCCTTCGGCACGGCGGCTTCCTTGGACACCAGTAGCTGGTCCAGAGGTTTGAAAATAGCCTCATATCGATAGCTCGCGATTTCGAAGGCGCGCCCGGAAGACTTCGCCGTCAGCGCCGCATCCTTGCTGGACTTCACCTGGATCCAGTGCTTGTCGGCCGCCGCGGTCCCCGTCAGGGTAATGACGTTGCCGTCGGTGAGGGTCACGATTTCTTGAGTCGACGATTTGAAATCGACATCGCTCGACGGCGCGACATCTTCGGCCGTCAGGGCGGTGAACGTGGTCGGGGCCGGTGCCAGGGCGTGTCCGTCCACCGGCTTTCGGCCCGCCGGTACCCCGTCCAAACCGAATGTGTCATCCGCCGGCTTCAGACGGCGAAGGGAATACGCGGCGCCCGCGGCGGGCTTGACTTCGATGCTTTGAATCAGCGTCGCGGGTACGTCGAGCAAACGCGAATCGATCCAATAGCGCGGCTCGGTTTCCAGGGCGATTGCCGGCTCGACGCTGTAGCTGCGGTTCTCCCCCACACGACGCACGAAGGTGCCTTCGCCCACCGGCTTGCCGACGATGATCGCGCGCTTTGCAGCGGGCCCCACCACCGTGATTTCGGTCCCGGCCGCCCCCGGCGCCGCCGGATCCTCGACGCCAATACTGGCGAAGCGCGCGGGGTCGGAGGTTTTCTCCTCGATGATTTTCGCCTCGCGCAGCGACAGCAGCAGCTTGCGGAGCTTCGCGGTATCCGCCGGATAGTCGGCGCGCTCCGCGACCGACCACTGATCGCCTACCTTGTGCACGGTCAAGGGGGCCGCGCTGCCCTTGCGCACGATCACCGCGGTCACCGTATTCACATCGCCGGCGAGCGAGGGCAACAAGGCCACACCTTGCACGTCGGTCGATGCGTTACGCCGTTCACTCAGATACATGGCGGCCGACAATACCACCAGTGCGGCTATCAGCAGCAGCGCGAAGCGGTGCCGATTCATGTGGCGCTCGATTCGGCTTGTGCCAGCCTGGTCTGCGTCGATCCTCGCGACTTGCGCCGCCGGCGCATCGACAAGACGATGCCTCCCGCGACGGCCACCAGCAGCGGCGCGACGGCAATGTTGATGACCTTGAGCCGCGATTCGAGTTTGTCTATGTCGACGTTCAAACCGCGCTGAGTTTCGCGCAATTCCTTGCGCGCCCGTGCCTTCTCCGCGGTGAAGCGTTTTATTTCCTGTTCCTGTTCGGGGGACAGCATCAGCGATGCCTGATCGTTGCGCTTGCTTTGCAGCTCGGTCAATTTGGTTTCGGTCTGCTGCAGCTCGGATTGCAGTTCCATGGCCTTGGCGCGTAGGCGATCGTCGGCCTGCCGGCGCAGCGCCTCCACGCGTTCGAACGGCCGCGAAAAACTCGCACGGCCACGGATGCTGATGAGAGCGCTACTGCCGCTCAAGTTGTCGAGAATATTGGCGACGAAATCGCCGTTGTTCGCGAACGCTTGAGCGATCTTCTGACCGAACAGCTCGCGGGTCTGCACCCACATGTAATCCATCAACATATCGGTGTCGGCAATAATCACGATATTCGCCGGCGAAACCGCCTTCGCCAGGTGCGCGACAGGCGGTCCGGCGGCGGGCTTCTGATCCTGCGGCGCTCCCTGCGGGTAGGCCGATTCGACGGGACCGGTCAAGCGGGCGGCGAGGGTGTAGCGGGTTCCGGAGGGTTTGAATCCATCACGCAGCGCCGACGGATCGGAGAGCGCATTGAAGCGCTCGGCAGGCATCGCCGCGGCGCTGGTGGAACTCAGCAGGAGCGGCTCGAGCGTGGTCTTGGCCCCCGGCCGCGCCGACAGCGAGCCGGCGGTGGCCATGTTGATGACGTCGAGCGCCGTGGTCACCACGTCTTTCGGATTCATGGCGGCGTGACGCAGCCCCAGAATACCGATGTGACGCATGGGCGGCGCCTGCACGCTGGAACGCACTTCCAGCCCGAGTTCCATATCGCCGATCACCTTGCCGGCGTCGTAATTCACTCCCCAGGCCGAGAGCAGAGGTTCGAGGTTCGAGGAATGGTTGGCCATGGCGCCGGCGAGCGGATTCGACGGGTCCTGACCGCTGCTGTCCGCCCCGGCACTCGGATCGACGAACAAGAGCATCTTGCCGCCGCGCATGACGAACTGATCGATGGCATACAGAGTCTTGGTGGGCAGTTGCTTGGGATGAACGAGCATCAACACGTCGACGTCCTGGTCGATGTGCTCGATGTCCGATGTCAGCGTGCGGACGGTGAACAGCTGCTGGATCTGCGCGAGAATGGGCCAGGGCTCGCTCATCCGGCCGCTCGTGGGGTCGAAGCGTCCTTGCATGTTCAGCGAGGACATGAGGCCGATGACCGGCTTCTTCGGCGTACCCAATTCGTGCACGAGCTTGGCCACATCGTACTCGAGGAACTCTTCGCGCTCGGCCTGGAAGCTCGGAATGGTCGAACGCCCGTCGGTGGAATTCGTTCCCGCCAAGCCGAAGTACAGGGCCTCGCCGCCGCCGGCCTGCAGCGGCTGCAGGCCGAACTCGGCCGCCCGATCTTCGTCTTCGGAAAATGCCTGCGGATCGACCACCCGCAAGCGAACCTTGCCCCCGGAACGGGCGGCTACTTCCTCGAGGAATTCACGAACCCGGGCCGCATACGGCATGATGAGCGGGGATTGCTTGGCCGCGGCGTCGCGCGAAAAATAGAAGTACAGATTGACCGGCTCCTTGAGCTCGGCCAGCACCTGCTGCGTCCCCGCAGTCAATGTGTAGAGCTTGCTCTGCGTGAGGTCCAACCGCACGCCGCGCAGGCTCGCATTGGACAGCATGACCACGCCCAAAAAGAGCACCACGAGGGCCAGCAGGCCGCCCACGCCGTAACCGGTTCTTTGCCAACCCTTTGCTCGTGGACTGTTCGCGTTCACCTATTCCGCCTTTTTCATGTCGAGAACCACCGCAGTGGCCGTCAGCCAAAAGCCGATCAACGCCGCGAAATACACCAGATCGCGCAAATCGATCACCCCTTTGGAGATGGCTTCGAAATGCGTGAAAAAACTCAGTGATGCGATGGCATCGACCACGGTCTGCGGCAGTACGCCGCGGACGAAGTCGAGCACCAGCGGGAATCCGGCGAGAAGGAACACGAATCCGACCAGCGCCGCCGTGATGAAGGCGATCACCTGATTTCGCGTTGCCGCCGACAGGCACATGCCGATGGCGAGAAAACCGCCCGCCATGAGAAAGCTGCCCAGGTAGGCGGCGACGATGGCGCCGTTGTCGGGCCGGCCCAAATAATTGATGGTTATCCACACCGGAAACGTCAGCAACAGCGCAACACCCGCAAAACACCAGGCCGCGAGAAACTTGCCGACCACCGCCTGCCATAATGATATGGGCAAGGTCATGAGCAACTCGATGCTGCCGCTGTTGCGCTCCTCGGCCCACAGGCGCATCGAGATGGCCGGGATCAGCACCAGATACAGCCAGGGATGCCAGCGGAAGAAGGGTTGCAGATCCGCCTGGCCGCGTTCGAAGAGTCCACCCACCTGGAAGGTGAACACGGCGGCGAGGACCAGAAAGATCACGATGAAGACATAGGCCAACGGCGTCGCGAAGTAGCTGCGTAATTCGCGGCGGAAGACCACCAGAACCCTGTTCAAACCGCTGCTCCTTCGGCGATCGAGGCCGACCGTGGCGCAGCGACCCTTGCGGTCGGCTGAGTCAACGCACGGAATACTTCATCGAGCCGCCCCGATTCGAGGTGCAGCTCCGGGACATCCCAATTGAATTTCGCAATGAGGGCGCTCACCGCGGGCAACGCATTGGCGCCCGGACGCGGCACCGCGGTGACCCTGAGGTCGCGTTCATTCGTCTCCACCGCCGCCACTTCGGCCAGGGACCCAAGCTCGCGGGTTGCGGCCGCGAGCTCATCCGGTTTCTCGAACCGCAGACTCACGGCGTGATGGTAGCGCGAGCGCGCCTCGAGCGCGCTCGGTGTTTCGTCGGCCACGATACGGCCGTGAGCGATGATGATGGCGCGAGTGCACACCTCATGCACTTCTTCCAGGATGTGGGTCGACACGATGACGAGTTTGTCCTTGCTCAGTTCATTGATGAGGCGCCGCACCTCGTGCTTCTGGTTCGGGTCCAGGCCATCGGTGGGTTCGTCCAGGATGAGAACCTGTGGATCGTGGATGAGGGCCTGAGCCAGGCCGACGCGGCGCCGGAAGCCCTTGGACAGGGTATCGATGACCTGGTCAATGACCGGTTCCAGTGCGAGCCGTTCGATGACCACGCTGCGCCGCAGCCGCCGCTGCGCGCCGCTCAGCCCGCGAATATCGGCGACGAAATCGAGAAATTCGGCCACGGTCATTTCACCGTAGCTGGGTGCGCCCTCGGGGAGATAGCCCATGCAGGATTTGGCGGCCACCGGCGCACGTTCGATGTCGTACCCGCACACCGTGACTTGACCGGCGGTGGGTGCGATGAATCCGGCAATCATGCGCATGGTGGTGGATTTTCCAGCACCGTTGGCGCCCAAGAAACCCAGCACCTCGCCCGGCGCGACCGCAAATGTGAGGTCGTCCACGGCGAGTTTGTTCCCATACCGCTTGGATAATTGTTTCGTCGTTATCATGGTCGCCTTTGAGCGAAAAGAGTATCGGAGGTTCCCTAAATTATTTGCAGCGGGAAATTTTTTGCGAGCCGCTGCCGCCGAACCGCGCCAGGCTAGGCGCGTCCGGCCTTCTTATCGATGATCGCCTTATTGTCTTTTAGTATACGGCGCACGTCGGTCACGTGGGGGCGGTCCGCCATGCTTGCGATCAATTCCGCCAATTCGTACCATTTGCGGCCCCATTGTACCAAGCGCGCCGCGTCGGCGATGACCTGTTCGCGTGCCGCTTCCGAAGGACCCCTGACATTCGACGAACCGGACCGCTCGACAGCGGTGGGTTGCGAGTCGGTCGCGGCCGGCACCGCCGCGGCCTTCGCGCCCGACATTGCTTTGTTCGCGCCGGCGGCCCTACCCGGCGGCTTGGCCGGTTTCGCCGCGGCTTTGACCTCGGGAGCCCTGCGCTCGGTGCGGGCGACGTTCGCGGTCCCCGGGGGAGCCGGCGCGCGTGGCTTGCCCCCGAGGAATTTCGGCATCTCTCGCGTGGCCGTTGCCGTGTCGCTCGGCGCCGCGACGACGCCCGGCGCTGGGGCGCCCCGCGCTGGGACGGCATTCGGCGCTGGGGCGCCCCGCTCTTCGGGGCCGTCGCGCGACAAGCCGGCTTCGCTCTGTGCATCGGCCAATGGGATGAAGCGCTCGATGTGCTGCGATCCCACGAGATTCGCGAGGAAAGTCATCAATTCGAGCGAATCGGAGAACTTCACATCGCCCATCTCGACGCGTTCTCGAATCTGATCCCGCAGGGCCAGTGCCTTCTGCTTGGCAAGATCGATGATCCAGCGGCTCGGACGTTGATGTTCCGGCCATGGCTGAATCCTGGAATAGCTGTCATCGTCAAGCGAAGCATACTTGGCGTGCAGGTCGAGACTGCTCAGCCATTTCTCCAGAAGCTCCAGCAGGCGTTGATCGGCGGGTGTTGCCATGTTTACCACTCCGGGCGTCACCCTAAACCAAGAGCAGTCCGCTGGCTAGGAGCCCGTCCAAATTTTACAAATGTGTGCTGGCCGCCCATGCAAGCGACGTGAAATACTCAGACAGGCTCCTAGCTCGCGCTAGACTGCCGGTCATGTGTGGCATAGTCGGCATCATCGGACCGCGGGCGAGCGGCGAAACCGCCGGACTCATGGCGCAGCGCCTGCTGCATCGAGGCCCGGATGACTCGGGTGTCTGGAGTGTTCCCGGCGCGGCCCTGGGGTTCCGCCGGCTCGCCATCCAGGACCTGACCGAGGGCGGTCACCAACCCATGCTGCTCGGGCCGTTGGTGCTCACTTACAACGGCGAGATATACAACCACGAACGGCTGCGTCAGGGACTGGCGGGGCCGTGGCGTTCCAGCGGCGATACCGAGACCCTGCTGCATCTTCTGGCCGCGGCCGGCAGCGCGGCGCTGGGGCGCTTGGCGGGGATGTTCGCGTTCGCCCTCTGGGATACGCGCGCGCAACGCTTGTTGTTGGTTCGCGACCGCCTTGGCATCAAGCCCCTGTACTATCAGATCTTGCCCGACGGCATTGCGTTCGCTTCGGAATTGAAGGCGCTGCTGGTCCTCGGCAAGCCGCAGATCGACCGCAGCGCCGTGCGAGACTTCCTGTTCCACGGCTACATACCCGCGCCGAAAACCATCTATCAAGGGATCTCGAAGTTACCCGCCGGCCATACGCTGACCTGGGAGGATGGCCGCGTCAGCGTCGAACGGTATTGGCGACCGTCGCCTGCGCTCACGGTCATGAGCGAAGCCGACACCCTGCAGCAGCTGGACGGATTGCTGCGGGAGATCGTGCCCGCCCACACGCTGTCGGATGTGCCGGTGGGGGTGTTCTTGAGCGGCGGCATGGACTCGGCGCTCACCACCTATTATTTGGAGGGTCCGCGGACCTACAGCTTGGGGTTCGATGCGCGCGATCGATCGGAGCTCGACGCCGCACGCAGCGTCGCACGGCATTTGAATACGGCGCACACCGAGATGACCGCAAGGGCGGCGGATTTTGCGGCCGCTCTCGACGCCATGCCGAATTTGTTCGACGAGCCCTTCGGCGACAGTGCGGCGTGGTCCAATTATTTGATCGCGGAGTTCGCGCGCCGCGAAGTCACCGTGGCGTTGAGCGGCGAGGGCGGGGATGAAATCTTCTGCGGCTATCCGCGCTATTGGTCGAACATCGGCGCGCGCTCGAATCCTTTGAATCGAGCCCTCGCCACCGTGTTGCCGCCGCTGTCGCGCTTTGGGTCTTCCATGCAACGGCATGCGGCCGTCGGATTGCCTGCCTTCGCGGTGGCGCTGGGGGGGCTGGCGGGGGGGCAGGTCGATGCGCTGCTGGCCGATGATTGGCGGGAACCCGGCTACGATTATCACTGGTTTTATCGGCAATACTGGCGCGAGGAATTGACGCCGCTGGTGCAGTTGCGCTGGCTCGATTTGAACACCGACTTGGCGGAAGGACTGTTGACCAAGGTGGACCGGACCAGCATGGCGCATTCGCTCGAGGTAAGGCCGCCGTTATTGGACCATCGCCTGGTCGAATTCATGCTGAGTGTCGACCCGTCCTTGTTGGTCGATCGGCGAAAGCGCCGCGGCAAGTTATTGGTGCGCCGGCTGATGGAGCCGCGGCTGCCGCCCGGACACTCGAACAGACCGAAATTTGGTTTTGGCTTGCCGGTTCATCGGTGGTTGAAGCGGCACCCGACGGTGCTGCACGACGCCGTGGCCCGTCTCATGGCACGCGGGGTGCTGCGGCGCCCCGTGAGCACTGAATTTCGGCGGGCGTGGTATCTCCTGGTGCTCGATCGCTGGTTCACCGCCTTTGGCTGACCCGTCACCTGTGATCGACCCCGCCCCGCGGTTTTTGTTCGTGCCGGTCTCGGGCGCGTTCGGCATGGGCGAGTACGCACGTTCCCTGGCCATTGCGCAAGGCGTGGCGGCCCGTTGGCCGAGCGCATCCATTCGATTCATCCTGAGCCGCGAGGCGCCGTACGCGGCCAGCACGCCCTTCGCCGCTACCATGCTGGCCTCGTCGCCCACGTTTCATTCCACCGCGGTCATCGATGTCATCCGGACGTGGCGTCCCGATGTGGTGATATTCGACAACGCCGGACGCACGGCGCAATTGCGCGCGGCCCGCCGCTCAGGCGCGCGCGTGGTGTATATCAGCGCGCGGCCCCGGCAACGACGCAAGGCGTTCCGTCTACGGTGGATGCGGCTCATCGATGAGCATTGGATTGCATACCCCGAGTTCATCGCCGGCGAACTGCACTCCCTCGAGCGGCTCAAGCTCACGTTCATGCGCCGCCCGGCGGTCCGCTATCTCGACGTCATCATGGCGCGCGATCACGGCGGCGGCATGGAGCGAGCATCGGGAGCACACCGCGATGCCCTCATGGCGCGCCTTGGGTGCGTCCCGAACAGCTATGTACTCGTGGTGCCCGGAGGGGGCACGGGTCACGCGGGAGCCCCGCTTGCGATCCAGCAATTTCTCGATGCCGCAGGCATGCTGGCGGCCGCCGGCATTGCCGCCATATTCGTGGGCCGCGCACCGCCTCCGTCCGAAGACGCGGGCGGCCCCCCCTGCGCCGAGCCGACCTCGGCAGCGCGGCTGCTCCAGTTGGGCCCTTTGCCGCAAACCGATCTGGCGCTGCTGATGCGCGGCGCACGGCTCATCATCGCAAACGGCGGTTCGACGCTTCTGCAGGCCATCGCCTGCGCCAAGGCGTGCGTTGCGGTGCCCATCGCCGGCGACCAACGGGAGCGCATACGCCGCTGCAGCCGCGCCGGGGTGGCGGTCGCTGCGCCCCTCGATTCCGCGGTTATCGCGAAAACGGCCATGGATCTGCTGCGCGATGACGCCGCATTGGACACATTGGCAGGCCGCGCGATCGCGCTGGGGCTTGCCGACGGAGTCGACGTGGCGCTGCGGGCCATGACGACCTTGCTCGAACCGAAGTAACGGCAGCGCCCGCTCGTGTCGAACGTTCTATTGTTGGGTTACGGTCTCGATCAGCCATCGTTTCGGCATCGAATGCGCAGCATCATCGGACCGTTGGAAGCCGCCGGGTGGCAGGTGCGTGCCGAACGTTTCCCGAGCGGGCGCTACGGGCTGCGCACCTGGGAGCGGCGTGATTTACTGCGCTGGGCGGATGTCGTGGTGTTGCATCAGATCAAACTGAGCGCTCTCGAGGCGCGCCTGTTCGCAGCCTTGAGCCGACGCCGGATATTCGATGTGGACGATGCAATTTATGTGCGCAAGCCGCGGCGGCTGGGGGAGCCCGCCAACGACTCGATCTGGCGCCGCAGGAAATTCCACGCGACCTGCCGGTGGGTGGACGTCGTCGCGGCCGGCAATGACGTACTCGCGGGAGCGGCGCGGCACGCGGCGCGGGAAATCGCCATTCTCCCGACATCCATCGATACGTCGGCCTACCGGGCAACCACGGCGTCACCCGCAGACCCGCCCACCATTGCCTGGATCGGCAGTCCGGAGAATCTCATTTATCTGGAGATGATCCGGCCGGCCTTGGCGCGGCTTGCGGTGCGGTATCCGACGCTCAAGGTGCGCATCATTTGCTCGAAGTTTCCGGACTGGCCGGAAATCGACGTCGAACGTGTCGCGTGGAGTTCGCAAACCGAGGCGGTTTCGCTCGCCGGCGCCCACATCGGCGTGATGCCGCTCACGGACGATGAGTGGGCGCGCGGCAAATGCGCGTTCAAGTTGCTCCAATACATGGCAGCTTGGCTGCCGTGCGTGGCGTCGCCGGTGGGCGCCAACACGGAAGCGGTCATGGACGGAGTCAACGGCTTTCACGCACGCGACAACGATGAATGGGAACGTAATCTGGAGCGGTTGATCGAGTCGGCGGATTTGCGGGCGCGGTTCGGTGCCCGCGGACATGAGCACGTCGCAGCACGCTACGCAATGCTTGCCTACCAGACCCGCTACGTAGCGCTGTTGACGGAACTGGCGGCACGCTGACGCCGGCCGGCGGCGATGGTTACAATGCGTAGGCTGGCTCTGCGAGCGCTAAGATCGTACTGGCGCGTAACCGCACCCTCGAGGACTGACCGTGCAAGTAATTCACACTGAAATCGATTTTTGGCGGGACCGAAAGGTGCTGCTGACCGGCCACACCGGCTTCAAAGGGGCGTGGTTGCACCTTTGGCTGCAAAACATGGGCGCGGAAGTTACCGGTTACGCCTTGGAGCCCTCGATCGAACCGAACCTTTGGGGAATCGTCGGCAGCGGTGCCCGCTCCACCATCGGCGATATCCGGGACGAGGGGAGGGTGCGCGACGTGATGACCGAAACGCAGCCGCACATCGTCATACATATGGCCGCGCAGGCGTTGGTGAGGGAGTCTTATCGCGACCCGTTGGGAACGTATGCGACGAACGTCATGGGCACGGCCAACGTGCTGCAGGCTTGCCGCGCTGCGCGCGATCTGCAATGCGTCGTCGTGGTCACCAGCGACAAGGTGTATGAAAATCTTGGGACCGGCCGCGCGTTCGAGGAGGGCGACCGGCTCGGCGGACACGACCCTTATAGCAACAGCAAGGCCTGCAGCGAACTGCTGACGGGCAGTTTTCGCGACAGCTTCTTCGGCGCCGGACCGCCGATTGCATCGGCTCGAGCCGGCAACGTCATCGGCGGTGGCGACTGGTCCGCCGACAGGCTCATCCCCGATTGCGTGAGAGCGCTGCAAGTGGGCCGGCCGGTGATGCTTCGGTATCCCGATGCGGTCAGACCCTGGCAACATGTGCTCGAACCCCTGTCCGGGTATCTCGCATTGGCGCGAGCGCTGGTCGAAACGCCTGCGAGCGCGCCCCGTGCGGTCAATTTCGGACCTGACCCTGCCTCCTTTTGTTCGGTACACGAGGTGGTCGACGCATTCAGTGCCCGGTTCGCGGGAAAGCCGGGTTGGGAGCGAGACGGCTCCGCACACCCGACCGAGGCGCGCGCGCTGACCCTGTCATCGGGCTTGGCCGAACGCGCGCTGGAGTGGCGGCCGAGTTTGACCATCGAGGAATCCTTGTCGTGGACCGCGGATTGGTACCGTGCCCATGCGGCCGGAGAGAACATGCTGACCCTCACTCAGGCGCAGCTTGCGCAGTATCACGGCGCCGCCACTGCCCGGGTCGGCGCGGGTCACGAACGATGAAGTGCGTCATCCTCGCCGGCGGCAAGGGCACCCGCATCGCGGAGGAGTCGAACACCCGCCCGAAGCCGATGGTGGAGATCGGTTCGCGGCCCATTCTCTGGCACATCATGAAATCGTACGCGTCGTTCGGCGTGCGGGAGTTCATCGTGTGCCTCGGCTACAAGGGCTACATGGTGAAGGAGTACTTCGCGAACTACTTTCTACATCAGGCCGACGTGACGTTCGATATGGCGAACAATCATGTCGAGTATCACGATTGCCGAAGCGAGCCGTGGAAGGTCACGTTGGTGGATACGGGCGAGGAAACGATGACGGGCGGACGTCTGATGCAGGTGGGCAAGTATCTGAACGCAAACGAACCGTTTTGCATGACCTACGGCGACGGTTTGGCGAATATCGACATCAACGCTGAAATCGCCTTTCACCGAGAGCGGGGCTGCAAGGCCACTGTGGCCTGCGTGCGACCGCCGGCGCGTTTCGGCCGGATCGTGATCGACGGTACTCAGGCGACATCCTTCGAGGAGAAGCCGCAGACGGAGGGAGGACTCATCAATGGCGGATTCTTCGTGCTCGACCCCAGTGTGCTCGAGTTGATCGACGGCTTGGATACGGTTTGGGAAAACCAGCCGATGGAGACGTTGGCGGCGAGCAGCCAGCTGGCCGCCTGGATTCACCGTGGATTCTGGCAGCCCATGGATACGCTGCGCGACAAACAGCACTTGAATGCGCTGTGGGACAGCGGCGCCGCGCCTTGGAAGAACTGGGAAGGCTGAAGCAACGATGGCGGGTCCAGTCACCGGTTGTCGTTCGTGCGGCGGCCGCTTGTCGATCACCATGGCCGACTTGGGGCTGCAGCCGCCCTCAAACGCGTTCCTTGCGTCCATGGCCGAAGCCGCCGCCGAGAAGCGCTACCCGCTGCGCGCGAAGGTCTGCGAGACCTGCAAGTTGGTGCAACTGGACTATGACGTGGCGCCCGAAGAGCTATTCCGCAACTACGTATACTTCTCCTCGTATTCGGACGAGTGGCTGGCGCATGCCCGGGCATACTGCGGCATGGCGCACGGGCGCTTTTCGCTCGGCGCGACGAGTTTGGTGGTCGAGCTCGCGAGCAACGACGGGTATCTACTCAAGAATTTCTTGACGCTGGGAGTCCCGGTACTCGGTATCGACCCTTCGGATACGGTAGCCGCTGCCGCAGCGAAGATCGGCGTCCCGACCTTGGTCGAATTCTTCGGCGAAAGACTGGCGAACAGGCTGGTGGGCGAGGGCCGCAGCGCCGATCTCATCATCGCCAACAACGTCATCGCGCATGTTCCGCAGTTGAATGATTTCGTTGCAGGCATCGCCGTGCTGTTGAAGCCGGGCGGCACCGTTACGATCGAGTTTCCGCATTTGCTGACCCTGATGGAGCACGTCGAGTTCGACACCATCTATCATGAACATTATTCGTACGTTTCCCTGTTCGCCATCGAGCGGGTGTTCGGCCGGCACGAACTGCGGATCCACGACGTGGAGAAACTGACGACTCACGGCGGATCGTTGCGGATATTTGCCTCGCACGCCGCGCGGGACGATCTGGAGGACAGCGCCGCATTGCAGGCCGTGCGACGCCAGGAAGCCGAGGCCGGGTTGGCCGATCTCGAGACCTACCTGCGATTTGCCGGACGGGTCGAAGATTGCCGACGGTCGCTGCTCGATTTCTTCGCCGCCGCCAACCGGGCGGGAAAGACGGTCGCGGCCTATGGAGCTGCGGCAAAGGGCAACACCTTGCTGAACTTTTGCGGCGTGACGCGCGCGGAAATCTCGATGGTCGCCGACAGAAGCCCGCACAAGCAAGGCAAGCTCCTGCCGGGAACCCACATCCCGGTGGTCTCGCCGGAGGATTTGCTGCATGCAAAGCCGGACTACGTCCTGATCCTGCCGTGGAACCTGCAGGATGAGATTCGCCGCCAGCTGCAAGGTATCGGAGCGTGGGGGGGGCGGTTCGTCACGCCGGTACCCTTGGTACGAATCGATTCATGATCTTCACCGAATCGCCGTTACGCGGAGCGTACCTCATCGACATGACGCGAATGGAGGACGAGCGCGGATTTTTCGCGCGTTCCTTCTGTGCGGACGAATTCGCGGCGCGCGGCTTGGCCACGCATATGAGTCAATGCAGCGTGTCGTTCAACGCAAAGAAAGCCACGTTGCGGGGCCTGCATTTCCAGGCCTCGCCGCACGACGAGGAAAAGCTCGTCAGGTGCACCGGCGGTGCGCTTTTCGACGTCATCGTCGATTTACGCCCTGAATCGCCCACTCGGCTGGGATGGTTCGGTGCGGAATTGACTGCCGCCAATCGCCGCGCCTTGTACATCCCGAAAGGATTTGCGCATGGCTTCTTGAGCTTGGCGGATGATACCGAGGTCTTCTACATGATTTCCGTTCCCCACGCGGCGGGTTTCGCCAAGGGGCTGCGCTGGAACGATCCGGCGCTCGCTATCCGCTGGCCGATGCAGCCTGCGGTAATTTCCAAGCGCGATGCCGAATACGCGCTGCTCGGCGCTACCGGCGACTGATGTCGCGCAAAGTCGTTTTGGTGAGCGGAGCGGCCGGTTTCATCGGCCGTTGGAGCGTCCCGTACCTCATCGATCGCGGGTACGAGGTTCACGCCGTACTGGGACCCTCTGCCGGGCGCGTCCCGCCGGAGCAACTTCGCGGCGCCGAGATCCATCATGCCGATTTACTCGACGGCCCGCCGGTGCAAGCAATCATGGCGCTGGTCAAGCCGACCCACTTGCTGCACTTCGCGTGGATCGCGACGCCGGGCGTGTACTGGACCAGCCCCGACAACACCCGGTGGCTCGCCGCGAGCCAATTGCTGCTACGCTGCTTTCGAGACCAGGGCGGGGTACGCGCGGTCATGGCCGGAAGCAGCGCAGAGTATGACTGGGCGCGGGCCGGCAGGTGCGATGAACGCACCAGTCCGCTCGCCGATAGCGGAAGCGCGCCGCTCACGCCGTATGCGGAATGCAAAATCGCGATGCAGCGGACGCTCGAACGTTTCGGCAGCGCGCACGGCATGTCGACGGCGTGGGGGCGGATCTTTTTCCAATACGGGCCGGACGAGCATCCGGATCGTCTGGTCGCTTCCGTGATCGTCAGTCTATTGTCGGGGCGCGAAGCATTGTGCTCGCACGGGCGCCAGGTCCGCGACTTCCTGCACGTGGCGGACGTCGGTGCCGCATTTGCCGCGTTGCTGGATAGCGATGCCGTGGGGGCCATCAACATAGGCTCGGGCGACCCACGCTCGATCGCCGAATTGCTCGGCGAGATTGCCGCGCAAATCGGTCGCCCGGAACTGGTGCGTCTCGGTGCCCGTAGCGCTCCACCGTCGGAACCGTTGTTGCTGGTTCCCGACGTACGGCGCCTGCATGGCGAGCTCGATTGGAAACCTCATTTCAACTTGACAGGCGGTATCGCCGACACCATCGCCTGGTGGCGCGGGAAATTGGCGGCCGGTGCCGCGGGAACTCCATGATGCGCATCATTCCCGGTTGGCATCCCATGATCGTTCATTTTCCGCTGGCTCTCATCGTGACGGCTGCGTGCTGCCTGTCCTTGGCCCGCGTGGTGCCGGCCCTGCGCTACGCATCGGTATTGGCCACCGTCGGTACCTGGAATCTGTGCCTGGGAGCGGTGGCGGCGTTTTTTGCTTTGGGCAGCGGACTGGCGGCGGTCATCGGGCTGCATGTGGGGTTGGCGGCGCACCAGGCGATATCGGCGCATGTGACGTCGGCGATTCTGGCGACTGTGCTCGTATTGGCCGTCGCGGTGTGGCGCGGAGCGGGAAGTGCGCCGGACTCGCGGCCGTCCTGGGCTTTTCTGGCAGTGCTGTGGGCGGGCACCGCGGCCTTGGTGGTGACCGGCTACCGCGGCGGGCAAAATGTCTATCGATACGGAGTGGGCGTCGAGTTGGGCGCTGCCGGTATCGTGCAAACATCATTCGCCGCGCAGCATCCGGCCGAGCGCGAGCAGTGCGGGCATCGTGATCGGATCGTTGGCCGCGCTGGCGGCAATCGGATGCGAGGCGAAGCGGGCCACCACCATTTCCGCGCCCGGCGCCACGTACAAGCGCTGGCCGTGGATGCCGCGTGCCTCGAATGCACCGTGCTGGTTGTGCGTCACCCACCACATATCGCGGTACGAGTAGCCGGGCAGGAGCGGGTAATCGGCCTTGGCAAAGCTTTCCGGGTCGCCTCCGTGCCGGATATCGGCGACCACCGACGCCGGGACGACTTGTCGATTCCGGATCGCTCCTTCACAACGCATCAATTCGCCGAAACGCGCCAAATCACGCAGGGTGGCGGCAAGGCCGGCGCCGCCCATGGCCACCCCGGCCGAATCGACGCAGAAGTAGCCGTCCTCCCCGCAGTCGAGCTGTGACCAGAGCCGGCGCGAAAGGAGCTCGGCGAGCGGTGTGCCCGTAGCGCGCTGCATGACCCAGCAAAGAACCTCCGTGTTGACGGTTTTGTACTCGAAGCCGCCGCCGTGCTCGCCATCCTTGCGCAAGGTTACGAGGAATTCGTGAAAGTTAGCGGGCCCTTGATAGTCCGGCGGCCGTGGCCTGAAACCGCCGGCACGCGCGTAGTCCCATATCTGCGCCTCGGGATCCGAATAGAGTTCCGAATAAGCGACGCCTATCCGCATGTCGAGCACCTGCCGTAACGTTGCGTCGGCGTACGCCGTGGCCGCCATTTCGGGCAGATAGTGCAGGACGGTGCGAGCCTGGTCGAGCACGCCATCGTGAATGAGCATGGCCGCGAGCGTCGCCACGTAGGATTTGGTGATGGAGAAGCATGCGTGCGGCAACGCCGGCCGCAGGGCGCCGCGATAGCGCTCGTAGACGAGGCGGCCGCGGTGTACGACCGCGATGCCGTCGGTGTAGGCATAGGCGAGCAAATCGGCCCATCGTCGCGGTGTTCCGGACAAGTCATCGAACCTCAGCCCGTCGATCGCGGCTGCGTCGGCGGGGGATGGTTTGCCGAGGTCGCCGGCGCCACCGCCGCCGCCACCTCCGGCACCGCGCCAAACATTGGCCGTCGGGATCAGCTCCCGCATGTGCGAAAGGGACCAGCGGCTGCGTGGGAACGTGAGGAAGTTGTCGTCTGCGAACCGGATGATCTTGTCGCGCGGAGGAGGGCTACCCTGCATCCAGCCGAGCAAGTTCGGATCGGAAGCCTGGTCGTCGAGATAGTCGACGCCGTCGAATTGCAATGTGCTCATGGGCAAACCTGGGGTTGCGGCCGGATAAGCGATCGTGCGCCATACCGACGGGATAGATCAATCGGCGCGTCGGAATCCGTACCGTACCGCGGCCACAGGGCCGTGCCAAAATGGTGCAGTCGCGGACTCCTAGAAATCGGTGTGCGGCGTCCTGTCGAATAATCTCGTGAGGTTTCCGGTCTTCTGATCAGGCGTCAAGAAGGTCACGACGATTTGGCGCCGATCCCCACATCGTTCGCAGCGCAATTTCTCGCGCACATGACGCAGCGGAAAATCATCGCCGAGGTGAGCCCGAAGCTTCACCAGGCACAATCGCGCGGCGTGTCCGCATTTGCGACAATACGCGCCGTAATAGTAGTTCTCGTCTACATGAGCCAGGCAGGCGGTTTCCAATTTTGCGTATTGCACGCGTCCACATTACCGCCGGTGGCATGTGGATATCTCGGGTATAACTCGTACAGTTGCGGCGGTGACGGAGTACTGTACGAATACCGGCGCCCTCGAGGCGCGCTCGTAACCACCGCGAAGGATGATCATGACTTGCGTCAATCGGCAAACTTTGAGGACGCCCGCACAGCTTTTGGCCAACGGGCTGATTGCGGAGGAAAGCGTCGAACGAGTCGAAGAAGTCGCGCGGCGTTTCGCGATTGCGATAACCTCCCACGTGCATGGACTGATCGATGCGGACGATGGTGCCGACCCGATCGCGGCACAATTCGTGCCGAATCATTTGGAGATGAATTGGTCCGATGAAGAGGTCACGGACCCGACGAGCGACGATCCCTATACGCCCACCCCGGGGATCGTGCATCGTTATCCTGACCGGGTTCTGCTAAAACCGTTGCTCATGTGTCCGGTCTACTGCCGATTTTGTTTCCGTCGCGAAGTGGTGGGCCCAGGCAGTGGCGGCGGCTTGAGCGAGCACGATCTCGAAAGCGCATTGGCCTATATCGAATCCAGAGAGGAGATATGGGAGGTGGTGATCACGGGAGGCGATCCGCTCATCATGTCGCCGCGCCGTATCCACACCATCATGCGCCGGCTGGAAAAGATTCGGCACCTGGGCGTCGTGAGATTTCACACGCGTGTTCCCGTAGTTAAACCGGAATCGATTACTCAAGACCTCATCGAGGCGCTTCGAATCAAAAAAGCGGTTTACATCGTGCTGCACGCCAACCACGTGCGAGAATTATCGGAGGAGGCAAAGGGGGCCTGCGCGAAGCTCATCGATTCCGGATTCCCAATGTTGAGCCAGACGGTATTGCTGCGCGGTGTGAATGCCGATCCGAAGGCACTCGAGCGGCTGTTTCGCGCGTTGGTGGAGATGCGCATCAAGCCGTATTACTTGCACCACGGCGATTTGGCCAAAGGAACAGGACATTTCAGGACATCGATCGCCGAAGGACAGGAAATCATGAAGGCGCTCAGAGGAAACGTTTCCGGTCTCTGCCAACCGTTGTATGTGCTCGACATCCCGGGGGGCAGCGGCAAGGTTCCAATCGGACCCTGTTATCTCGATAGCCAGGGAAACGGGGACTACAGTGTCCTGGATTATAAAGGAAACTCGCACAGCTACCGAGACTCGGCCGCTCGGTGAAAGTATTCGATTGGATTGATGCCCCGGCGCGTGATATTGCGCAGACGCTCCGAGGTCGCGCCGTCGAATCTATTCGAATGCGCCCTTTAGTTTGCTTGACCGCTATTCGGCCGAGGGCTTTACTAAAGCTATTCGGCCGCTGGCGAATGACCGGACCGCCCAATCCCGCGTGGTTGTATTCGTGGCCCTCGACCTGAACCCCTAGTCTGGGCGCCGCAGCGCTAGTGCGGGGTCGCGCTGCACCCTGCGCACCTGCGTGCGGCCCGTTACCTCGAGTTTAGTGAGGTAATGACGCGAGCTTCGCCTCGCGTAAGAAGAGTCGAGTCTCTTCGGCGGATTTCTCAGTCAGAAGTTCGCGCAATCTAGTCCATTTGTTCATCGCCAGTTCAACGTCTGTGGCGCTGTAGATTTCGCGACAACAATCCGCGATTTGCGCCTCGAGACTTCGACTTTCCAGTAGGGCACCCATACTACCTCCCACGATTCGTTAGCCAGCCACGGCGCGTAGGGACCCATAGAAATTGGGCCTCCGCTGGCTTCCCGGCAAGGTGTTGTTTCGATTTCCGCGATTCCCATCGCACCCGGAAATGCATTACGTCAAAAATGAAGATGCGGATGCACGCGTTGGGCGCGGCCTGCGCACTGTGCGTCGCGGGTGCCTTGGCGGGGTTAAATGACCATGGAGGCAGGTCGCACGAGTCCCTCGGCCGAGCTCAGCACTGCAGCACGTTGAGAGCTTCCGTGGACGGTCTCACGACCCCGTCGGCGGGGTTGAGCGATAAAGCGCCAATGTATTGACGCACTTGTTCTACTTCTACCGCGCTGGCGTTCCACCATACATCGTGACAGGCCGCATGGAGTCTCAGGGGCCTCCCTTCGCGCAGCGCCCCCGTGACGCGGTCCGCGGGAAGTTCTGCCAGTCGTTCGGCGCCACAATCGGGGCAAGTGACCGGCACCCGCAATTTTCGGGCATTCATCGTGCTGTCTCCAGTGGCGCATTCATGGGACATATGTATCACACGCGGCAGCGGGATTTAAGCAGCGTCGTGGATTTGCGACGAACGCGGTGCTTGATGAACATTACGCAATGAATGTGCGCGTGCGTCCGAGCGAAGTCGGCCCCGCCGACATCCCGATCGCTTCGGCCGCCGTATCGTATGGGTTATCGGCCCCGGTGAGGTGTGCGCTCGCTGTGCGACCTGGCATGTAGCACATCGCAATCATGGTCGTTGATCTTGGTTGCCAATGCGCCTGCCGTTCGCGGCGGCACGAAGCGCAAGTCCAGATGAACTCTGCCGCCGCTGGATCGTGCCGCAATTCCAAAATTACGTAGTCGTCGTCATCGTCAACGCGTGCGCTTCGAAGCGCGCGTCACTGATACATGTCGCATCCTTGAGCCAGCGCGTGCGCATCGCGGCGTCTTTCGTCGATATCGCCTCCGCCGTACTTCCATGCAGCGCGGTTTCCATTTACGCTACGATCATTCTGTAGGGCGCCGTGCTACGTTTCACGCGCGATCTGCGGGTTACACAATCCATGTCAAATAGATCGGCTTGCTTCGTCGCCGGCGTAAACGGTGCTGTCTTCTGTGCCTGAGACTTAGCTAAAGCCGTAGGGAAAAAATCATGAAAGTAGTTCCGACGATATCGGTGTGCGTGCTGGTTGCCTGCACGGCGCTGGCCAGCAACTCGTTCGCAGAGGGAGGGAGGAGCCGCCCCAAGATGGTGGCCGCAAGGCCTCTTGCCCGGCCGACGCTGTTTCCGAACGGTGTGCTCAGCAAAGGGGGTGACCCCGGCGATGACGACACGGCAATTTCGCTCGCACCGAATCTTTCCGCCCTGTGCCAATCCTACATCGGCCAACTGAATACATATGCCAATCCGCGGCGGAACGTCGATCAGATCAAAGACGACCAATTCGTGCTCGCCGGCACCCAGCTCGGCTGCGACTCAGCGCAGAACGAGACCACCATCGCCGTAAACCCCTCCAATCCGCGCAATCTCGTTGCGGGCACGAACGACTATCGGGTCTTCAATACCCGCGAAGGCCGCAATGACGGGTCGGGCTATGCGTACACGACATTCGACGGCGGCCGCAGCTGGCTGAACGTTCAACTGCCCCATTTGACCATCCAGACCGGGGCCACCGGACTCTTGTCGGACATGGACTCGGCCGGCGATCCAGCCGTCGCGTTCGGTGCGCACAACATCGTGTATTACGCGAATCTGGTATTCAGCCGGTTCAACAGCGCCAGCGGCATCGTGGTGAGCAAGTCCACCGACGGCGGCCGAACCTGGGGCGAGCCCTCGATCGTGCACACGGATGGCGTCGATGCCAGCGGCAATCCGCTCGACACGCCGTACTTCAACGATAAGGAATGGATCGCGGTCGATCAGCGTACAGGGACGGTGTACGTGACCTGGACATTGTTTGGTCCCACCGACACCCCCATTCAAGTCTCGCGTTCGACCGACGGAGGCGCGACCTGGTCGGCGCCCGTGGCCGTCAATCCGTCCTCCGGCTTTACTCCGGGCGGCGTCACGCCATATAGCAGCGGATCCAATCCGCAAGTCAATCGAAAGGGCGAACTGTTCGTCGCCTATGAATCGGCGGTATGTCAAACGCTGGCCTGCGATCAGCCCACCGATCACGATGCGGTGATCATCGCGACTTCACGCGACGGCGGACGGACCTTCAGCAATCAGGAAGTCGCAAACGACTTCGATTTTCCCCTTAATCCCGATACCAACCGCGACACACTCACCTCGGAAAATTTTCGGATCAACAGCTTTCCGCAATTGACCATCGACCCCGTCACCGACGCGCTGTATGCGACGTGGTCCGATGACCGTAACGGTCAATATGATTCCTCCGGGAATTCCATCAAGACCAATGGCGACGTCTTCATCGTCGCGTCGCGGGATGGGCGTCACTGGTCCCGAACTTACGGTGTCGGAACCGGCGCGGATGAGGTCTATCCCGCGATTGCCGCTTACGGCGGGCAGGTGGCCGTGAGTTTCTACACGCGCGCGTATGACCAGGACGGCATCGGTCTCGACATGGCGTATGTTGCGGGTGACGCGGAGGATTTGGACAGCTTCAGCCATCGTCGCTTGCACCGGGTCACCACCCAGACCGCCAACCCACAGATTCAGTTCGTGGACCTCGGTGCGGTGACTGGCAATGTGCTGCAAGGAGTGTTCATAGGCGACTATACGGCAGTGGCCTTGGGCTCCGATGGCGTATTGCATCCGTGCTGGACTGATTTCCGTGGAAACCCGGGCGTCACCGCTCCCAACCAGGACGCCTACACTCAACGGATTCCACTCGACGATTGAATCGATTGGTGTGAAGCGGGCGGCGGCGCATCAGCCGCCGCCTGTGATTCAATTTACTTCGAATCTGCACGCTTGGTGCGTTCGAACAGTAAGGATGCCTGACACAGCTTTCCGTACAGATTCCGTACGGAGCTAATCGAGTAGATGTAACCCATTGATTTTATGGCGCTCCCTACGAGATTACTCGGCGCTGCGCGCCTCGCCCCTTCGGGGCATTGCGCTACGCTATCCCTGCTGCGCGCAAGCCCTGGGTGGCCGTACCTGGCCACCCGCGGTCGCGGCGTTCAACTTGGCCTGGGGCCAAGTTGTCGAACTCGTACGCGGGCTTTCGCCCGCGCGAGTTCTCATCCCATGATCGACGGCAGTCCGATAAGGACGGCCTATATCGACCATTTGAGTGGTTTGGCGCTCCCTACGAGATTCGAACTCGTGTACTTGCCTTGAGAGGGCAATGTCCTGGGCCTCTAGACGAAGGGAGCGGTGTTTGCTGATCTTAGGCGCCTGAACCCAAGAGGGCTGGTAGTATACG
>JALYHU010000284.1 GCA_030776345.1 Pseudomonadota bacterium | reverse complement strand
GGCGGGGATATTCTCGCGTTACGGGGAGCCCAGCTGCCTGCTGATAAGCCGACAGAAAATGAACTTTCTGGTTGTTCTCATACGCCTGGTCCAGTCCGATATGAAGGCGCGTGCGCGGAAGGGTTTTCACGAAGGCGGAAATGTGTCCGCCGAACTGTGTAGATGATGGGGGTAGGTCCCCCGGGATCGGTCTGCAGGGGCAGATTCCAAACCACCGCGTGCTGCTGGGTGCGCGCCGCCTTTTTCCGTGACCGTAAACCCTCGCTGCCGAAATCCTTCGGCTACCAGGCTCTCAAATTCTTGCCACGTCAGCGAGGCCACCGCGGGACCTTGGGGCCTGCGGGTTTCTTCAAGCAGCCGAGTCGAGCGCGACCGTTTGAAGTACGACACCGCCGCGCCGATGAGAAATGCCGGCGGCACCACAAACTGGAGAAAGAAGGCGAAGCTGTGAATCATTTGGTGAACCACGGCGCCGCCGAGATCCGCGGGATTTGTCACGGTCGGCACTGAGGTAAGAGAGCCTGCAAACAGGTGCAAAACCAGAAGACTGATCGCGCTTAATCCGAGCGATATTTTCCAGGGAAGCTGCGAAGCGATTTCCAAGAGATCGGTGAGCGCACTGGAGCGTCGGGATCGAGGCATTGTCCTATTCCATCAGGAGGGGACTTCGGAGAGTGCCAGTTGCCGGCCGGTGATGGCCGAGACGTTGGTCACGCCCAAGGATAAAGATCGAGACGCCGGCGATGGCGGCGGCCTCCCCTCTTCCACGGTATTTACTCTTGATAACCTATTTTATCGGGGGTAAAAGGAGGCATGAATAAACGCTCCGCCCTCCCCGTCTCGATCGCGCCGACGACCACCCGAATCTTGACCGCCGCCGCCTTCCAGGGCCTGGCCGAGGTGCCCCCCGAAATGGAATGGTTCGCGAACCTCGGCAACGCCGCCACCCGCCGCGCTTACCAGACCGCCCTGCAGGACTTCATGCGATTCACCGGCATCGAGCGGCCGGAGGAATTTCGCACCGTCACCCGGGCGCACGTCATCGCCTGGCGCGACGAGCTCGTGAAGCGCGAGCTCTCGGCAACGACCATTCGGCATCGGCTCTCGGCGCTTGCCTCGTTGTTCGATTATCTGTGCGACAACAACGCGGTCACACACAATCCGGTCAAAGGCGTGAAGCGGCCGGTCCCGGAGACCACGGAGGGCAAGACGCCGGCGCTTGGGGATGCCCAGGCTCGTCGATTGCTCGCCGCGCCCGCCGGCGACTCGATCAAGGACAAGCGTGATCGGGCGATCCTAGCGACGCTGCTCTATCACGCGCTGCGTCGGGACGAGCTGTGCAAGCTGAAGGTCAAAGATTCTCGACAGGAGCGCCGCGGTGTGCCGCATCTCAAAGTGTCCGGCAAAGGCGGCAAGACTCGGTATGTGCCGCTGCATCCGGCGGCGAGCGGGCTGATTGCCGAGTATCTCGAGGCGGCCGGCCATGGCGGTGCCGAAACGAGCCCCCTCTTCCGGCCGCTGCACCACAGCCTGGATCCAACATCAGCTCAGGCGATTACGCCGGATGGGGTGTATCGGATGGTGCGAGAGTATTCGGCCCGATTGGGGTTTGAGATCGGAGCGCATTCGCTGCGGGCAACGGCGGCGACCAATGCGCTCGATCACCAGGCCGATATCGCCAAGGTGCAGGAGTGGCTGGGGCATGCGAATATTTCGACGACGCGAATCTATGATCACCGGAAGACCCGTCCAGAGGATAGTCCCACGTTTAAAGTAAGCTACTGAATATTCGGTCTCGCAGCACTGCGTCCATCATCTCGTCGAGTCACAATGCTAAGCGATTGACCGCGTCAGCAAAGGCGCTAACGCCGGCTATGTCAGGAGGTATGAACTAAGGTGGCGTTGGGCGCGAATGCGAGGAGACTCTTTGATGCCGGTTGTCTTGGAAGTTCACGGAGCGCGGCGGCAAAGCGCTCTACGACCCCCACTTTGGAGAATTCTGCCAGTTCGTTCATGCCGGATCTGCTGGACATATGCATGACGTCATAAAGGCAAACCGGAAGACGACGATTGTCCTTGAATCTGCGATCCGGGCCGCCGCTCTTGTTCGGATGCTCCCAGGTGTGATCAACCACCTGTGCATCGTTCGGAGGATGGCCATCCTCGATAAACCGGGACTGCTGCCATCGGATCTCTAACTCACCATACCCGACTGCCCCGAATTTTCTGCCGTCTTGAACTATGATCACCTCGGGGAAGAAGTAGAACGTGCGTCGACCCATTCCTAGCGCGGGTGGTGTGACGTTGCTCCGGAGCACCGTTGGCAGGCTGTAGGCGAGAAGTGCGGACTTGCGGTCGACGATGTGCGCGGCGCCGGCGTTTCGTTTCCAGGTTGCCAGGTCGCGGACAACACCTCCTGACTGAATATGCCATTTCCCTTTGCACCCGGCGAGTGCGTCGAACTCCGCTGTGGCCCGCTGAAACTTGGCGGCCGCCTCCGCGTCAAGATTGTAAAAGAGCACGCTCCGTCTCAGGGATTGGTCCAACCAGACACCGATAGCCCAGGCTGGGATTGCCGCGAGCAAGGCGAACGCTCCAACGCCTGCGCCGGCCGAGCCGGGCCTGGCGTTGGCCAGGACCGCCAGTAGGCCAAGGCCTATAGCGCTAGCGCCGAGGCCCAGCACGGGGCCAAGCGGCAAGCGCGCCTGCTTAGCGTTCAGGTCGTCGATGAGGTCGGCAACTGAGCTGTCGCGCATGCCGTCGACGTCGCCAGAACTGACGTCGACCATTACGACGCGCCCTTGCTCGACCAGTCGAGAAGGGCGGTTTGGCTCGGCGGGAGGCGTCTCTGCGGACTGTGGGCGCGGCGAACGTGTTGATCGGCCGCCGAGGGACGCCCGATAGTAGAGCCCGCCCCGGCCGGCGTGGACGTAGTGTCCTCGCGGGCCGGTGCCGACACGCAAGCCTTTGACACCCACCGACAATCCAACACCCGAGTTTGAAAGGTTGAATCGGAACGGACCCGCAGAAATTGACTTGCGCAGATAGAACGGCATGGCACCTTGTTTCTTGGTGTTTGCTTTAGTTGACCATCGCTACGATGATGCAATTTGCCTTATAACACGCAACATCATACGGCCGACCAGCTAAGATTGATAAAGTAATAGCGCAGGGTCTTCATTTCTTTTTCTCGTTGAGCCGTTTGCTCATTCATGAAGCCCTCCTTGATCAACCGGACGTGAACGCCCGGCATCGACTCGTGTCTTCTTCTCTGGTGACACAAGTGTTGGGTTTACCAAGAAGGGGGCTTCGACGAAGAATTCCGTGAAGCTGGCATCTCAGCCTTTATTGTCATCGTCGTCCGCGTTTTTTTGAATTCATGCGATGGCCTCCAGGATGGCATCGCGGAACATCAAGAAACTACTCGATTGGCAACGCCCCGGGTCCAGCAGTCCCCCGAGGTTGCGGGCGGTGGCCACTTTTTGTAGGCCTTCTTTAAAATAGCCATGCCGCTGCAGGACACGCTCGAACGTTTCCCAGGTCCCACCGGTGATGTTATCTGAATCCCGATATCCGGCTTGGCTCGGAATGTTTGGCGATACTCTGGGATATGCGGTGCGCACAGCGGTCCAATCTCCGAAGTACCAGGATTCGAGTTCCTCGATCGCAATGCGGTTGACCAGCTGCCATGACTTACTGCCACATCTGGTCCTGGTCACCAACCCTGCACTCGTGGCCATGCTCTCAAGCCGCTTCTTTAGTTTTTTGCAATCCTCGGCATCTCGGTCGATGACCACGACGATGCGCCAATCTTCTGGCAGCCATTTCGCGTAGGCGCGCAAGCGGTTCTGCAGTTTCCCCAAAAGGTCCGACTTCCCCTGAAACGTGTATACCTCGAAAGTGCGGTCATTCGGCAGCAAACGTGGCAGCAAGGATCGCAAGAAAGCCTCCATGGAGGGCTCCTCCACGAGCAACTCGAAATGGGCCGCCGTCACGATCCACGCATCCGCTGCGAACGGGTTGGTGCGCCCTGATTGACCAGGGGGTCACCCACCCCGAGTTGGCCCTCCATCCAAAGATGACCCAACAGCGCCCCTTCCTCCACGAAGGCTTGTACACCCGTCAGATCCGATGCGCGTTGGGTCTGAGTGTAACCCTGCTCATCGCGCCAGAGCACACGAACCTCTCGCGGTCGCAGCGCGTTCAGAAAAAACGGCGAATGCGTGGTGACGAGGAGTTGTGTGCGTGCGGTCGCTGCGCGACATTCCTCAGCGAGTTCCGGCAGCAAGCGTGGGTGGAGAAAATTCTCTGGTTCCTCAATGCCGACAAACGGTGGCGGCGCAGGGTCATAAAGAAGAACCAAATAGGCTAGCATCTTCAAGGTTCCATCCGAGGCGAAGCGTGCAAGCACTGGGTGACTGAACGGTGCGTCTTTGATCTGCAACAACAGTCGCCCGTCCTGCATGGTTTCCGCCAGCACACGCTCGATTCGTGGTACGCGCTGACGGAGTACGGTAAGAATCTTTTCAAGCTGTCCTGCGTGTCTCTCTGCGAGGTGTTGAATCACATTGGCAAGGTTGTCACCAGTCCTCGTCAATCGCTCTTGAGGCCCAGCCTCCGGTTGGCCTCTGGCGCTATCGGCAGACAAATAAGACACGTACCATCCGGTGATGAAATCCCTCAGGGCGGCGACGCGCGGATGCTCGGCAAACTGCCCGAGGGCGTTCACAGCCAGCAAGTCGGCGGACTTTAAAGGCACCTCGACACGCCGATCCTGTGCGTCAGGTTGATCGCCGCTGACTGCCCGCCCTTGCCCTTCGCGATAATCTAGAAATCGAAAAGGTTGACCGCGGCTTCCACGTTTCCAGCGCAGCCATTCTTCTACAACTACCGGACCGTTGGTGCGCTCGTCCACGGCGAGGTGATAAGTAATCAGTGGATAACCGGGCTCTCGGTATTTTATCTCGATCGATACCGGACCCTCACTCCCGCGCGTTTTGAGTTCTTTGGCCCGACCTCGCTTGTCCCAAGCTCGGCGCAATCCGAGTTCGAAGCATTCGGAAAGAAAAGCGAACACATCGAAGACTGTCGACTTGCCGCTGCCGTTGGGGCCGAGCAGCACCGTGAGCGGCGTGAGGTCCTTAAACTCGACTTCGCGCAGCGCGCGAAAATTTTGAACTTTGAGATACTCGATGCGGGCCGGCGCGCTCGGTTTGGGTATAGGTGACTTCAAGAGGTTGCCTCGATTCGCGATTCGATGCTTCTTAATTGATTCTCGCCGGAGATTGGTTTTGGTAACAACATTTTCTCCTTATTTGTCGCGAGACTGTTTCGCACGAAGACCTTCGAGATATGGAATTAAGCCGCTTTTGACTATTTTCTGCATCGATTCGCGCTGATCATCTGCTAGTGATCGGAGCAATTCGAGTTCATAGTCGTTTAAGCGCAGGTTGAATGTATAGCGCGGCACGTCGTATTTACGTGGATCTTCGCTCGCTGCGCGCCGTTCGCGTGGTGAGGGTCGTGGCTTGGATACCGGCTCAGCGGCAATTTCGATCACTTCCGCTGCGGCTGTTGTCACATTAGGGTTAATCGGTGGCGCCGTCGCTGCGGGTGTTGGCGCATTAAACGGGGTTGCATCCGCCGCCGCAATGAAAGTCTCTGCGGACTGCGGTGGCCGCTTCACGCGATCAAGCAAACTGCTAGCCATTGCCGAATACCTCTTCGTAGAGTGATTGCATTTCCGCATC
>JALYHU010000283.1 GCA_030776345.1 Pseudomonadota bacterium | reverse complement strand
GGCATCGGAAAAATCGAACTGCTCGAAAGCATTGCAGGCAGCGGATCGCTGTCTCAAGCGGCTCGACAGATGCGCATGAGTTATCGGCGAGCGTGGCTGCTGCTCACCGACCTGAACACCAGCTTCGATGAGCCGGTGGCTCGCGCCAGCACGGGCGGTCGTGGCGGTGGCGGGGTGGTGTTGACACCGTTCGGCGAGCGCTTGATTGCCAAATATCGGAAAATGGAGTCCGGCCTGCAGCCGCTGCTCGATCGATATTTCACCGATTTCGGCAAACGCGTGAAGGCATCGCGGCCGCAGGCCGGGCCGAAGAAATCCGTTCCGGTCACTTCCATCAAGCGAAAAGCTGCCGCGCATTGAAGCCTGCGGGAACTGCGCGGCGATTGCGATGTCCCAGCAGTATGCGAAACAGCACTCCGCTGCGCTCCTTTCTGTTGCTTTCCTGCGTGTTGGCGCTGGGATTGAACAGCGCAACGGCGTTCGCTCAGGGCCATGTCGGGGGCGGCGGGTACCATGGTGGCGGCTACGGCGGGTACCGTGGTGGCGGATACCGGGGCGGGTACGGCTGGCACGGCGGCTACTACGGGGGCTGGGGCTGGGGCGGCCTTGGGCTCGGACTTTACTTCGCCTCCCTGCCCCTCTACTACTCGACGCTATGGTGGGACGGCATCCCCTACTACTACGCGGACCACGTCTATTATCGATACGACAGCGGTGTGCGCCAGTACGAGACGGTTGCGCCACCGCCCGCCGCCGTCGGTACCGATCTCATCGCCTATCCCAAGGACGGCCAGAGCAAGGACGGCCAGAGCGCGGAACGACAGGCGACGGATAAATATGAGTGCCACCGGTGGGCCGTGAGTCAGAGCGGATTCGATCCCACACAGGGGACGAGCGCGAGCCCAGGCAAGCGCAGCGACTACATGCGGGCGCAGGCTGCTTGCTTGGACGGACGCGGCTACAGCGTCAAGTAGGACGGCGGCCGCTGAACGCCGCCGACGGCCCACGGCCCAACCGGCCGCCCGCTCCTCATGTCAGCAGCAGCTCGAGGGTCCTGAAATAGAGCTGGTGCAGGCGGCGGATGTCCTCGACGCGCACGCACTCGTTGACCTTGTGGATCGACTCGTTGACGACGCCAAGCTCGATGACCTGTGCGCCCATGGGCGCGATGAAGCGCCCGTCCGAGGTTCCGCCTCCCGTCGATAGCTTCGGGACTATCCCGAGCTGTTCGCGCACCGCGCGCGTCGCGGCGTCGGACAGTCTCCCGGCATCGGTCAGGAACGGGTAGCCGGAAATGAACCATTCGAGCGAATAGTTCACCCGATGCTCGTCCAGGATGCCCTCAACCGTCGCCTTGAGTTTGTCGACGGTCTGCTGCGTCGAGAAGCGCAGATTGAACCGGGCTTTGAGTTCGCCGGGAATCACGTTGGGTGCGCCGGTCCCGGCGGAAATATTCGAGACTTGGAAGGTGGTGGGCTGAAAATGCTCGTTGCCCTCATCCCAGATTCGCGAGGTCAGCTCGGCGAGCGCCGGCGCCAAGGCATGTACCGGGTTGTTCGCGAACTGCGGATAGGCAATGTGCCCCTGTACACCGTGCACCGTGAGCCGCCCGCTCAAGCTGCCGCGACGGCCGATCTTGATGGTGTCGCCCAGGGACTTCTCGCTCGAGGGCTCCCCGACCAGGCACCAGTCGATGGTTTCGTTGCGCGCGCGCAGAACTTCGACCACGCGACGCGTGCCGTCGACCGAGGGTCCTTCTTCATCGCTGGTGATGAGGAAGGCAATGCGACCCCGGTGGCCGGGATACCGCTCGACGAATTGTTCGCTGGCCGTCACCATGGCGGCGAGGCCGCTTTTCATATCGGCTGCGCCGCGGCCGTACAAGATCCCATTCTCGATCACGGGCATGAACGGGTCGCTGCGCCAGTCATCGAGCGGACCCGACGGCACCACATCGGTGTGACCGGCAAAGCAGAACAGCGGACCGCCCTGCCCCCGCGTCGCCCAAAAGTTGTCGACCGGCCCAAATTTCAGGCTTTCGACCTTGAAGCCGATGGCCTCGAGTCGTTCGATCATGATCTCCTGGCATCCGCCGTCGACCGGACTCACCGAAGCGCGCGAGATCAGCTCCTGCGTGAGCTCCAGGGTTTTCGACATCAAAATCGCAGCACGGGAGGCCAGCGGCGCAAGTTCGCCCAGAGGCCATAAGCGAATGAGCCGACCGCCGCGATCAGCACCCATGCCGGCATGGCCAGTCCCATGAAGCGCCACTCGACCTTGGCGCATTCTCCCGAACCCGTTAACACCTTGACCAGGACATCGGTGAGCGGGAACACCTTGAGCATGAAGTCGAGCGATGCCCCGCATGCGGCGACGGTGCCCGGCGGCAGACTCTGGATGTACAGGTGCCGCGCCGCCACGCCGATGGTTGCAAACGACGCCAAGGCGAGCAGGCCGGCATACACGCGCCGCCCCCAGCTGGCCGGGTCATGCGCCGCCGCGATCGCAAAGACGATGCCGATGCCGAAAATTCCGACGCGCTGGAAAATGCATAGCGGGCAGGGTTCCAGATGCATCACGAATTGGGCGTAATACGCATACGCCAATAACGCGGCGCACGCGAGTGCCCCCAAACCATTGGCGGTGCGCGCCGTCATCAGCGGCGAGCGACGGCCTGTGCAGCGTCGATCTGCTTGGCCACGTCCTCGAGCGAGGTGTGGCGGATGTCCTTGCCGTGCACCATATAGATGACGTACTCGCAGATATTCTTGGCATGATCGCCGATACGCTCCAGCGCACGCACGATCCACATGATTTCCAGCGCCCTGCGAATCGTTCGCGGATCCTCCATCATGAACGTGATGCACTGCCGATGGATGGCCTCGTATTCTTCGTCCACCATCTTGTCTTCTTGCGCGGTGCGCAGCGCAGCCGACGAGTCCATGCGGGCAAAGGCATCGAGGGCGTCATGCACCATCTGCGCGACTTGGCGACCGAGGTGCTTGACCTCGCGGTACTTGTCCGCGGGTCGTTCCATGGTGGCGAGCCGCGAAGCGATGTAGCCGATCTTCTCGCCCTCGTCCCCGATCCTCTCGAGGTCGGTAATGGTCTTGATGATGGCGACGATGACCCGTAGGTCGCCGGCAGCGGGCGCCCGCAGCGCCAGAATGCGGCTGCATTCCTCGTCGATGGACACTTCCATGCCGTTGACCTTGTAGTCATCGGTAGCCACCGATTCGCCCAGGCGGCTGTCGCCCTCCACCAGGGCGGTGATGGCTTTGTGCAGCTGCTGTTCCACGAACCCGCCCATCTGCAACACTTGGTTGCGTACCTTTTCGAGGTCTTCGTTGAAGCGCCGGGAAATGTGGTGGGTGAGATCGGCCGTTTCCATGACATTACCTTGATGAATATCGTCTACACGTAAAAACATACCGCCCATTCCACTGCGTGCGTCACTCGCCGCGCTACACGCCGTGCGTTACACGCCGTGACTCATTTACATCCGATTACCCGGCGCGTCAACAGTATGGGCGAGAAATGTGACGCGCAGTCTGTCTCCGATTCGGCCGGGCTCCTAAGCGCTCGCTGCAGCATGCAGCGCCGCTTGCCAGATGCGTTGCTGGGGAAAGTGGCACGTAAACGTGCTCCCCTTGCCCTCCGTGCTCTGCACGTCGAGCCAGCCGCCATGGCGTTGCAGGGCGTGCTTCACGATGGCAAGGCCGAGACCTGATCCGCCGCGATCGCGTGAGCGCCCCGCGTCGACGCGATAGAAGCGCTCGGTCAAACGCGGCAGATGCTCGGCAGGAATTCCAATGCCGCTGTCGATCACCGAGAAATACGCCCCTTCCTCGTCGGCCCACCAGCGCATGCGCACCGTGCCCTCCGACAAAGTGTACTTGATGCCGTTGACCAGAAGATTCGTGAACGCCGACTCGATTTCCTGGGCCGAGCCATACAGGCCGTCGTCCGTCTCCAAGTCCAACGATATCTGACGCGGCCGATCGCCGCCGGCCAACGCATCGCGTTGCAGCCGCTCGAGCATGCGCGGCACATCGATGGGGTCGCGCGGCGCTTCGCCGTCGGTGGATTCGAGCCGCGACAATTCCAGCAGATCCGCGATGATGGTGTTCATGCGCTGCGCCTGCGCGCGCATATCCTTGATGGGGCCGGCCCAGGCCTCGTCGATGGAGGAATCGTCGGCAAGAGTGTCCAAATACCCCGAAATCACCGTCAGCGGTGTGCGCAACTCATGCGATGCGTTCGCCACGAAATCTTTGCGGGTGGCCTCCAGGCGCATTTGACGCGTGACGTCGCGCACCAGTAGCAAGGATTGGCCGACGCCGTAGGGCACCACCTGCAGGGCAAGATAGAGCTCGGCGTGTACCGGCGGGCGGATGACCAGCGGTATGGCGAAGTCGTCGCCGTGCAGATAGCGGACGAATTCCGGCGCGCGGATCAGATTGTCCACTCGCAACCCGATATCGATGGGGCGCTTCAGTCCGAGCAGCCGCGCCGCCTGGCGATTGAACCAGACTATTTCGTTCTGGATGCTCAGAATGATGACGCCGTCGGGCAGAGCCGCCGTCGAGCGCCGCAGTTCGCGGTACAGCTGCACGAGACGCTGCTTGTGATACTGCTTGCGCCGGTGCAGGCGAACGACCTGGCCGATCACATCGCCCCAGATGCCGCCGAGATTGGGCGGATCGATCTGCGAGCGCAGCCGCAGCCAGCGGTCCAGGCGATACAGATTCACCAGCTGCCAGCCCAAGAACAGGCACGCGGCGGCGAGCAGCCAAAGCCAAAAGGGGCCGAAGAACAAGCCCAGCACCGAGCCTGCAATGAGAATGCCCGCGAGGCGCGCGAGTGCAAAAGTCCACATCGATGCCATGGGTAGCAGCCTGTCTAAGTATTCCGAGGGTATCTCCTCCTATGGTGCCAGGAGCGTGCTGAATATCCCATGTCCTAGGTGTCGCGAGCGGAGAACCGGTAGCCCGAGCCGCGCACCGTCTGCACCAGCCTCTCCAACAGATAAGGTTCCAGCGCCTTGCGCAGCCGTCGAATGTGCACGTCCACCGTACGCTCTTCCACGTAGGTATTGCCGCCCCAGACCCGGTCGAGCAGCTGACCGCGCGAAAAGACCCGCTCGGGATGGGTCATGAAGAAATGCAACAAGCGGTATTCGGTGGGTCCCAAGGGTATTTCGCGTTCGCCTGCGCTCACCCGGTGGCTGGAATCGTCGAGCTTCAGGCCGTCCACTTCGACGGTATCCGCGGAACCGGCGGGTGCCGCGCGCCGCAGTACGGCCTGGATGCGCGCGAGCAACTCGCGCGGCGAGAACGGCTTGGTGATGTAATCGTCCGCGCCGCCCTCGAGGCCGCCCACCTTGTCCTGCTCTTCGGCGCGCGCGGTCAGCATGATGACGGGGATTTCTTCGGTATCCTTGGCGCGTTTCAAGGCGCGCGTCAGCTCCAGACCGCTCATGTCGGGAAGCATCCAATCGACCAGCATGAGATCGGGCCGGACGTCGACGATGCGCGCGCGCGCCTCGCGGCAGTCCTCCGCCTCGCGAACTTCATAGCCTGCGCGGCGCAGGCCGAAGGCCACCATGTCACGAATGGCTTTTTCGTCTTCGACGATGAGGATGCGCTTTGCCGTCATGTATTTTTAGTCCCTTGATTCTTCTCGGCGCTATTACAGCCTCGCTATGTGACAGTTCCATGACTACCCTGCCGCCGGCTTGGCGACCGCTCGTTCGGCCTCGGTCAGAGCGACCTTATCGCGAAGATAGACGGGGGCGAGGTCGGCCGGATCCACGCCCTCGCCCGCTGCCAGCCGGATGGCGCCCAACCGCGCCATGTCGCGGGCGTCGGGTAGGGCGTTGCAGGCTCCGGCAAGCAAATACACCCCGGGCAGCTCGTGCAGCGAGGGGTACGCCCCGAACCCACGCCCGATGCCGCTGAACGGCCCCGCGAGCGGCACGCGCACCGACGCGGCGGGGCCAACCGCCATCGGGCCGCGGGCGATCACACCGCGCGCCGCGTCCCCAGCGAAACAGCCCCAGTACACTTCGCCCATGCGTGCATCCAGGCATGCCATCGCCTGATGAACGGCGCCGCGCGCGAGCTGTTCCGTAGCACCGCGCAGGGCTTGCAACGCCAGCGCCTCCAGGGTGGTCACCGCCACCACCGGCAGCTCGGCGCCAAAGGCCAGCCCTTGAGCCACCGAAACGCTGATCCTCACTCCGGTGAACGCGCCGGGGCCGACACTGGCGGCGATGCCGTCGAGCATCCCCAGCACCAAACCCGCTTCGCCGAGGACCGCATCCACCATGCCGAGAATCTGTTCCGCATGGCCGCGTCCGACCTCCTTGCATACGCCGATCACGCCACCGTCGGTGAGCAGTGCGACCGAACACGCCTCGGTCGCGGTATCGAGTGCGAGCACCTTCACGCCGGCGCCGCTTTCATAGGGGGGCCTGCGGCCGTGCCGGGGGATGCTGCGCGCACGCGCCCCAGCCGTTCGGTCAGGAATTGCGCGCCGGCGGCGGCGTCCGTGATCACCGGGCTCGGCGGCAATGCCTGCAGGAACACCTTGCCGTATCCCTTGGTCTTGAGCCGCGGATCGCCGAGCACGATCACCCCGAAATCATCGAAGTCGCGAATCAAGCGCCCCACGCCCTGTTTCAGCGACAGCACGGCCTGCGGCAGCTGATACTCGGAGAAAGGATTGCCGCCGCGCCGGCGAATGCCCTCGAGGCGGGCTCGAAGCAGCGGATCGTCCGGAGCGGCAAACGGCAGCTTGTCGATGGCGACGATGGACAGGGCCTCGCCTTTCACGTCGACGCCTTCCCAAAAACTTCCCGTCGCCAGCAGCACCGCATTACCGAGTTCCCGAAACTTGTTGAGCAATGCCTCACGCGGCGCTTGCCCCTGGACGAGAACCGGAAACGGCGGCTGCGGAAAGCGTGCCTGAAGAGCCGCGACCCCCTCGGCCAGGCCTCGATAGCTGGTATAGAGAATGAACGCGCGCCCGCCGCTCGCCTCCAGCAAGGGCGCACAGGCGGCAATGAACTTGACGGCAAACTCGGGATGCTGCGGCTCCGGCATGTTGCGCGGCAGATAGATGCGCGCTTGGGTCGGGTAATCGAAGGGGCTCTCGATGTGCAGCGTACGCGCGTCGGGTAAACCGATGCGCGCGGCAAAATGCGAGAAATCATCGCCGATGGCCAATGTCGCCGAGGTGAACACCCATGCGCACGGCCGCGCCTCGACGTAGGCGCGCAGCCGGTCCGCTATTTCGAACGGCGTGAAGTGCAGCGACAAACCGCTCGCCGCCGCCTCGACCCAGCGCAGCCCGGACTCTTCCGGCACCGCGTTCAGCGCGCCCAAGGACGCAGCCAATGCCTGGGCGCGACGCGCGCAATTGGCGGTGCCCGCACCGCCCCCCAAACTCTCGAGTTCTTTGGCCAGGTCACCGAGAGCGGTCTGGATCTCCGGCAGCACATCGGTGAACGACTCGGGCAGATTCGCCCATTCATAACGACCGGCGCCGCCGGGCACGCGGGCGCGCAGGTCGTCGAGCCGCGCTTCGACGATGGCGAGCTCTCCGGTAATGCGCGGCGCCCGGACCGCCGCGGCCGCCAGTTCGGCCGTCACGTCGCGCATCAATATCAGCACCTGCCGCAGCGACCAGTTCTGCCCGAAGAACTGCGCGGCGATATCGGGTACCTGGTGCGCTTCGTCCAAGATCACGGCCTCGACACCCGGCAAGAGGTCGCCGAAGCCTTCGTCCTTCAGCGCAAGATCGGCCAGCAACAAGTGATGATTCACCACGACGATCTCGGCGGCCTGCGCGGTGCGCCGAGCATCGATCACGTGGCAGCGAGAGTATTGCGGGCACTCCTGCCCCAGGCAATTCTCGCGCGTCGACGTAATCATCGGCCACACCGACGACTGCTCCGGGAGATCGGTCAATTCCGCCAGATCGCCGAGCTTGGTGGTCGCCGCCCAGCGCGACACGCGCGCGAGCAGGCGCGTTACGCCGCGCTCGTCGCCGAGCAGCGAACCCTGCCGCATGGCTGGGCCCTGCTGCATGGCTGGGCCCTGCTGCGTGGCTGGGCCCTGCTGCATCGCTGAGGTCTGCTGCATCGCTGAGCCCTGCAGGGTCAGCTCCAAACGATGCCGGCACAAATAGTTCGCGCGGCCCTTGAGCAGCGCAATCTTCACCGGCAATCCCAGGGCCTTCGCCAGCATCGGGACATCGCGATGGAACAGCTGGTCTTGCAGCGTCCGAGTGCCCGTCGAAATAATCACGCTGCGCCCCGACAGCAGCGCCGGCACCAGGTAGGCGAAGGTCTTGCCGGTGCCGGTGCCCGCTTCGACGATCAGGGACTCGGCGCGCGCCAGCGCACGGCCGACCGCGGCAGCCATGGCGGCTTGCTCCGGGCGATAACCATAGTCCGGCAGGGCACGCGCCAGCGGACCCGCCGCGCCCAAGATATTTTTATAGTCGGTGTCGATACGCCTAGCCTACGATGTTTTGCCGAGCCGCACCGCGTGGGTTGCACCCGGACCTATTTCACCACCGCACGAAACCGCGCATACGCCACAGAATTAGCCTTGAGAGGATGTTTCAGTTTCCATCGTATGTGCGTGTAATCTTTATCAATTGCTTGGCGCGACTGGCCGTCGGCCAGCGGGATGCGCAGATTCTCCGGCTTGTCGAAACTATGCCCGCCGTCGACCGAATAACTCGTTTCCACGCCGGGGCCGGTCGCCGACTCGGCGACGTACACCATGTGCGGGGGAATGGGATTGGTCACCGTCGGCTCGCGCACCGCAGCCGCGCCGATGTTGCGAATCTCCAGCGTATAGATCACTTGATCGCCGGGCACGACCCGCTCGGCGGCCGCCAGCTTCACGAACTCGTGCCCATCCTGCCTGACGACGGTCTCCACCTCGGCCACGGTTCTTATCGCTAAAGTGCCCGAGGTGGCTTGACCACTCGCGGCGCCGCTCGTGAACAGGATGCAAAGCGCGGTGGCCGCAGCTCGCGTTATGTCAGCGCACACCATCATCGTTAATTATTATCACGTTGTTAATCAAAGTGATACACGAATGATCCACAAACATTATTAAGTAGGTGAAAGGAGCCGTTCGGCCGCCGTGCAATGCGGGTATCGGGAAGTTGGCTACGCGATATCCCATCTGTCATTCTCCAAGAACCAGCACAGACCGCTACCGAGGACCCTCATGGCCACCGCCGAACACCACGTGACTTCCCTCGCCGCCCTGAATCGCGCCGTATCGAGTTGG
>JALYHU010000282.1 GCA_030776345.1 Pseudomonadota bacterium | reverse complement strand
CCTGCTGCAGACGTATAGGCGCGACATGGGCGGCGGGAATTTCGTGATGATGAAGGATCTGTCCTCGCCCATCGTCGTCGATGGACGGCACTGGGGCGCCTTCCGCATGGGCTTCCGCCAAAAATAGGCATATGGCCGCCGCTTGAGTTGGGATGGACCCGAGCGTGGATCGTGGCGCGTCGACGTGGCCCATTGGGAGCGAAGCTACAATTTGAGGCCATTTAGGCCGCTGAAGCCGCGAAGTTCGGACTTAGAAGAAGTGATCAATAGAACCCGTCTGGTAGCCACGCGCTAAGATATTCATTCATGGGTTTTCCCGACATGACGGTTGAAACCCATGCACGGCGTTCGAAATCGATGGGAACGAGTTCGTAGGCGCAAGCCATGAGATCTTGTTTTGCAGGTGCAAATTTAGGCGGTCCTGAGAAATCTGACTGAGCAACGTACTGCAGGCAGACACATTCATTTGCCCACCATTGAGTCAAAAGCGATTTCGCGGCGCTTCCATGATGCAGGATGACAAAGCCAACCGAATAATGCGGCGTGTCGTTCATTCGAGCTAGATTGGCCTCTACGAAGGAGTGGGCCTCTTCGACTAATCCAGGATCGAGAACTAACTTCTAATCTGGAGCCCCCGTTGCAATCCCGTAGACCTTGATTGCCCAATCAGAGAAGCGCCAAGTATTCAACCGTCCAACATATCGAGGTGAGTATGCGGCGATTAGCACGTTTTCACGCCACTGAGGCCTCGTCTTGGGCCGTTTGTCGAGCTGCGGGTAGATAGCGATAGAGCGTTGAGGGACCCACACCGAAACGGCGTGCCACCGCCTCCACCGTGATCTCGGGATCGGTCAACAAGGCGCGCACTTGTTTCAAATCCGTGTCCGACAACGATCGAGGCCGGCCGCCTTTGCGGCCCCGCGAGCGCGCCGCGTCGAGTCCCGCGCGGGTCCGTTCGCGGATGAGTTCCCGCTCGAATTCCGCGATGGCCCCGAACACGGTAAAGATAAGGGGTCCGCCGGCGTTGGTGGTGTCGATGTTTTGGGTGATGGTCTTCAGGCCGATTTGGCGTTGGTCGAAAAGCTCGACGGTTTCCAAGAGTTGTCGAGTCGAGCGCGCCAGGCGATCGAGCTTCCACACCACCAGGGTGTCGCCAGAGCGCATGAATTCGAGCGCCGCGTTCAGTTCAGGACGACCTCGCCGCGCGCCGCTCGCGGTTTCCTCAAAGATCTTTTCACAGCCGGCATCGCGCAGGGCATCCAATTGCAGATGCGCTTTTTGGTCGCGCGTGGACACGCGTGCATAACCGATCAGCATAGTTCGACATCGGTCTGACTAAAGTCGTTGCCGACGAACAGCAGCGGTTCATTGGTCGTCTTGGCGAGCGCGTACACGGCGCAGTCGCCCATGTTGAGTTGGGCCGGATGACCCTGCCCTTTGCCATAGCGCTGGAATGCGTCGGCCGCCAGGCGCGCCCGCGGCTCGTCGAACGGCACGACGATGACCTCGATTTCTTCCAAGAATTGATCCAGCTTGGCGAGCAGCGCCGGATGCTCGCGTCCGCGCACGACAATCTGCGCCTCGAGCAAACTCACCGAGGACATTCGCCGTACCGGATGGGCCTCCAACCCGGCGACGATCCGAGCCCGGGCCGGTTCGTCTTTGAGCCACGCGAGGATCGCCGAGGTGTCGATCACCATTGTCCCTGATCGTCGTAGCCCAACACGGCTTCAGCGGTGCGACTATCCGCAGGCACCTTCGCAGGCAGCGCGTCGACTTCGCGGGCGAGTTCAGCCAACCGGTCGCGCAAGGGGCGCGCAGGAACCCCCGTCAACCCGCGGCGTCCGGCACGAGACATCAAGCTCTCGCGGACCACGCTTTCAACGGTGGTCCCTTCGGCGGCGGCGAGCTCTTGGGCGAGCTGCTCAAGCCGGGGATCGTCGATCACGATGCTCATAGAGGTCTCCTGAAACTCATCCGCATGGTGACCCTTTCGAAAACTTAAATCAAGAGACTGTTTTGGGAGACCATAACCCCTTCCGCCGCAGTCCTGCGTGCCGACCCGGTGTCCCAAAACGAGGGCTTTTGAGGGATCACGCAGCCAGCGCCAAGCGAGTGACCATGTCGAGTTCGATCCGCCCATACGAATGATGTGGTGATAGATCAACGGCGTGAGGCCGCGCCAGTCCTCCGCCGTCATCCGTGCTCGCCACCCAGGCTCATCCAACACCTCCTGGATGAATAGCGTGTCATTCACGTGTCGCGTCGGGTTTGCGCAGTATGCGGGTGGCTCCAGCCGCGCGATATGATTGAATTTACCGCCGACCACGAAGGGACTAACGATGAACTGGCAGCTATTCGGGGGATTCCTCGCCATTACCGTCATCTTGATCCTGGTGCCGGGGCCCATCGTGACCCTCCTCATCTCGACCAGTGCGACCAAGGGCAGGCGCGCGGGTCTAGTGACTGTTGCAGGCACCTCCACCGGAAACGCGCTGCTTGTGGCAATGATCGCCTTAGGTCTCGACTGGGTACTGCGCCACGCCACTTCTCTGTTTGAGCCGCTGCGGTGGCTCGGTGCGGCCTATTTGATTTGGCTCGGAATCCAAGCGTGGCGGCATGCCGGCTGGCCGCAGTCGCTACCTCCGGGCAATCGCGTGCTTTTCTCGCGTGGCTTTCTCGTAGCCATATCCAACCCGAAGACCACCGCATTTTTCACTGCATTCCTGCCGCAGTTCGTAGATCCGTCACCGCACACCCCGCCAGATGAACAGCGCGCCCAAGGCAAGGAATAACAGGCTGGCGCCGATATGGATGGCCTTGAGCGGCAGACGCTTGGAAAACGCGTGCCCGAGGAAAACGACTGGTCCGTTGGCCGCCATCATGCCGAGCGTGGTACCGGCCACCACGGCCGCCAGGCTGGGATAGGCGGCGGCGAGGGCCATGGTGGCGATCTGGGTCTTATCGCCGATTTCCGCGACGAAGAATGCAATCAGGGTCGCCACAAAGGCGCCGCCGCGGCGGGGCTCGGCACCCTTTTCGTCCAGCGTATCGGGCTTCAATGTCCACAGCGCCATGGCGATCATGCTGATTCCGACGATGAGGTCGAGACGCGAGGGTGTCAGGGTGTTGCCAAGCCGCGCGCCCACGAAGCCGGCGGCTGCGTGATTGGCGAGCGTTGCGCACAGTATGCCGCCAAGAATGGGCCAAGGCTTCCGATAATGTGCCGCGAGCACCAGAGCAAGCAGCTGCGTGCGATCACCCATCTCGGCGATCGCGACCGTCGATAGCGAAATCAGAAAAGCTTCCATCAGGGACTCCCAGCCGAGCGGCAAAAGAGACCCCAACCGTTCCCCTGCCGCTCGTGCCGGGCGGCTACTTCCCAAGAGAGGCTGCAGTTGTAACCGGTCTCTGGCGTATTGGCAACAGCGAGCAACCATTGCGCCCCGGCCGGGCACACACCTTGTGCCCGATACAAATCATCAGTGGGGGAATTTACATGACCATTCAACACGCACCGCGGCTCGTCCGCGACCTCCGACGCACGGTTGCCGCCATTTTGCTGGCAGCGGGCGCGGGGCTCGCCGCGTCACAGTCAGCGCAGGCGGATGATGCATTCATTCCAAAGTTGGTCAATTCGTCAACGGTGCCGTCGAACGGCGATCTCAACCCCTACGGCGTGGCGTTCGTCCCCGACGATTTTCCGGGCGGCGGTGCGATCTCAGCCGGCGATGTGCTGGTGTCTAACTTCAACGCCAGTTCCAACGTTCAGGGCACAGGCACGACCATCGTAAGCCTGACGCCGACCGGCGCCATCGCGCCCCCCGGAACGGCCGCGACGTTCTTCACGAGCAAACTAACCGGTCTCAGCACGGCCCTCGGCGTATTGCAAGGCGGGTATGTGCTGGTTGGCAACGTGCCGACGACCAACAACGGCACCACGGTGGGCCGAGGCGCTCTGCAAGTCATCGACCGCCAGGGCAAATCCGTGCAAACCTGGACGGATCCGGTGCTCCTCGATGGTCCGTGGGACCTCGCGGTGGACGATCATGGCGCTTCGGCGCATGTGTTCGTGTCCAATGTATTGAGCGGCACGGTGGCACGCTTCGACGTGGCGGTCACCGCACACGGTCTCACCGTGCTGAAGAAGACGCTGATCGCATCGGGCTATACGCATCGGCTGGACGCGGCCGCCCTGGTGCTCGGGCCTACCGGTCTGGCGTTCGATGCGGAAACCGATACGCTCTACGTGGCCTCCACCGCCGACAACGCGGTCTATGCCGTATCGCGCGCGAGCCGACGGAGCAGCCCGGGAGGCCGCGGCGCGGCCGTGTTCTCCGATGCGCATTTACGCGGTCCGCTCGCGCTTCGCTTTGCTCCCAACGGGCATCTGCTCACGGCCAATGGCGACGCCGTCAACGGGGATCCGCTGCACCCCAGCGAAATCGTAGAGTTCACGAAATCCGGGCATTTCGTGCGCGAATACGACGTGGATGCGAGTCCGGGCGGAGCATTCGGCATCGATACCGCGCTCGGAGGCGATGCGGCCTTCAACTATGCCGTCATCGATGATGTCACCAACAGCATTGCGGTCTATCGGTTGCATGCCGAGGGCGACCGCAGCGACAGCGGCGGGCAGGACTGAACTCGTGCGCTGCGCATGCCGGCAGCGCATGTTCAATGCATCGCCATCCGATTCTCGGTTGATTCCGCATTCCCGCACTGGCCGCGACCCAGGAGCGAGGTGACTGCAGCACAGGCATTGATGCTATCCCCGTTCTTCGAGTCATCGGTATGCCCGGTGGTCTCGCGCAGCAGCCGGTAAACCTCCGCCGCCGTGAGCTTCCGATTCTTCGCGAGCAGCAGTGCGGCCGTGCCCGTGACATGCGCCGTGGATAGCGAGATGCCCGACGCAAAATCATAGTGGCCGCCGGGCAGCAATGTGAGAATTTCGCGGCCCGGGGCGTGCAACGGCGTGCCGACGCCGCCCTGAGTGCCGCTATCCGCAACTGCGATCACACCCTCGAGCGACAACAGACCCTGCGCACCGTCCGCCGCGGAGGGTGCAGCGCCTATGAATACAATTCCGCGGCGCAAACCTTCGCGGATGAGTTCGCCCAACAGCGGGTCGGCCGGACCGGCGAGGCTCAAGTTGACGATCTGTACGCGGGCATCGAGCGCCGCGGTCAGTGCCTGCGCCAGCGTAAAGGAGTTGCAGCGCGCGGCATCCGCGGCATCGGCCAATTGCCAACATGCCTTGAACACGGATAAGCGGGCGCCGGGCGCGACGCCGACGATCCCCTCGTGGTTATTCGCCACCGCGGCGATGATGCCGGCCAACTCGGTACCGTGCCGGTCGCGGCGAAATTGCGCCGCATCGGAATCGACGAAATTCGCGACTTGCACCACCACGCCGCGCAGATCGGGATGTCCGGTATCGGCGCCGGTATCGATGATCGCGATTCGAATTCCCTCGCCGCGCGACCAGCTGTGCGCGCCGGGCACATCCATTTGATTGAAGCCGCGCTGCAGCGCGACGTAGGGGTCATCATAGACCGCGGTCTGCGTCGCGAAGGTTTGCAGCGGCTGTGCGATCCTGATGCGTCTATCCTGCGACAGCGCCCCGAGCACCGAGGCTCGATCCGCGGAGCTGGATAACTCGAGCACGGCGCAGTGCATGTGCAACGGCGCGATCGGCCAGGCCGAAACTTCGCGCAGCCCATAGTCTCGCTCGATACGCCGCAGCACCTGCTGCGCGCGCGATGTGGGTCCATAAGCCGCCAGACCATCGTAGCCTTTGGGGGAACTACCGGCGTGCCCCGCGGGCATCGCCGCCCCGTTGTCCACGCCGGCGACGATGTAGCGCTCCGGGTCATCGCTAAGACGCTGCGCAGCGGCTCGTGCCTCCCCGCTCAGACGCGCACCGGTGCAGGCACCTAGGCAAGCAGCACAGAGAGATACCGCTAGCAGGGCGGCGAGCCGACGATGGTTCATCGGGGCGGTGCCGCCGCAGCCGACGGCCCGCCGATCGCTTCGGCAAAGCGCACCGTCTCGTGTCCGCGCAACCGGTGCAGCGACCAATCCATGGGGAGCGACCCCGTCTCGGCCAAGGAATAGACGCCCGCCTCGGTGGGGCCGGAAACGATTCTCAAATGCGCATCGTCCAGCAAGGACTGCAATTCGGACAGCGTCACGCTGGGAGCGAATACTGCCCGGATGACCGTCTCGCTGCCCTGCGAACTCGGCGTCGTCACCGTTTGGTAATTCGACGGCTCGCCGTGGTGCCGCGCTCGATTCCATACCTGGCCCGCAACGACGCCCACCAACGTGGCGGTGGCCATCACGGAGGCGGCAATCGCGCTGCGGGGCATCCGCCAAACCGGCGCGCCGCCCGAGCGCCGCCTGACTGGCAATGCTTCATTGGACTGCGCGCCCGCCGGGCCGGCGCGCTCATGGCTCTCGATGCGCTGACGCAGCTTGTTGAGCCCGGCCATGGGCATGTGCTCGACGGGCGCCTCGGTCGCGATGATCTGGTAAATTTGACGCTGGGCAGCGCACTCGAGGCGGCACGCGCTGCAGGAGTGCAGGTGCGCCTCGACGCGTCGACGATCAGCTTCTCTCAGGCGGCCGTTGACGAGCCACGGCAGCAGATCCCAAACATCCTGGTGTTCGCTCGAGCGGGGGCTGGCGGGGTTCATGCGGATTTTGAACCGTCGAAAATTTCCGTCGCGGGTATTCCGCCCAGCGCCGGCAAATACTCCCGCAGCTTCTCACGCGCACGGAACATGCGGGCCTTCACCGTACCGGTCGGACAATCGGTGATCTCGGCAATTTCCTCGATCGAGTGACCCAAATGGTAGGCAAGTTCCATGGTCAACCTTTGTTCGAGAGGCAAATAGCTCAAGGCATGCGCAATCCAATCGTTCAGCTCCGTCGCCTCCATGGGCTCCACGAATTCCTCGGGTAGATTCTCGCTGCTCTGCGCGCGCAGCAAGCCGTCATTGCGGCGCAGCGACTTGAGCGCAATGCGGTAAGCAATGCCGATGATCCATGTGGACACCCGCGACGCGCCGCGGAATTCATGGGCGTGCTGCCACACCACCATGAAGGTGTCGTTGATGATCTCCTCGACGGTCTCGTATCGCGGTGCGATCCTCGAGACGAACCGCGCCAAACGCCGGTGGTACCCAAGGTAGAGCGCTTCGAGCGCACGGCGGTCGCCGCGGGCAACGCCGCTCAACAACTGGTCATCCTGTTGCGTGGCGTATTGTACGATCATAACCATGTTCGGTAAGTACCCGCATCCACCGCAAAAGTTGCTGCTCCACGGATCTTAGAACCGCCAAATGACGGTGGCAGACCAGCGGTTATGCGCGGCAGCACCGAAGAACAGGCCTGCCGCTTGCGCATCGGTATTGACATAGGACAACGAAACAGACCAGGGCGCAAGGTCCAGCGCACCCCCGGCGCTCCAATAAGCGTAGCCGCCGCCGCCGGGCCCGGACAGGTGGGAGTACCCCCACCCCGCGGTCGCCGCCATGCGGTGGAACCAGGGGGTACGCAACGTGACATCGGCGGACGGCGCGGACACGCCGGTCAACCCCCTCGCTAAGACATAACGCGGCGCGTCCGGCGAGTAAACGACGTCGACGCTCAGCCAATCGTCATACGAGGCCTCGACCGCGATCTCAGCATAGTTGTACTGCGAGCCGAAACTGTTCCATGCATAACTGTAGTAGCTGGCGAGTGACTTCGCGCGCCAGGCGTCACTGCCTTGCCAGGCGAAACCGACGAACGCGCTGAATTCGGCGCTGCGATGATCGACCGGGTCGAACTGCGCGCTCGACGCGAACACGCCGCCGATGAGCCCACCGTCGGAGGCGACGTGCAGATCGGCTTGAAGCGCAGCGCCGTGGTTGCTGCGGGAAATTCCGCGCACCAAGTAATCGCTGGTAGCGGCAAACGATCCGCCCCACGACTCGGCAGCCTGACTGAACTGCGGCAGGAACCAAGCGACGAGACACAGCGCAGCGGTTCGCTTGCGCATCGGAGAGCTGGCCGCACTCGCCGCAACGTATCGGCATTCGATCATGAGCACCGGAAATCTGAAACAGAATGCGCGACAGATTAAACCTTTCTTCCGTGCTTGGGCACTTACCTCACGAATCACTTACTTTCGCCGCCAGGGGAATCATCGGCAGTGGTGACCTGGTCTTCGAGTGCCGGCACGAGTTGCACGGCAACCGGCGCATGGAGCGGCAGCCTCGCGGCCGCGCACGCGCACGGGATAATTCTCTGCGGTGTAGGGCAGCAGAATGGATATCACGCCGCTGGAGCCCAGGATCACCAGCGTCAGGGGTATGAGGGGATTCGAGAGGACCGTCAGGCCGCTTGCGCGCAGAGCCAAACCCAAGACACCTAGCGCGGTGATTCCGATCATGGCGACCAGCGACCATTTGGTGCTCCACATGCTGTACAGCCACGTCGAAATCAAGATGGTCGGGGCGGCAATCAGCGTGGACTTGGCGATGAGCGCACTGGAGGCGGCGACGCTTCGGCCCTCGGACACCAGGGCCGCAGGTAGCCACAGCAGCAGTCCAAAGTTCACCAATCCCCAAGCCACCGCTGCGAGCGTCAGTGCGGTCGTCACGCCGATGAATTGTCGGTCGACCGGGGGCAGGGGGGAATGACTGGCTGCCGCGCTTCCGTCGAGGGCCGCCGCCGCTCTTGCCACGATTCCGAACCGGGCGAACATCAGACGCGCCTCTGCATCTCGACCCAACTGCTGTAGGAACCGCGCAGATTCGGGCATCAGGGGACTCAATATCACCAGCAAGAGGCCGGTCGGCAAATTCAGAAACCACATGATGCGCCAGCCGAATGTGGGCTGGAGCAGGGCGGACAATTCGCTTGCGGCAAAGTACCCGCCCACCGCACCGATTCCTCCCACCAGCACCAAGCTCCAGCCTCGGTGCCGCCGCGGCATGATTTCCGCCAGCAAGGCATAGGCGACCGGCAACATACCGCCGGCGGCCGCGCCCATCAGGAAGCACATGCCCACGTTCCACCAAAAATCGGGCATGGCTCCGCAAATGGATGTGCCGATGAACATCACCGCAGAGAGCAGAATGGACGCACGCCGGCCGTAGATGTCGGCCAGTGCACCCCACACGAATGAACCGACTACCGTACCCGTGAGCGCCGCGAAGGGTAGCCATGCCACGGTTTCGCGACCGATCCCATACTCGGTGCGCATGCCGGGCGTCACGAAGCCCAAGGTCGCCGGCTTCATGACGTCGATAATCAGTGCGAGCGCCAGCAGCGCGGCCATGCTCCAATGCGCGCGGAGCAGCGGTGCATCGTCAGGCGGCACCATTGCCGTCCAAGACCTGTGGTCGGCTGAGCGTGGCGTGAGAGGCCTCGGCAGCAGCCCATAGGCCGCGCAGCCTATGCCCACCAGGATCAACCCCATACCCCAGTACATGCCCTGGTCCATGACCATACCCGCCAACACGTAACCGGCATGCCGGCCCATGGCGAACATCGGAACGTGCAGTGCCACGCCTGCCGTGACGAGGACGCTGCCAAACCAGAACGCATAGGCATTGCGGCCGGCATTGAGAATCGTGGTCATCTCTCTTGCGCGGTCCCCTGGACGTGTTGACCCAAGTAGCGCTCCAGACAGAGCGCCAGGAGCTTGCGGTCGAGCGGTTTGGTGAGGTGATCGTCCATGCCCGCGGCCTTGCACTTGAGAGCATCATCCTTCATGGCATGTGCCGTGAGTGCAACGATGGGGATGCGCCGCAGGCCTCGTTCGCGATCGCGGATTTCACGGGTCGCTTCATAGCCGTCGAGCTGCGGCATCTGGCAGTCCATCAGAATCAAATCGTAGCGGCCGGTTTGCCAAGCAGTCACGGCCTCGCGGCCGTTGCTCACTGCATCAACGCGGTAACCGAGTTGTTGCAGCGTGCGGCACGCGACCTTTTCGTTGACTACATGATCTTCCGCGAGCAGGATGCGGCGCTGGTCGTCGCGCCGCGTGCCCCGGTCTTGCTCCCTTACGATGGCTGGGGTTTGGGCGTCGCGATCCATCGCATCGGCCGGTAGGACACGCCGCAGGCAATGAGTGAGATCGCGTTGTGCCACGGGTTTCAGTAGATATGCGGCGAATCCAAGCTCCGCAAAACGCCGCTCTTCGCCGCGGCGGCCGGACGAAGTGAGCAGCACCAGACGCGTTGCCTGTAAGAGCGGATCGGCATGGACGCGGCGACCGAGTTCGACGCCGTCGCAAATCGGCATCTGGTGGTCGACCAGCGCGACTTCGAAAGGCTGCCCGTCACGCTGCGCGTCGCCCATCGCGCGAAGGGCTGCAGCCGCGGTGCCGACAGACACCGCCCGCATGCCGCAACGCTGAAGTTGGCCCTCGAGCACTTTGCGGTTCGTCTCGTTGTCGTCGACCACGAGCGCCCAACGCGTACGCAGCAGGGCATCCGGGCGCTGTGGCGGCGCGGCGGCATCGACTGCGGCAATGCCGAGCCGCGCCGTGAACCAGAATGTCGAACCGACGCCTTCGGTGCTCTTCACGCCGGCTTCGCCGCCCATGACTTCCGCCAGGCGTTTGACGATCGACAGGCCAAGGCCGGTGCCGCCAAATCGGCGTGTCGTCGATGCATCGATCTGCGAGAACGGCTTGAACAGCGTGTGCATGCAATCGGCCGGGATGCCAATCCCCGTGTCGCGAACCCCGAAACACACGGTGGTGCACTCGGTGTCTCGTGCAACGAGCCGGACCTGCAAGGCCACTTCGCCCTGTTCGGTGAATTTGACGGCATTGCCGCACAGGTTGACGAGCACCTGGCGCAGGCGGCCCGCATCCGCTTGCACGAAGTTGGGTACGGCGGGATCGATTTCGACGGTGACTTCCAGATTCTTGGCGTGTGCCTGGATCGCGACCAGCCGCGCGACGCCCTCCAGCAACTCGCGTATGTCGACGCGGCTCACGTCCAGTTCGAGCTTACCCGCTTCTATCTTGGAAAAATCCAGAATGTCGTTAATGACCGTCAGCAGCGCGCGTGCACTGTCGCGAATCGTTTCGGCATAGTCCCGTTGCTGGGCGTCCAAGGGCGCATCGAGCAACAGCTCGCTCATGCCGATCACTCCGTTCATGGGAGTACGGATCTCATGGCTCATATTGGCAAGAAATTCGCTCTTCGCCTGATTCGCCACTTGCGCGATCTGCGCCATGTCGGTGGCGAGGGCCGTGGCCGCAACGAGTTCCGCATTGGTGCTCGCGAGGCGGGAATTGCTTGCCTGTAACTCTCGCGTGCGCTCGCTCAGGTGTTGCTCCGCGGCCACCAGCCGATCGTGTTCCAGCAACGACAAACTTTGCCGCGCCACCGCGAGCACCGTGACCAGCGCTGCGCCGCCGACTGTTGCGATTTTCACCGAGGCCAGGACGTCCGGCAAAATCCACACCAGCGCGACGCTGATGACGGCTGCACCGACGACGAACAACGGGATCATCCTGAGCCCCGCCTCACAGCGCCGCTGCCACGGCGGATCGGTGCGGACTTCGGTATGCCACACGAGGGCCCCATAGCCGAGGACCAGGGTGTTGATGGAAAACGCTAGATTGAGCCATGAGGCGGCCCGCAAGGACTTGCTCACGTATTCCGAGTTCCACGCCATCCACAATGCGGCGTTCAGCACCGTCGCGAGCAAAAAGAGGGCCCATCGATGGTCCAGCCGCCAGCGCAGGGTGGGAGCCATGACGGCACCGACGCAGCCGGGCGTCAGCATGAAGATGGGATAGATGATGAGCACGATGAGCCCCAACAAGTCCATGGCTCCCCGCCGCGGTAAGTAGAGGTCCAGCGTCAGCGTCAAAATCACCAGCGCCAGCGCAGTCACATCAAGAATGAATGGCCGACGCTGGAAGCGCGAGTGCGTCCGTAGAGTCGATGCCAGGCCCAAAACGCAGCAGGGAGCCATGCCGAGGAACAGTGCATCGGGAAGGTTGGGTATCGGCATGCGCCGGGTAATTTCCTGCACGTCGAACAGCAGCTGACCCAGCAAAGTGAACGTAAGACCGTATGCGAACCAGCGCCGCGCCGTGCGGTCATGGTCGTCCGCCGAGCGAACTCCGAGCCATGCGAGGGCCGTCGCCGCAGCGGCCGCAACGGTCCAATGAAAATAGTCGAACAAGTGCGCCGCGATCGTATTGCTGCTGGCGCGAGCGGCGATGAAGGCAACGGCCACGATCACGCTTGCCCCCAGCAGCAGCTGCGCCGTGCGGTGGGAATGGTCTTTGACGATACCTGGCGAGTTAACGGACATGGCGCAGAGGGCAGAGATCCTATCGTTAGATTACCCCGAACGTTGCGGGCCGCACTA
>JALYHU010000281.1 GCA_030776345.1 Pseudomonadota bacterium | reverse complement strand
GAGAAGCCGGATTGGTTCGAATACTGGCCCATGCGCAATTTTTTGGTCAACGAGCCGCTAAATGAAGACTCCTTCTACGGATTCGTCTCGCCGAAGTTCAAATACAAGACCAATTTGAGCGCCGCCGCGGCACGTGATTTCGTGAGTGGGCAAAATGGGGCACTCGATGTCGTTCTCCTCAGCCCGAGCATTCACCTCACTGCGTATCACTGGAACGTCTTCAAATTTGGCGATTTCGTCCACCCGGGTCTACTGGACGTTGCCAACCTGTTCTTCCGGAGGATCGGAGAACCTACGAACCTGCATGAAATGGTGACTAATTCGAGCAACGAGGTGTACTCCAATTACATTATCGCCAAGCCGCGCTTCTGGCGAGCATGGCTCAATGTCACCGAACAACTGTATGCGATCGCCGAGTCGCCGACCGATCCGCTCGGCATGAAACTTCGTGAGCCGACCATTTATCGTGGAAATCGTAACGTTCAGATGAAGATCTTTATCATGGAACGCATTGCCACATGGCTCTTGGCGCGCGATTCCCAGTTCCGTGCCCGCGCCCGAGATCCCTTCGTTGCTCGGTCTCGCGTATATAAATTGCCGGGAGCTATCGTGTGCGATGCCCTGAAAATTGCATATGTCACGAGCGGCTGCAAGGAGGAATACAGGGACGTGTTTCACCTGGTCAGCCGGTTCGGCAAGTTCCTAACCTGGCAGATCAGAATCGGATCGCTCTTCTTCAAGCCCGTGCGGGCGTGCGTGAAGACGCTCTCTTCTTATTGGGTTAAGGCTGGGCGATGCTGATGCCACCGACTCTCGGCAGGTAGATCCGTCAGGTCAAACCTCGGTTACTTTTTCACCCTTCGCCAACCGCTTGAGCGCTCGAAACGACTTGCGAAATATCGGCGGCATCAGATCCTGAATGAAAGTCTTCAGGATGCGGTCGAGCCGCAATCGCACCTTGTTATTTTGCGAAATGTAATAAAGCGTCGAATGTTCCTCCGCCGAGGGCACCCAGGTGTTGGTGTAGTAGTACAAAGCGATTGACATCCGATCGACATCCGGAGGAGTGGCCAGCGGCAGGGGGTGTCCGTGCAGCGACTCCTTGGTGGTCGAAAACACCACGCATCGGTTGAAGAGCGGAGCCACGGACACCACACGCTTCATGGAAGGACGGTCCCACAGCTCCAGGTCGCCTTTATACGACGGATCCCAGTTCTTGTTCAGGTACAGAAGCAGGTTCAGTCGGCGTTCGAGGTTATAGCGCTTCAGATGATTGAAATCCGCATGAATTTCGAGGAACCCCCCAGTCTGAATCTTGTGCAGTCCACCGCCGAAGTACGAGGGGTCCGGGAGAAGTCCGCTGATACCTGTCATGGTTTCCAAATAGGCCACGAAGGGTCCCGAATTTAGGAAATTGACCAAGCGTGATGTCTCTTCGCCGACTACATCGGGAGTAAACGCGAATTTGTTGTGGTCCGTCTTGCGGTCCAAGAATTTCTTGTAGCGGCGCCCTCGATCGACCGCAAGCGCCTCTTCTCGCACCCGCTCCAAGCAGTCCGGATCGACGAAGTCATCGATGATGATATGCGGCCAGGGCTTGTTCTCGGTGTACGCCGTGTTGAACCCCTCGCCGATTTTCGACAACGTTGCTTGATCCGATGCGTAGGTGATCATTCGATGGCAATACCTGGTAGGGGTGGCTCGCAGACTTCCGCGGGCGAAATTGGCGCTCTAGCCTTGGCGCCATTTTACTCGCTGTGCCCTCATTTAGAAAATTCGTGCTTTCATGCCATCTTCGGCGGAATCATTGGCGATTGATTTGCCACGCATTTTCTAGGGCTGCCTGATCAGTAGCCGCGCGTCAAATCCACCTGATTCAGGAGAGGCTCTCCTGCCATCGCTCGCCGAATGTTGTCCGCAACGGCCTTTGACGCCGTGTCCGGCATGCAGAAACCGGCCACATGCGGCGTGACCAGAATGCGCGGATGATCCCAAAATGGATGAGCGAGGGGAATGGGTTCGACGGTCGCCACGTCCAAGGTCGCGTCGGCGATGATATCGTCGTCGATGGCTTGGAGCAGGTCCGCTTCTACGAGGTGCAGTCCCCGTCCCATGTTGATGAGACACGCTCCCTTCCGAAAATGACTGAACAATTCGCGGCACAAGATATGCCGGGTATCATCGGTCAGGGGCAGCACATTGATGACGATGTCGGATACCGCCAGCATGGCGGCAAGCCCGCCACCGCCCGTGTAGGTCTGAATATCATCGAGGTGTTTGGGAGTTCGGCTCCAGCCGCGAACGTCGAATCCCTCGGCTCGGAGTGCGCCGGCAATTGCGCGGCCAAGCTCGCCAAGCCCGAGAAGGCCTATGGAGGTGCTGCGAGTCAACGTCGGCGGTATGTACTTCCACTCGGAGCGCCGCGACAGCCGTTCGAATTCGTGGAAGCGCCGATGGTATCGATACACGGCGGTTTTTGCGTAGTCGACCATGGTACGGGTGAGCGAGGGATCGACCAGCCGCGCCAATGGAACCCGGGGCGGGAGGCGCGAGGGATCCAGTTGATTGATACCCGCGCCGAGCGACAGAATCGCACGGAGATTGACGAATCGTTCGAGTCCGCCCTCGGGGAGAGTCCAAACGATCGCGATATCCACCTCGTCGGGGTTTCCGAGGTCGGCAGCCGTTGAAAACCGCAGATCCTCAAAGTGCTCGGCCAGGGCCTTGCGCCATTGCTCCGACGAATCGAGATGGCTATGGAAGAAAATATTGGGCGTCATTGGCAAGGTCGCACGCGTAAATCAGGCTCGGGGCCGGAAGCGACTCCCTTATAGTATGCAAAAGGCCAGAGCACCAGCACAATCAACGGCTACGTATCGTGTCACGTACCGTGCTTTGGGCCGCTGTTAGAATTCGCTCCACTCGGAATCGCTGGACGCCCGGTTGCCGGCGGCCTTGCGCGCGGCAGACGTCGCGGTTGCCGAAGCACCCGGGGCGGATGCCAGGAGTTTTCCCGATTTCGTCCAGGGCCGCTTCTGATCTCGACGTTCCACCGCGACGGGCGCGGGTGTGCTCTTAGGTGTCGCGGCCATAGCCCTGACACTCGCACCCGCACCCCCACTTGAGCTCGCACTCGCACCAACCTGATACCGCGCCACCAGCTCGTTCAGCGCCTTGGCCTGCTCAACGATCGACTGGCTGGCCGCTGCGGCCTCCTCCACCAACGCTGCATTTTGCTGCGTCACGTCATCCATTTCATTCACAGCTTTGCCGACCTGCGCTATTCCGGAGGACTGCTCGGCGCTAGCCGCCGCAATTTCGGACACGATATCGGTCAGTCGTTTAACCGAAGCGACAATATCCTCCAGTGCTTTTCCCGACTCGTCGACCAGTGTGCTGCCCTCTTCCACTTTGGCGACGCTGTCCTGAATGAGTCCTTTGATCTCTTTGGCCGCCGTCGCACTGCGTCCCGCAAGGCTACGAACTTCGCTCGCGACGACGGCAAAGCCGCGCCCCTGCTCACCGGCTCGAGCTGCTTCGACTGCTGCGTTCAGGGCAAGAAGGTTGGTCTGAAAGGCGATTTCATCGATGACGCCGATGATGTCGGCGATCTTTTTCGACGATGTATTGATCTGGCGCATGGCAGTGACGGCTGAACCGACGATGGTGCCTCCCTTTTCGGCCTGCTGTCGCGCGGCGACCGCGAGCTGATTGGCTTGCCCAGCGTTGTCTGCCGTTTGCTGGACCGATGAGGTCATCTGCTCCATCGAAGCAGCGGTCTTCTCGAGGCTGGCGGCTTGTTCCTCGGTGCGCTGCGAGAGGTCCATGTTGCCCTTGGAAATCTCCTCCGCGCCGGATTGCACTTCGTGAGCGGAATTTTTCACGCTGGTGATCAGCATCATCGTAGCTTCGAGCAGAGTATTGATGCCCCGGCAGAGAGCCTCGACCTCGCCACTCTTGCCCTGCGTCGGTATGCGCGCAAGCAGGTCGCCCTCGACCGCCGATTTCACGGCCTCCTGCGTCTCCTTGACCGCCGCCTGGAGCTGCTGCGACTTGACCACCTGCGCCGTCACATCGGTGGCGTATTTGACAACTTTGTAAGGCTTACCGTTCAAGTCAAAGATGGGATTGTAGGATGCTTGAATCCAGACTTCTCGGCCTCCCTTACCAATGCGCAGATACTGGGCCGCCTCGTGCTCACCGCGACCGAGTTTGTCCCAGAATGCGCGGTATTCGGCAGAATCTCGGTATGTTGGGGTGACGAAGAGACTGTGGTGCCGTCCCTGGATCTCATCGAGTGAATAGCCGAGTACGTTGAGAAAGTTGGCGTTCGCCGTCCGAATCGTACCGTCCAATTCGAACTCGATCACACCTTGTGCCTGGCCGATCGCCGCGATCTGCCCTTCGTAGTCGGCCAGCCGCATTCTCTGCTCGGTAACATCGGTCGCGAATTTGACCACTTTGAACGGCCTTCCGTTGGAGTCGAGAATTGGATTATAGGTGGCCTGTATCCAGACCTCTTTACCGCCCTTGCCCAAGCGCTTGTAAACCCCCGCCTCGTACTCACCGCGGCCCAACTTGGCCCAGAATGCCCGGTATTCGGCAGATTGGCGGTAGGCCGGATCGACGAACAAACTATGATGTTTGCCCCGCACTTCGCTCAAGGTGTAACCGAGCGCGCCCAGAAAATTATCGTTGGCGGTCAAGATCGTGCCGTCGAGACCGAATTCGATCACTGCCTGCGACTTGTTGATAGCGGCGATCTGACCGCGCATATCATCCACCGCGCTAGCGTCGCCGACGCTCTTGCCACCGGGCCCGAACGCTATGAATTTGCCGATAAGGTTCATTTTCAGGGTTTTCTCTCAAAGATCGACGACACGCCCACTCGTGTCGGCCCAAACTTCATATTCTTTAAAAAAAGACCATCTTGCGTGGCTCCTCTGGCAAGTCCTTATCGGCACTTCGGACCGCCATCGACCATGGCTCTGGTGCGAACGCCGCTTCCCGGTTAGCATGCGGCCCCTATGCGCTTGCACATTCGCCTCGTGACGGCCGTTCTGTCACTCACCGCGGCCACGGCGGCCGTCTGTTCGCTCATCCCTGCTACCACCCACGCCGCCGCACAAGAGGACGCGTCGCTCAAAACCGTCGCTGAGCAATCGAAGTTTCAGCGCACGGGGCGCTACGAGGAAGTCGAACGCCTGTGTGCCGCATACGAACGCGCGTGGCGGGACGCGGTGCGCTGTACGCAGTTTGGGCGGACGCCGGAGGGCCGGCCCATGTTCGTCCTCACCGTATCTCGAAGCGGAGCGCTGACGGCCGAGCAGGCTCGTAAGCGCAACCTCCCCGTGATGTTGATGCAAGGGGGTATCCATGCCGGCGAAATCGACGGCAAAGACGCGGGCTTCCTCGCGCTGCGCGAACTGTTAAACGATAGAGCGTCGGCCGGCGCTCTGAAGTCCTTCGTGCTCGTATTCGTACCGGTCTTCAATGTCGACGGCCATGAGCGATTTGCACACTGGAATCGGCCCAACCAGGTCGGGCCGGAAGAAATGGGCTGGCGCGCCACTGCGCAGAGATTCAATCTCAATCGCGACTACGTCAAGGCGGACACGCCGGAGATGCAGGCGATGTTGCGGCTGCTGGGGGCATGGGATCCCGTACTGTACGTCGACATGCATGTGACCGACGGCGCCGAGTTTCAGCACGATATATCCAACACGCTGGAACCGCGTTACGCGGGCGATCCCGAATTGCATCCGGCCGGCGATGCACTGGTCAAGGAGCTCAATGGGCAGATCGAGGCGATGGGTTCGATGCCGTTGGACTTCTATCCGAGCTTCATCGACGACGACAATCCGGCCTCGGGGTTCGCCGCGGGCCCTCCATTACCCCGTTTCTCCAACGGATACTGGAGTCTGCACAATCGATTTGCGTTGCTCGTGGAAACCCATTCTTGGAAAGACTATCCGACGCGAGTGCGCGTCACCCGCAACGTCATCGTGACGCTGGCGCACATGATGGCGACGGAAGGTGCAGGCTGGAGAACGCAGCAACACGAAGCAGACCAACGCGCACAGCGGCTCGGCGGACAAGAAGTCGCTCTCGATTTTGACAACGCCCCGCATATCACGACGATCGATTTTCGCGGGTACGCCTATTCGCGCGAGCCTTCGGCCATATCGGGGTCGCTCGTGACCCGTTACGACACCACCAAGCCGGAAGTGTGGCACCTTCCCTTCAAGGATATAGTCGTTCCCAAAACCAGCGTGAAAACGCCCACCGGAGGTTACATCGTGCCCGCCAGCGACGCGGCATGGATGAGCGAGAAACTCACACTGCACGGCATTCGCTTCGATCGCTTGACCAAGCCCAGGACCGACACGCAGCTCGAAACGTTCCGTGCGACGAAGGTCAATTACTCGAAAGCGCCCTTCGAAGGCCACACGACCATGACGTTCGAGGGAAAGTGGCAAGCTGAACGCCGCGCCCTTCCCGCGGGGTCGTTGTTCGTGCCGATAGCACAGCCCGGCGCACGCGTACTGGTCGCCCTCCTCGAGCCCCAGGCGCCGGATTCATTCGCGGCCTGGGGTTTTTTCAACACGTCGTTCGAACAGAAGGAGTACATGGAGCCTTACGTCGCGGAACAGGTTGCGCGCGACATGCTGGCCAAGGATCCGAACGTGGGGGTGGCCTTCAAAAAGAAGCTGGCCGAGGATCCTGAATTCGCTGCGAATCCCCAGGCGAGGCTCGATTTCTTTTACCGTCTGTCGCCCTCGTGGGATGACGGGCTGAACTTGTATCCGGTGTACCGGGTGGCCGCGCCACCGTGATCTCGCCGCGGCCGCGGCGACGCGCGCGTCGCTCTGCGAACCTCGAAACCCTATTCGCGCTGGTCCTCATGCTGTGCAGCGCAGCGGACGCAGCAGCCGGGGCCGCCGGGGTGGCACTCCCCTCGCTCGCGCCGGTCATCAAAGCCACATCGCCCGCCGTGGTCAACATCGCAACTCGCGGTACTTTGACCGAGCGTGTACCCCGCAACCCGCTCCTGGAAGACCCGTTCTATCGGCGCTTCTTCAATGCGCCAAACGAGCCGGCGGTTCGGCACCGACAATTTCAGAGTGCCGGATCCGGGGTGATCGTCGACGCGCACAAGGGCTACATCGTCACGAATCGCCACGTGATCGAGAATGCGAGCGAGATTACCGTGACCTTGCTCGATAATCGCCGTTTCACGGCCACGGTGGTCGGGAGCGATGAGGGCACGGACATCGCAGTGCTCAAGGCCGAGGAGCCGCGCCTAACGGAAATGCCGCTCGGAGATTCGTCGCATCTCGAAGTCGGTGATTGGGTCGTTGCGATCGGCAATCCGTTCGGCCTCCAGCACACCGTCACCGTCGGCATCGTGAGCGCCTTGAGCCGCACCGGTATCAACCCGCATGGCTACGAGGACTTCATCCAGACCGACGCCTCGATCAATCCCGGCAACTCCGGTGGTGCGCTCGTGAATCTTCAGGGAGAGTTGATCGGCATCAACTCCGCAATTCTCTCCTCCAAAGATGGCGGCAACATCGGCATTGGCTTTGCCATCCCGGTCAACATGGTGAAAGCCGTCATGCAGCAGCTCATCACTTACGGGGAGGTAAAGCGCGGCGCGCTCGGGATCAGGCTCGGCGACGTCAGTCCCGACCGGGCCGAGTCCTTGGGCCTCCAAAAATCCCGGGGCGTCCTGATTCTCGAAGTCGCGCACGGCTCGCCGGCCGACCGCGCCGGCATCAAGCCGGGCGACATCGCGGTGTCGCTCGACGGAGTTGCGCTCGACAGCGCCGCCCAGCTACGCAACGCCATTGCGCTGCTGCGCGCCGGGCAGACGGTGGAGCTTCGCGTGTGGCGCGACGGCACGACCCGGTCGGTGTCGGTGCCTATTTCCGCCAAAGACGGCGCCGCGCAATAAGACCGGGGGCGTCGGCCGGGCTTCTCGCCGGCATTGCCCACAGGGCAATTGAATTTCGAGCTGCGCCGGGCTATTGCCCAATGTCAAATTTAACATTGATTGTGATTGGTGTTGAACCTCATCGAGGTCGATATCTGCCGTTCGTCGCTCGAGGTATCAAGCCGCCACCTCGAGATCGGCAAATCGCTGCACGAAAGCACTATCGCGGCTCGCGGTCATGAATAGGTACTTGGTCGCTCGGGTCATTCCCACGTACAACAATCGCGCTTCCTCTTCCGACTTGTCGATGCGGGTCGGCAAAGACAGTCGGGCTCGAGGAGCGATTCTACGCGCTGAGCAAACCGCCTTTCACCGGGAGTCATTCTGCGCGTGCAGCTGGTATATTGAGGTATCAGCGTAGCCATCGCCATTCCTTGGTTGATACGAGTGCCCGCCGGATAGCGGACATTCATGTGGTTTTATAAGGGCAAATTCCAACGCCCGAAAGGCCGCCTCGCCAAATGTGTCGACTGTTTCGCGATAAATGCCGTCTGATCGAGGATGGTTCTCGTCAGACCCGTGTGTGCTAAAAAATGGCTCTCGATACTTATGAGCGTTCTCGACCCGATCTCAAGCCTCCCCATCGGACCCGAGGTACCGGCGCACGCGGCTCCGCGCCCCGAACATCGGGTGCTCACTGGTCGATTGATTCGCCTCGAGCCTCTGGACCCGGACAGGCACGGCGCCTCGTTGTGGCGGGAAACCCACGGTGTAGGCGCCGCCGAACGCTGGCAATACCTGTTCGACGCACCTTTCGCGGAGGAGAAGCCGTTTCGCGACTTTCTAGCTCGCAAGGCGGCTTCCACTGATCCGCTGTTCTACGCGATCGTCGATCAATCCAGCGGGTTCGCAGTGGGCTTCGAGGCCTTGATGCGAATTGATACGGCACACCGGTGCATCGAAGTCGGCAACATTCTTTACGGGAAGAGTCTCCAACGTAAGCCGGGCGCGACCGAGGCTCAATACTTGCTGATGCGGTACGTTTTCGAGGAGCTGGGCTACCGCCGATACGAATGGAAGTGCAACGCCCTCAACGAGCCCTCGCGCCGGGCAGCTGTACGTCTCGGGTTTACTTTCGAAGGTATTTTCCGGCAGCACATGATCGTTCGCGGCCGCAATCGCGACACGGCCTGGTATTCGATGCTGGACGATGAATGGCCGGCTGCGCAAGCAGCGTTCGAGCGCTGGCTGTTGCCCTCGAATTTCGATTCCGCCGGCGTCCAGCGTCACAGCCTCGCCGCAGGGCGCGTCCCGCCGGGCGCATGAGCCATCATCCGCCAAGCCAAAGCGGGCCGGCTCGGCCAAGTCACGAGAGCGTTTCACTCTGGCTGCGCAGGCCCGCGCAGCGTATCGTGGCCACGTCAATGTGAACGTGGCGCAGGTTTCACGATGAAGCGGGCGTCATTGCCGATTTGAATACGAGGTGTGCCGCAGATGGAACCCAAGAAACTCGCGGACCTGCGAGCCCGCTTTTCGGATCGAGAGGTCTTCCAAGACGGTGATGATCCGGTGCTGATCGAAGCCGGCCGACTCGTGCAGTCGCCGGACGGCATGCGGACGAAGCCCTACTCGGGCATACCGACGTTACTCGGACTTCCGTCGGCCCACGATCTGACGGACCTCGACATTGCGGTTATCGGAGTGCCCATGGATCTCGGCGTGACGAATCGTCCGGGGGCCCGATTCGGTCCGCGCGCGCTCCGCACCATCGAGCGCATCGGCCCGTATCACCCCACCTTTCGCATGGTGCCCAAGGGCATCGTACGTGCCGCGGACGTGGGCGACGTCCCGTTTCGAAGCCGTTATAGTCTGGAGCAATCCATCGAGGACATCGAAAGTTACTATTCGCAGTTGGCCGCGCGCGGCATTCGGCCTTTGTCCGTTGGAGGCGATCACTCGATCACTTATCCGATTCTAAAAGCCTTGGGCAAGAAATCTCCCGTGGGATTGGTCCACATCGACGCGCATTGCGACACCATGGGGAGTTTCGACGGATCGAAGTTCCACCATGGCGGGCCGTTCCGGCTGGCTGTTCTGGACGGCGTACTCGATCCGGAGCGCACGATCCAGATAGGCATTCGCGGATCGTCCAACATGTTTTGGGAGTTTTCCCACGCCAGCGGCATGACCGTCATCTACATGGAGGATTTCATGCGCATGGGAGTGGACGCGGTGGCCGCGAAAGCAAGAGCGGTCGTCGGCGAGGGACCCTTTTACATTTCCGT
>JALYHU010000280.1 GCA_030776345.1 Pseudomonadota bacterium | reverse complement strand
CAGCGGCACTCAGGGCGATCTGCAGGTCGAAATGGGTCTGTACGGAGCCATCGTGGTACTGCCCACGCTATCGGCCGTGGGCCTGCCCGACGGCGCGTCGACGAGCTGCCACTCGCTGGCAAGCAATCTGCCCGACGGTCAGACTGACTACAGACTCGCGTCAGCCGCCTACAATCACGTCGAAGCCTGCTACGACCGCGAGTATCTGTTTCAGTTCTCTGAAATGGACCCGACCATCCATCTGCAAGCCGAGAATCAGGCTTCACAGAGTTGCGGTGCGGCGGCGGGCTGCATGGTGGTGGCCACCGAGCCGTACCATCCTGCCTATTTCATGATCAACGGCCGCTCGATGCCGGACGACATGGATGCGAACTACGCGCCGCAGTATCCGCATCAGCCCTACAACGGCAATCCGCACATGCATCCGGGTGAGTTGACGCTGGTGCGCGTCATCGGCCAGGGCCGCTGGCAGCATCCGTTTCACGAGCATGGCAACCATGTGCGAGTCTTGGCGCGCGACGGCAATCTGTTGCTGGCACCCACCCTTGCCGGCGCCAAACCGAATTCGACCACCCCGCTCGCAGGTCCCTTGCTGTTCACCACCACCACGACGCCCGGAGTCGCATTGGACGGCATTTTTTATTGGACCGGCAGGGGCCTGAATTGGGACGTCTACGCCCACACCCCGAAGTGCATTACAGCGACGCCCGCTTCGCCGCCGGGATGCTCCACGGACGCGACCGCCGGTGTTTACACGGATACGGCGCCGCAGTTCGCGGCTTATCTCGGCAAGCCGGTGGTGTGTACGCCGGACCCGAACGGCTACTACACCGCCGATCCGGGCGCGCCGAATTATTACGAGTGGTGCCAGGATCACAACAAGCCGCTGGAGACGCATCCTTTCGGCAAGGTGGGCAGCGGCGGACCCGTCACCTTGCCGGATCCGAACATCATGAAGAACGGCACGTGGTTCGGGGGCAGTCCGTATCTCGGACCCGATGCGACGACGCGTGCCACCGGCCCGTTGGGGACCACGCCGCCCTCCGGAACGATCGCCAATCCGCCCGGTTCCGAGGCCGGCTTCGCCTTCATGTGGCACTCGCATAACGAACGCGAAATCACGACGAACAACATATTTCCAGGCGGGATGATGATGATGATGCTCGTTGATCCTCAGGCTTACGGCATCAACGAAGCGAACTAAAAGGCTAGGAGAAACGCGATGCGACTCAACAGTACACTCAAAGCGATCCTGGCCGGCTCCACGCTCGCCGCTTCCGCGATGCTGGCGGCCGGCGCGGCCCATGCGCAGATTGCCCTCACCGCGCAGGCGACCACCACGACACTGCCCGATGGTCAAACGATCCCGATGTGGGGGCTCGCGTGCGTCGCGCCCGCCACTGCGCCCGCTGCCGGCGCGCCCACGTGCGCCTCGTTGAATCCGGGGGCCGCTGCCGGCGCCTGGTCGCCTCCGGTCATCGTCGTGCAAAGCGGGGCGCCAGGGGCCGGAGCGTCGCTCAGCGTCATCTTGACCAATAATCTGAAAGTGCCGACCTCGTTGGTGATCGTGGGCCAGCTCGGCGGCGGTTTGGGTACCCCGACTGCGGCACCGGCTGCGACGGCATCGCCGCTGCATGGCACGCAAACCACCACCACCTGGCCAATCGCCGGGACGGCAACAGCGCCCTTTACGCCTCCCACCCAGGGCCCGCGCGTACAATCGTTCGCCACCGAGGTGGCTCCCGCCACCACGTCCTCGGCGTTGAGCTGGACCGGTCTCAAGCCCGGCACCTATCTCCTCGAATCCGGCACGCATCCATCGATTCAGGGTCCCATGGGCATGTACGGCATCGTGGTGGTCACGACCAGCCCGACGGCCTCGCCGGTCGCGCCCGGGACGGCATACCCCGCGCCCAATGCGACATCGCAATCGATCACCTACGACAGCGATGTGCCGCTGCTGTTTAGCGAAATCGATCCGGCGCAGAACAGCGCAGTCAGTCAAGCGGTGAGCACGCCGGGCTTCTCGGAATACACGGTATGGTCCGGCCAGAAGGGCGGTTGCGGCGATCCGGGCTCGGCGACTTACATGACCTGTTACCCGCCCGCGGTCAACTACGACCCGCGCTACTACTTGATCAACGGCGTGTCCTTCGATCGCACCCATGTTGCGGCGTCCTCCGTGCCGGCCGCGGCGGCAACGTCCACGACGGGCAATGTGCTGCTGCGTTTCGTCAACGCCGGTCTGCGCATGCACGTGCCTGCCGTAGTCAACGCCAATATGGCGCTGATCGCCGAGGACGGCAACTTGCTGCCCGGCGTGCCCAAGATTCAGAACGAGGTTTTCCTCGCGGCCGGTAAGACCTACGACGCCATCATCAAGCCGGTGGCGGCCAGCGGCACGTATGCTCCCGCCACGTATCCCGTGTACGACCGGCAACTCAGCCTGTCGACCAACAATCAGCGCGACGGCGGCATGCAGGCGTACCTGCAGGTCAACGGCGGCGCCGCATCGGGAGTGGGTAGCGCCGGCAGCGGCTTGAAAGTCGTTGCCGTCGCCGACGCGTATTCGCTGGTGCCGGGAAACACCATTCAAGTGACGGATCCTTCGAAGGGACTGATCGCGAACGACACCGGCGTCTACGGCGTATCGGTGCTGAATGGCCCAACCAATGGCGTGCTCACACTGAACGCCAACGGTACGTTTACCTACGTTCCGAATAGCGGAGCCACCTCCGACTCCTTCACGTATTGCGCCAATGGCAGTCTCGTCGCGGGCGCCTGCTCATCCGGCATTTCCGCGACAGTGACCTTGGGTGCCTGCACCGGCACCTGCCTCGGGGGGGCGCCCTTGGCCTTCAACGACACGTATGCAAGCAGCATCGCGTCGCGGTTGCAGATCGGCGCGCCCGGCGTGCTGCTCAACGACAAGGACCCGCAGGGACACCTATTGACCGCCTCCGCTGCGACGGGTGTCACCGGCGGCACGGTAGTCCTCAACTCCGACGGCTCGTTCACCGCGACTCCGACCGTGGTGCCGACCCAGGGGGGCACGGCAACGGTGACATTCAATTACAACGCGATCAATTCGCAGAAAACGCCGAGCAAGAATCCTGCCTTGGTGACCGTCACGTTCACGGCGGGGAGCGGCTTGGTGGTCAATGTATATGACGGTCCCAGCATGCAGCCGGGCGCGAGTCCCGCCAAGACCAAGCTCAACGATTATCGGTGGATCATCGAGGAAGACCGCACCTTCCAAATCGATGCCAACCAGGTGAACACGGGCGCGCCGACGCCGAGTC
>JALYHU010000279.1 GCA_030776345.1 Pseudomonadota bacterium | reverse complement strand
CTTGAGACCTGTCGAGAACCACAGTTTCGATCATTGCGGGATCGAGCGTTGTCGTGTCGTGCGCCGCGGTATCCTCCACCACCGAATCGATTCCCAACGAATCCACGTCCATGTCGAGGTAGGACCGCTCGAGCGCTTCGACGTCGATCGCGAGACTCTGAGTGGTCTGTTCACTGCCCGCGTGCTCCATGACGTCGGCGGCATCGGCAACCGGCTCGGGTGCGATGAGTTTCGCCGTTGCGGTCGCGTGCGCGACCGCCGGCGCCTCGGGATAGACCGGCGCGTGCGGCGCGGGCGGGCATGGGGTCGGTTCGACGTTGAGCGTGCGGCCGTAGTCTTCGACCGCCGGTATCTGCGGCGGGCGCGAGCGGCCGTTCGAGAGCCGACGGCGCACGAATGCCGCCCCGCCGAGAAGCAGCGTCAGCGCGCCAGCCAGGACCCCAAGAAGCATGAATCTGCTGCTCCCCGCCGGCGCCGGTGCCGGCGCCGCATCGCCTGTCCCCGCCGCGGCCTGGGGGGTCGGGGCGCGCATGACCTCGACGCGTATCGGCTGCGAGACCGGCAGCTCCGCCGCTGCCGCCGTGGCCAGCATGGAGCCCGACGGCTCGCGGGAGGGCTGCGTGTGGACAGGTTCTCGGGAGACCGGCGCGCCGACAGGTTGCTGCGAGGCCGGGGCCTCCGCCGCGGCGGCCGACAGGGCGGCAGCGCGCGTGGTCAGTTGCTCGAGTTGGCGGTGCATGTCGTCGAGTTCCTTCTCCAAGGAATGAACGCGACCGGTGAGTGCCTCCTTCGCTGAACCGACCGGTGCATCCACTGCCGGCACGCCGGTGGCCGCCGGCTTCGGCAGAGTCGCGGGAATGGCATCGGCGATCGGCTGCGAGGTGACCGGCTGCGAGGTGACGGGGCTGGCGGCGAGCCTGCGTTGTACGGCCGGTCTGCCGTCCAGCCGCCACGATGTCATATGGGCGCGGTACTCATGCTTTGCCTCGGCGGTGTCCACCGCCTGCGCCTCGGTGGCCGAGGGTATCCGGAGCAGCGCGCCACTGTGCAGACGGTTGATGTTGCCATCGAAGGCATGCGCATTGGCGCGGAAAATGGCGATCATCATGCGCTGCGCCTGCGTCTCGGAGCGCGCTCCGGCGCGACGCGCGATGGCGCGCAGGGTGTCCCGGCCGGCTACCCGGTGCTGATGTCCGTCACCCGCCTGTGCCTGACCGGCGGCGGTGACCGGGCGCGTAACGGGCTTTGCGGCAACCGGCGCAGCCCCCTCCGCCGTCACGGTGGTCGTTGTCGAGGCGGCCTCGGTCATCCGCGCCCCTGCGGTGGCGTTGGCCGCGGCCAGCGCGCGGCTTGCGGGGGAGAACCCGGCCGGATCGAGCAGCAGCGAGTAATCGCGCACCAGCGCGCCGTTCGCCCAGCGCAATTCAACCAGAAAGTTGATGACGGGATCGGTGAAGGCCTCAACCGAACGAATGTTGAGGACCGGCCGGCCTTGCGCATCGATTCCGACCTTGAACGTGGCGGACGACAGAAACGAGGGCCGCTCGGCCCCGAATCGTTGGAAAATCTCTCGATTCGCGACCTTGGCGGTGAGGGCGATCAGATCATCGCGGGTTGCGCCGACGATATCGATCTGCGCTGACAAGGGTTCGTTGAGCGCGGAGTCGACCCGGATTTCGCCCAGGCCAAGCGCCCGCGCTGCTCCCGGCAATGACATGGCCAGCATCAACAAAATGGGATATGGCCCGCGTGACATGGTCTGCTCCAAAATTATTCGACCGCTCGACCCGTAGATTGGCGATGGCGTGTGAACGAACCTGCCCCATCGCACACCAGCGGCCTGACTAGCGCAAATCCTATGCGACTTAATCTGGCGTTGGATATAGGGGACTTACAGTACTTCGACGCAGTTCACGCATGTAAAGTATTATGGCAGACCGCCCGCGGCGCACTCCCGCGCCGCACTCCCGCGGCGCCTAGTTTGGGTCTACTGCCGAGTCAGCAGGCGCGGCCCGTCGGGCGGCTGGCCGACGCCGCCCAACGCCTTGTAAATCGCGACCACGCCGATGTTCACCGCGCCTTCGGCTTCGGCCACGGTGCTGTCTGCCGCGAGCTGCGTGCGCTGGGCATCGAGCAGGCTCAGAAAATCGCCGGTCCCTTCTCGATATTGCACGGCTGCGAGTGCCGCGGCGCGGCGCGAAGCCGCGGCTTGTTCGAGCAGGGTTTTGAACCGTATTTGCTGCTCGCGATAATTCACGAAGGCGTTTTCAGTCTCTTCCAGCGCGTTGAGAACGGCCTTTTGGTAGTTCGCGAGTTCGCCATCGGCATTCGCGCGGCTGGCGCGCAGGCGCGCTCTCACGGAGCCGTAATCCAGCGCCGGCCAGCTCACGGACGGCGTCAGGGCCCACGCACGTGCATCGGAGCCGGCCGAGGAGCTGAACACGTGGCCGAAATCGCCCGACAGGAACCCCACGAAACCGCTGACCGTCACCCGTGGAAACAAGTCCGCGGTGGCGACTCCCACGCGGGCGGTTGCGGCCGCCAGCCGCCGCTCGGCCGCGCGCACGTCCGGCCGGTTGCGCAGCAAGGCCGCCGCATCCTCGCCCTCCTCGCCGATGGGCAGCGCTTTGGCATAGGCGGGTGCGGCACGCGGTGCAAGTTCCGCGTCGAGGGCGCCAGGCCGCTGGCCCAGCAACACCGCCAGCCGATAGCGGGCGGCCGCCTGAGCGGTCTCGAGCTGCGGTACCGTGGCCTCCGTGGCTTTCAGGCGCGCAAGGCTGCTCTGTACGTCGAGCTCCGTCCCGCGTCCGGACTCGTAGCGCAGCGTGGTCAGGCGCACCGTCTCCTGTTGATTCGCCAGATTGTCGTGCGCGACTTGGATTTGCTGTTGGGTGCTGCGCAGTGAAAAATAATTGCGCGCCACTTCGGCCGCGACCGTGACACGGACATCGAGCCAACCCTCGCGCTCGGCGGCAAGGTCGCCGCGGGCGGCCTCCACCGATCGGCGCACGTGGCCGAACAGGTCCACCTCCCAGGTAGCATCGAAGCCTGCGGTGTACGCCTCGGCGTCATAGCGTCGGCTGCCGAAACCGGGCACCTGCTCCTTGGAATGCGAGTAACCCACCCGCAACGGCAAATGCGGCCCATAGTCGAACTCGGCGCCTGAAAACGCGGCGCGGGCGGCGCGCACGCGGTCGACTCCCAACTGCAAGTCCAAGTTCGACTCGAGGGCGCGGGTGATGAGCCCATTCAGCACCGGGTCATCGAACTGCTGCCACCATCGCCCATCCGGTGATTGAGCGAGCAGCGGAGCGGGCTCGGTGGTGAGCAGCGGAGCGGGGTCGGTGGTGAGCAGCGGAGCCGGGTCGGTGCCCGGCGCGGCGGGCGCGGCGGGTGCGCCGGGATGCGGGCCAGCGGAATGCGCGTTGATCAGCGTCGCCGGCGGGTTGACCGGTGGCTTGAAGTCCGGACCCACCGCGCAAGCCGCAAGCGCCATCGTCACTGCCAGTAATGCCAACTGTTTCATGTGTACATCCCCATGAGCCAACGAGCCCAGGTCGCAATGTCCCAACGAGCCAACTCGCCCACCAGCCGATGTATCCTCGACTCGAGGTATGTGCCGCGGATCACTACCACGGCAGCGGCTCGCCCAGGTGGATGTACGCGCCGTTCGGTCCGTTCGCACCGATGAGCGCCAACGCCACGCTGGTCTTTGCACCATCGACGATTTCCATGGGAGCGGACGGGCCGCCCAACTCGGTTTTTACCCAGCCCGGGTGCGCGGCATTGACCTTGATCGGGGTGTTGCGCAGTTCGTAGGCAAGCTGCACCGTCCAACCGTTGACCGCGGTCTTGGAAACGTTGTACGCCGGCACCTTGAAGTCATAGATCGGCGAATTCGGATCCGAATGCAGCGTGAGCGAACCTAACATGCTGGACAGATTCACGATGCGTCCGGCGTCCGACTTTTCGAGCAGAGGCAGGAATGCTTGCGTGACGGCGATCACGGCGAAAAGATTGGTATCGAATGTCTTGCGCCACGTCTCCAGGGTTTGCTGCGAGACCTTTTTGGATGGGTCATCGGCGCCGATGCCGGCATTGTTGATGAGAATGTCGAGACGCCCGAATTTCTGTTCGACCTCTTTGGCGGCGGCTGCGATGCTGGCGGCCGCCGTGACATCCAGCGTGAGCGCTTCGACGTCGAGTCCCTCACCCTGCAATGTGAGCGCAGCTTCCACACCTTTGGCACGGTCGCGGGCGGCAAGCAAGACATGCACGCCGCCTGATTTTGCGAGCTGGCGCGCCGTTTCGAACCCAATGCCTTTGTTGGCGCCGGTGATGAGTGCAATTTTGGTCATATCGATGTCCTCTCGGTAAACAAGCGTTGAGAAACAGGTAATTTCACTGGGTTGCGCGATTCGCGACCGGGGCTTGAACGAGCCGCGGCACGGCCGTGCGGGGCGCCGCCCGCCGCCGCAGCCGGCGGACCAGTACGTAGAACACCGGCGTCAGGATCAAGCCGAAGAATGTGACGCCGAGCATTCCTGAGAACACGGCCACGCCCATGGCGTGGCGCATCTCGGCGCCAGCGCCGCGGCTCAACACCAGCGGGATCACCCCCATGATGAAGGCGAACGATGTCATCAAGATGGGGCGCAGCCGCAGGCGGGCCGCCCGCAGCACGGCGCGCAACGTGGACGCGCCGCGCGCTTCGGCCTCACGTGCGAACTCCACGATCAAGATGGCGTTCTTGCTGGCGAGTCCCACCAGCACGATCAAGCTGATTTGCGTGAAAATATTATTGTCGCCGCCTGACAACTTCACGCCGAGTATCGCGGACAGCAGCACCATGGGCATGATCATGATGACGGCCAGCGGCAAGGCGAGGCTCTCGTATTGCGCCGCCAATACCAGGAACACCAGCAACACCACCAGCGGGAATATGACCACCATGGTATTGCCCGCCAGGATCTGCTGGTAGGTGAGTTCCGTCCACTCGAACGTCATGCCGTTCGGCAGCTCGCGGTGCGCGAGACCTTCCATGATGGTCTGCGCTTGCCCGGTGCTGAATCCGGGCGCGGCTGCGCCATTGATCTCGGCGGTGGCGAAGCCGTTGTAGTGCATGACGCGGTCGGGCCCCGAACTCGATTCGACCGTGACGACTGAACTCAAGGGGATCATGTCGCCGACCGCGTTGCGCGTTTTCAGTTTGACGATGTCCTCGGCTTGCAGGCGGAACTGCGGCTCGGCTTGCACATTGACCTGGTAAGTGCGGCCAAAGCGGTTGAAATCATTCGCGTACAGGGATCCGAGATAGATCTGCATGGTGTCGTACAAGTCCTGGAGGTCGAGCCCCTGTGATTTGGCCTTCTCGCGGTCCACGTCGGCGCGAATCTGCGGTACGTTGATCTGGAAACTCGAGAACAGTCCGGCGAGGCCGGGCGTGGCGTTGCCCTTGGCAATGAGGTTCTGAGTCTGTTTGTACAGCTCCGCGAAGCCTTCGCTGCCGCGGTCCTCGATCTGCAGGCGGAATCCGCCGATGGTCCCCAGCCCTTGCACCGGCGGCGGCGGGAAAACCGCGATGTACGCGTCCTGAACGGCGGCGAACTTCTGGTTGAGGGTGGCCGCTATTGCCGCCGCCGATTGTCCGGGCGCGCTGCGCTCCTCGAAGGGCCGCAGGGTCGCGAACACGATGCCGGAGTTCGGACTGTTGGTGAAGCCGTTGATCGACAGGCCCGGAAAGGACACGGCATGTTCAACACCGGGCTGTTTGAGCGCGATCTCACCCATGCGCTTGATGACCTCCTCGGTTCTGTCCAAGGTGGCGGCATCGGGAAGCTGCGCGAACGCGACCAAATATTGCTTGTCCTGCGGGGGCACGAAGCCGGTGGGCGTGGTCGCGAACCCCAGCCACGCCAAGCCGATCAAACCGCCATAAACCGCCAGCGCGATGCCGCTCGTGCGCACCAAGCGCGCAACGCCGCGCAGGTAGCCGTTCGAGGCGCCCGCGAATGCGCGATTGAAGGGCCGGAAGAACCAGCCGAAGGCAGCGTTGATGACCGCCTGCAAGCGGTCGGGCGATGCGCCGCGCGGCTTCAGCAACAGCGCGGACAGAGCCGGCGACAGCGTCAGCGAGTTGAACGCCGAGATCACGGTGCTGATGGCAATGGTCAAGGCAAATTGCTTGTAGAACTGTCCGCTCAGTCCGCTGATGAAGGCGGTGGGCACGAACACGGCGCACAGTACCAAGGCGGTGGCGACGATGGGACCCGTGACTTCTTTCATTGCCTGGCGCGTGGCGTCGAGCGGCGCCAAGCCTTTCTCGATGTTGCGTTCGACGTTTTCCACGACGACGATCGAGTCGTCGACCACGATGCCGATGGCCAGCACCATCCCGAACAGGCTGAGGGCGTTCAACGAGAAGCCGAACAGTTCCATGACGGCGAAGGTGCCGACGAGGGAGACCGGCACGGCGATGAGCGGAATCACCGAAGCGCGCCAGGTTTGCAGGAACACGATAACCACGATCACCACCAAGATGATGGCCTCGAACAGGGTGTGCACTACCGCTTCGATGGAGCTGCGCACGAAGACGGTGGGGTCATACACGATGGTGTAATCGATGTCGGCAGGAAAGGTCTGCTTGAGTTCCTGCATCTTGGCGCGCACCGCCGTGGAGATGGCGATGGCATTGCTGCCGGGGCGCGCAAAGATGGGAATGGCCACCGCGGGCTGGTTGTCGAGCAGGGAGCGCAGCGCGTAGTTGTCGGCGCCGAGCTCGATGCGCGCCACGTCGCGCAGCCGCGTGATCTCGCCCGCAGCGCCGGCTCGGACGATGATGGCGCCGAAGTCCGCCTCGCTGATGAGGCGGCCCTTGGTGTTGATCAATAGCTGAAAGTCGGTCGTTGTCGGCGTGGGCGGCGCGCCCAATGCGCCGGCTGCGACCTGCACGTTTTGCTCGCGGATGGCCTTGACCACATCGCCTGCGGTGAGATTGCGCGAGGCCACCTTGTCCGGATCGAGCCAGACCCGCATCGAATAGTTGCCGGCGCCGAAGATTTGCACATCGCCGACGCCGTCGAGCCGCGCCAGCTCATCTTTCACGCGCAGGGTCGCGAAGTTCGACAGGTACAGCATGTCGTAGCGCTTACCGGGCGATATCAAGTGCACCACCATCGTGAGATCGGGCGATGCCTTGTTGGTGGTCACGCCGAGCCGTTGCACTTCCGAGGGCAGCTTCGGCAGGGCTTGCGCCACGCGGTTCTGCACCAACACCTGCGCCTTGTCCACGTCAGAGCCGAGTTTGAACGTGACGGTCAGCGTCATGACGCCGTCGGCCGTCGCCTGCGACGACTGATAGAGCATGTTCTCGACGCCGTTGATCGATTGCTCCAGCGGTGAGGCGACGGTCTCGCCGATGACCTCGGGATTCGCCCCGGGGTAAGCGGCTCTTACCACCACCGTGGGGGGCACCACCTCGGGGTATTCGCTGATGGGCAGCCGCGGCAGGGCGATCAGCCCGGCGATCAGAATGATTGCCGATAAAACGCCGGCAAAAATCGGCCGCGTAATAAAGAACTGGGACAGCTTCATGGGCTGGGGTGCTGGGACAGTTGCACGGCGACCACGGCCTGTCCGTGAGCCGTCGACGGCGGATCCTTCGAGGCCTCCGGATCCGCAGCGGCGAGCTGGCGCAGGCCATCTCTGCTCATATCCATGGCTACTTTGGTCGCGGCCACCTGCGCACCGGGCCGTACGCGCTGCAGGCCGTTGACCACGATGACGTCGCCCGGCTCGAGGCCGCCGGTGACGATCCGCATACCATCCACGTTGGAGCCCAACGTGACATTGCGGTAGTCGACGGTGCTGTCGTTCTTGAGCACCAACACGAATTTCTTGCCCAGATCGGTGCCGACCGCTCGGTCGTCGATGAGTACGGCATCGTGGGTCTCGCGGCTCACGAGCCGAATGCGCACGAACAGGCCCGGCGTGAAAATCCCATCGGCGTTCGCGAACACGGCGCGTGCGCGGATGGTCCCCGTTTTGCGATCGACCTGGTTGTCGACGAAATTCAGCTGGCCGGCATGGGGAAAATCCTTTTCGTCCGCGAGACCTAGGTACACGGGATCGGCGGCGGCGGTTCGGTTGGCCGCGCGGTTCGCGACATGGCGGCTGTAGCGCAGGAACGCCTGCTCGTCGGCATCGAAGCTCGCATACACAGGATCATCGGACACGATGGTGGTCAGGAGGCTGTCGCTCGTCACCAGGTTACCCTCGGTGATGAAGGCGCGGGATATGCGGCCGTCGATGGGCGCGCGGACTTGCGTGAACTCCAGGTTGAGGTTGGCTGCGCTGAGGGCGGCATCCGCCGCCGCCAAATCGCTGGCCGCCACGGCCTCGGCGCTGGACAGCCGCTCGAACTCTTCGCGCGAAATGGCGTTGTCCCCGATCAACCGCTGGGCGCGCGCATGATTGGTCTTGGCGAGATCGAGTTGCGCGAGGGCGCGGGTGCGCGCCGCCGATTGGCGCTCGACCTCGGCGCGGAAGGGACGCGGGTCGATGCGAAACAGAATCTCGCCCTTCCTCACTCGAGCGCCTTCCTGGAACGCGATATGGTCGATATAGCCGCCGACGCGCGGACGGATCTCGACCGACTGCACGGCTTCGAGCCGGCCCGTAAACTCGGACCAGTCGCGCAGGGGCCGATGCACGACCTCGGCCACCGTGACTTGCGCGGCCGGCGGGGCGACCTTGGCCGGCCCGGCGGTGGGTTGGCCCACGGAGGCAGAGCAGCCCGTCAGGGCGACCGCCGCGACCAGTAGGAAGGCCGCAGCCACCGGTACCCTGACGGCGCGGGCCGCAAGGGGCACACCGGGAGTGGTAGAGTGGAGGCGTGGGGTAGTAAGTTTCATTCGTGCAATGTTCATTCGTAAATCCATTGAAATTCAGAGACTTGACACAAACTCTCGCGGCGAACAGACTAGAGGTGAGTTACCGCTAAGTAACATCTAGAAAACTGATGTTAGTGACCGGTAACTCACGTGTCAAGAGGAGTTGGCTTATGAGCACGACCAAAGTGGTGCCGAGTAACATCACCGGGGATGGCGGGGACGGCGGGGAGGCGAGCCACGCGGTCGGCGCCAAAGACCCCGCGTTGCCATCCAGCTGCGCCAAACCCCGGGTACGCGACCGCATCTTCGAAACGGCCTGCGATCTGTTTTACAAGAACGGTATCCGCGACGTCGGTGTCGATTTGATCGCCACGGAAGCCGGCACCAACAAGATGAGCTTCTATCGCAGCTTCGCTTCGAAAGACGACCTGGTGGCCGAATACTTGGAAAAAAAGGGGCAGGAATTCTGGGTATGGTGGGACGGCATCGCCGCCGCACACGAAGGCGATGCTCGCGCGCAGATCGTGGCGCTATTCGATGCCTACGTGACCAACACCTGTTTCAAGAATTCCAGCGGTTGCGCATTCGCCAACGCCACGGTGGAAATCGCCGACGAGGATCACCCAGCACGCCAGGTCGCCATCAAACAGAAATCGGAAATGCGCCGGCGGTTTCGCCATCTGGCAGCCGCAGCGGGCGCCGCCGGCAGGGCAAACGAACTCGGTGATGCACTCATGTTGCTCATGGAAGGCGGCTTTCTCACGCGCCGCACCTTCGGCCCCGAAGATGGGCCCCTGCAAACCGCCGCGCTGACGGCGCGGGTTTTGATCGATGCCTATGCCGCGGCGGGGTAGCGGTATCCGTTCGCACTCCCCCGGTAAGTCAGAGACCGGTAAGTCAGAGAGTCGTGCGGTCATCGCGCCCCGGAACCCTGGTGTCTTGACGTCACGGCATCATAGCGCCATAGCGCCATAGCGCCATAGCGCCATGAGGGCAAAGCGTCACGGCGAATGAACCCACACGGTGGCGGTCGGCCCCAACGGCTACGCAGAGGCGGATTCGCGACATATCTAGGGTAATATCTGGCCACGAGGCGTCCACCCCATGATCCACGAACTCTCGCTCCCCATTTCTTCTCGCAGCCGCAGCAATAGCCGCAGCCGCCGGCGCTGCATGGCGCAGGCGTTGCGCCGCGACGCTCGCGCTTGATCGCCCGCCCCGCCAGAGTCGATGGCGACCGGCTCTGGTCGCGGCTGATGGAAGTGGCCGAGATCGGTGCCACGCCGCAGGGCGGCTGCAATCGGCAGGCGTTGACCGACGGTGATCTGGCCGCGCGTCAGCTGGTGTCGACCTGGGCGAATTCGGCGGGGTGCAGGGTGCGCGTGGATGCTATCGGGAACCTGTTCCTGCACAGACCCGGCCAAGACGACACGCTGCCGGTGGTCATGACCGGCAGCCATCTCGACACGCAGCCCACCGGCGGCAAATTCGACGGCGTGTATGGTGTGCTGGCCGGGCTGGAAGTCATCGAATCACTGAACGATGCGGACGTGACGACGCGGCATCCCATCGAAGTCGGCATCTGGTGCAACGAGGAAGGGTGCCGCTTTCCCATGGCGATGATGGGCTCGGCGGTATGGTCCGGGCGGCTGCCGTTGCAGACCGCGTACGCGCTCACCGATCGTGCCGGGCGCAGTGTGGAGGAGGAACTTGCCCGGCTCGGTGTTGCCACGGGTGTGCCGGTATTGCGCCAACCGGTGAAGGCTGCCCTCGAGGTGCACATCGAACAGGGTCCGGTGCTCGAGCAGCGAGCGAAGACCATAGGTGTCGTGACGGGCGTGCAGCACATGAGCCGCCACGAAGTGGTGGTCGAAGGCGAGGCGGCGCACGCGGGTCCCACGCCCATGGACATGCGGCGCGATCCCATCCGCGTTCTTGCGGAAGTCTTGCCGGCACTGTATGCGGCGGCCCGTGATCGCGGCCCGCATGCCCGCCTCACCATCGGCATCATCGAGACCTACCCAGGTTCGCCGAACACCGTGCCGGGGCGGCTGCGATTTACCGTCGACGTGAGGCACCCCGACTTGCGTCAATACGGCCTGCTGCGGTTCGAGGTGGACCGGCTGGTCAGAACCGCCCTCGAGCATCACGCACTCGCGGGCGATATTCGCTGCGTATGGGAAGCGCCCGGCGTGGTGTTCGATGCCGCCTGCATCGACGCGGTCCGCGCAGCGACGGCGGCCCTGGGATACAGCGCCTTCGATATGATCAGCGGCGCCGGCCACGATTCGTGCAATCTCGCCGCCGTGGTGTCCACCGCCATGATATTCGTCCCGTGCGCGCGGGGTCTGAGCCACAACGAAGCGGAAAGCGCCTTGCCGTCCGACTTGGAGGCCGGAGCCAACGTGTTGCTGCATGCCATCGTGGCCCTCGCCGACGGCGCGTAACGATGGAGACGACCCAGACCCTCTGGTTTGCAACGGCGGGCCCCGGTGTGGAGCGGCAGCCGCTGCGCGCGGCGATCCGCGCCGAGGTCGTCATCATCGGTGCCGGGTACACGGGACTGTCGGCGGCGGTGCACTTGAGCGAAGCCGGGCGCGCGGTGGTGGTGCTCGACGGCAACGACGTAGGGGACGGCGCATCCGGACGCAACGGCGGGCAAGTCATACCCGGCCTCAAGTACGACCCCGATACCCTGGAGAAGCTGTTCGGTGAACAGCTGGGGGCGAAACTGGTGGCCACCGTGGGCGGCGGTCCCGACCTCGTGTTCGATCTCATCCGTCGCTTCGAGCTCGATTGCCAACCCATTCGCAACGGCTGGCTGCAACTCGCCACGTCGCATGCGACTCTGCAGCCATTGGTGGCGCGCGTTGCGCAGTGGCGCGCTCGCGGGGCCGCGATCGACGTTCTAGACCGTGCCGAGACCGTGCGGCTCACCGGTTCGCAGCGTTACTGCGGCGGCCTGCTCGACCGGCGCGGCGGTACCGTGCATCCGCTCGCCTACGTCCGTGGCCTCGCCGCGGCCGCGCAGCGCGCGGGAGCCGTGATCCATACCCGCAGCGCCGCCGTCCGGCTCACGCGTATCGCCCACGAGTGGCAGGTGAGCACGGCCGAGGGCAGCGTCACTGCGCCCCATGTCGTGCTCGCCACCAATGCCTACTCGGACGATTTCGCAGGCGCGCTCAAGCGCACGTTCGTCGCGGTGCCGTCGCTGCAGGTCGCGACGGCGCCTCTGTCGCCGGAGCAGTTGCGCGGCATCCTTCCCGAGCGCCAGGCGGTGTCCGATACCTGGCGGCTGCTGCGCTATTTCCGATTGGACGCAGCGGGCCGGTTCGTCTTGGGGTCGCGGGGCGCTTTCGGCCGCAAATCCCTGATCGAGGCCGCCAAACCGCAATATCGCGCCGTGCGCGAGATCTATCCGCAGCTCGCCGGGGTGCCGTTCGAGCATCACTGGTCCGGGTGGGTCGCGGTAACCCCCGATCATTTGCCGCATCTGCACGAAGTGGCTCCCGGCATCGTCGCCGGCTTGGGCTATAACGGCCGCGGCGTTGCCATGGCCACCACCATGGGTGCGCTGCTTGCCAAACATGTCCTCGGTTACCCTGCCGCCGAGTTGGGATTCCCGGTGACGCCCATCCGTCCCTTGATGCTGCACGCTCTCAGCCGCTGGGGCGCCGCGGCGGCAATTCAATATCTACGGCTGCTGGACGCCGGCGGTCGGGTGTTGCAGCGTGTGCTGCCCGTGCACTAGCCTCGCCGCCGCGCCATTACCTCCCGCGAGAGTTCGATGCACGATTCAAGGTTTGGCGGCCCGGTTGATGCCGGCGTGCAGCTCCGCCGCCGCGGCGCGGATGCCCTGCGCCGTGCCGCCGCCGGCATAGATGATCCCGCGGGAGGAGTTGATGAGCAGTCCGGCACCTGCCGAGTCGAGCCCCGCGGCGAGCGTGCGGTCGAGATCGCCGCCTTGTGCTCCGATCCCGGGGACCAGAAAGGGTAGTGCAGGGTGCGCGCGACGGAGCTCGGCCATCTCGGCGGGATAGGTAGCGCCAACCACCAGCATGAGATTGCGAGCCTGGTTCCAGTCGCGGTCGGCGCGCTCGGCCACTCTTCTATAAAGTGGCAGCCGGCTATAAAGCGGCGCAGCGCCACCCGGGCCTTCGACGAGCAGGTCTTGGAAATCGCGCGCCCCCGGATTTGATGTGCGGCACAGCAAAATGGCCCCCCGGTCGGGCCGGGCGAGAAACGGACGTACCGAATCTTCGCCCATGTACGGATTCACCGTGACGGCGTCCGCTCCGTAGCGATCGAAGGCCTCGGTCGCGTAGGCCTCGGCGGTGTTGCCGATATCGCTGCGTTTTGCATCGAGGATCACCAGCGCATTCGGCGCGCGTTCACGGATGTACCGGATGCTGGCGACGAGTTCGGCTTCCCGGCCCAAGGCGCTGTAAAAGGCGATCTGCGGCTTATAGGCGGCGGCCAGCTCGGCGGTTGCGTCGATGATGCGGCGGTTAAAGGAGAGCAGCGGTTCGGGCCCCGTGGCGAGCTCAGGCGGCAGCTTGGCAAGCTCCGGATCGAGGCCGACGCACACCAGGCTGCCGCTGGTTTTCTGCGCCTGAACGAGCTTATCGGCAAATGGCATGGACATGCGCCATCATAACGAGCCGCCTACCCGTAAGGGAGTATGCTTCCCATCCGTGTGAGAACTTCTGTGCCCACCAAGCCTCGTACCGGACCCCGATTGGTCTTGCAGCCAGCCAGTCGCCGGGCCGCACGGCATGCCAACAGCAGCGCGCTCAAGCGATTCTTCGCCATAGCGGATGCGTGGGAGCTGTCGCCCTTGCAGCAATGCCGCTTGCTGCGGATCCCTTCTCCCCAGGTGCTGGCGCGGTACCGCCTCGGTCAGGCGCCGCGGCTATCCGCCAGCCAGCAGGAGCGGGCGGCGCTGATCGCGAGCATCCAGAAATCCCTGATGGCCGAATCGGGTCTTGCCGATCGCACCTGGGCCTGGGTGCACGCGCCGCAAGGAGTTGCGCCCTTTGCCGGGGACAGCCCGTTGTATTTCATGCTGGAGAATGGCCTGCCCGCCCTGCGCGAGGTGGCGCGGCTGCTGGTGCGCGAAAGCGAACCGCGCTGACCCCCCGATCGCCTGGTGGGTTATACTTAGCGGCTGCCGATGCGAATGTGGCGGAATTGGTAGACGCGCCAGACTTAGGATCTGGTGGGGTAACCCGTGCGAGTTCGAGTCTCGCCTTTCGCACCACCACGCAATTCGGAGAAGGAGTCACATGCAGGTTTCCGTCGAGAGTACCGGTAAATTAGAGCGCCGCATGCAAGTGCAGGTGCCGGCCGAACGAGTCAGCAAGGAGATTGCCAACCGCCTGAAACACCTGAGCCGCACGGCACGGCTGAATGGCTTTAGACCCGGCAAGGCCCCGCTCACGGTGATTCGCCAACAGTTCGGCCCGCAAGTGCATCGCGAAGTCATCGGCGAGCTCATGCAGTCGAGCTTCTCGGAGGCCGTGACCCAGAGTCAATTGGCGCCGGCCGGCAACCCGCGGATCGAGCCGCAGAGCATCGACGAGGGTCAGGACCTCACCTACGTGGCCACCTTCGAAGTGTTCCCGGAAGTGGCGCTGCAATCCATCGACTCCTTGGAGATCGAGCGCGTGACGGCGGACGTGACCGACGCCGATATCGACGCGATGATCGAACGCCTGCGCAAGCAGCAGATGAAATACACGGCGGTAACGCGGGCTGCCGCGGCCGGCGACAAGGTCACGGTGGATTTCGAAGGCTCCATCGAGGGCGTGCCGTTCGCCGGCGGCAAGGGCGAGAAGGTCGCGATCGTGCTCGGCGAGAACCGCATGCTGCCGCAGCTCGAGCAGGGCTTGATCGGTGCCGCGGCGGGCGAACAGAAGACCGTCGACGTCGACTTCCCGGCCGACTATCGCGCCACCGAACTCGCCGGCAAACGTGCCAGCTTCAAAGTCGACATCAAGACGGTGGAGGAGCCGTCACTGCCGGCGCTCGACGAGGAGTTCTGCACGTCCTTCGGCGTCACCGAGGGCGGAGTCGACAAGCTGCGCGAGGATGTGGCCGCCAACATGCGGCGCGAACTCGACCAGACGCTGCGCACCCGCAACAAGGCCGTCGTAATGGAGAAGCTACATCAGGCCAATCCCATCGATGTGCCGAACGCTTTGATCGAGAACCAGATCCGCGATATGCAAGTCGAGGCCATGCGCCGCAGCGGCGCCAAGGATGTGTCGCAAGCGCCGCCGCGCGAGCCGCTGGTGGAGCCGGCGCGGCGCCGCGTGGCGCTCGGGTTATTGTTCAACGATATCATTCGCCGTGAAAACATCGTTCTCGATCCGGCGCGCTCGAACGCGCGGCTGGATGAAATGGTCGGTGCCTATGGCGACCCCGTGGCGCTGAAGCGCGCCTACCTGCAAAACGCCGATGCCATGCGTCAGGTGGAAAGCTTGGCGCTCGAGGACCAAGTGGTGGAATGGATCCTCGCGCATGCTAAGGTGCACGAGAAGCCATCGACTTTCAAAGAGCTGATGAACTTTGAGGGCTGACGCACAGCAGGCGCATGATTCTGGGGTGAGACTGATTTCGATATCACGGCTGGGCGCGGTGCCCTTGAAATGGCCGGGTACTGTCCTCAATTCATTCGATCGATGTTCTCCGTACTCGTAAAAGGCACTCTTCCATGACGACGCAGGCACTCAATTTGGTCCCGATGGTGGTGGAACAAACCGCGCGTGGCGAGCGTGCGTACGACATCTACTCGCGGCTGCTCAAGGAGCGATTGATCTTCATCGTGGGTCCGGTCGAGGACTATATGGCGAACCTGGTGGTTGCCCAACTCCTGTTCCTGGAGTCGGAGAACCCGGAGAAGGACATCGCCATCTACATCAATTCGCCCGGCGGGTCGGTGAGCGCGGGCTTGGCGATCTACGACACGATGCAATTCATCAAGCCGGACGTGAGCACCATTTGCGTGGGCCTTGCGGCTTCGATGGGGGCGGTGCTGCTGGCGGGCGGCGCGGCCGGCAAACGCTACTCGCTGCCCAACTCGAAAATCATGATTCACCAGCCCTCCGCCGGTTTCCAGGGCCAAGCCTCGGACATCGACATCCATGCGCGCGACGTCATGGAAACCAAGCAGCGGCTGAACGCCATTCTGGCGAAGCACACCGGTCAGACCGTCGAGCGGGTCAAGCTCGACAGCGACCGCGACAACTTCATGACAGCCGAAACCGCCAAAGCCTACGGAATCGTCGATGCCATGCTGGAAAAACGGGGCGAGTTATTGGTAAAGCCCTGATGGGAGGCATAGCCCTCTCCCCGGGCCGCCCTGGCCGCCCCTCGGCCGCTTCCGCACCCCGTCCCGGGGTTCCGGGGGGATCCCCATCACAGCCCTGACCACAGTGTCTTTGCGCAAGATCGATTGGGTGCTATATAGTCATGGTTGTAGCCGGATTTCCGCCCAAGCCGGATACTCGGTCAACCTGAGGACAGCATGAGCGAAGATTCGCGCGGCAAACATGATGACGGCAAACTGTTGTATTGCTCTTTTTGCGGGAAGAGCCAACACGAAGTACGGAAGTTAATCGCCGGCCCTTCGGTATTCGTCTGCGACGAGTGCGTCGAGCTGTGCAACGACATTATTCGGGAAGAGCTCGAGGAGCGTGCCGAACGCACCCGCGACAAGCTCCCCAAGCCCCAAGAGATCAAAAAAGTCCTGGACGAGTACGTGATCGGTCAGGAGCGTGCCAAGCGCGTGTTGTCGGTCGCCGTCTACAATCACTACAAGCGGTTGCAGACCCGCGGCACCGAGGGCGTGCGGTCGCGCGATGACGTCGAGCTCGCCAAGAGCAACATCCTGCTGATCGGACCCACCGGGTCCGGCAAGACCCTGCTGGCCGAGACGCTGGCGCGGCTGCTCAATGTGCCGTTCACCATCGCCGACGCGACCACCTTGACCGAGGCGGGCTATGTCGGCGAGGACGTTGAAAACATCATTCAGAAGCTCTTGCAGAAGTGCGACTACGATGTGGAAAAGGCGCAGACCGGCATCGTCTACATCGACGAGATCGACAAGATCTCCCGCAAGTCGGACAACCCGTCGATCACGCGCGACGTGTCCGGCGAAGGCGTGCAACAGGCGCTGCTGAAACTGATCGAGGGCACCATCGCCTCGGTGCCGCCCCAGGGCGGACGCAAGCACCCTCAGCAGGAATTCCTGCAGGTCGATACCACCAACATCCTGTTCATCTGCGGCGGCGCCTTTGCGGGTCTCGAAAAGATCATCATGAACCGCACGCACAAGAGCGGAATCGGCTTCATGGCGGAAGTTCGTGAACAGAACGCGCGGCCTCACGGCAACGACGTGTTCCACGACACCGAGCCCGAAGATCTCATCAAATACGGCTTGATCCCCGAGTTCGTCGGCCGCCTCCCGGTGGTCGCGACCCTGGAGGAACTCGACGAAGATGCGTTGATTTCCATTCTGTTGCAGCCGAAGAACGCGCTCACCAAGCAATATCGGAAGCTGTTCGACATGGAAGGCGTGGAGCTCGACTTCAGGGAAGAGGCGCTGCGCTCGGTGGCGCGCAAGGCCATGCAACGCAAGACCGGCGCGCGCGGTCTGCGCACCATTCTCGAGAACGTGCTGCTCGATACCATGTACGACCTGCCTTCGCTGCGCAACGTGCACAAGGTCGTGGTCGATGAACAGGTGATCGAGGGCACCAGCAAGCCCTATATAGTTCATCGCACCGAAGAGACTCGGCTGGTGGCCCCGGTCGAGGAACAGCGCCGTCCCACGGGCTCAGACCATCTCTGAGTCCTCTGCCCCGGGTGACTTGAAACTCACCGCGGGCGGCCGCATGTTCTGCAGCGCGATGCCGTCCATGCACAATCATTAAGGCAGGCCTAGTGAGCGACGAACCCAATATCGATGTTTCGAGTCCCGCTGCCACCCAGGCCGGTATGCCGGTGCTGCCGTTGCGGGACGTGGTGGTGTATCCGCACATGGTGATTCCGCTGTTCGTCGGGCGGGAAAAATCCATCGTCGCGCTCGATCTGGCCATGAAGGCCGACAAGCGCATTCTGCTGGTGGCGCAGAAACAGGCCGACGTCGACGACCCCAAGGGCGAGGATCTGTATCGCGTGGGCACGGTGGCGACCATTCTGCAGCTTCTCAAGCTGCCGGACGGCACCGTCAAAGTGCTGGTGGAAGGTGTCGATCGCGCCTCCATCGATAAACTGACCGAAAGCGAATTTTTCTCGGCCGAAGTGACGGCCATGCCCGATCTGGAGCGCTACGAGGAGCGCGAGATGGACGTGCTGACGCGCTCCGTCATTACCCAGTTCGAGCAATATGTAAAGCTCAACAAGAAAGTGCCGCCGGAGATCCTGACCTCGCTCGCGGGCATCGAACAGGCAGGCCGTCTGGCCGACACCGTCGCCGCGCACATGTCCTTGAAGCTCTCGGAGAAGCAAAAGGTTCTCGAGATCCCCGACGTGCGCAAGCGCCTGGAGCACATGCTCGCCGTGATCGAAGGCGAGATGGACGTGCTGCAGATCGAAAAGCGCATCCGCGGCCGCGTCAAGCAGCAAATGGAAAAGAGCCAGCGCGAGTATTACTTGAATGAGCAGATGAAGGCCATTCAAAAGGAACTCGGCGATCTCGACGATGCGCCGAATGAAATCGGCGAACTCGAGAAACGCATCAAAGCGGCAGGCATGCCGAAGGAAGCGCGCGACAAGGCGAATTCCGAGCTCGCCAAGCTGAAACTCATGTCGCCCATGTCCGCGGAAGCCACGGTGGTGCGCAACTACGTCGACTGGCTGGTCAAGTCGCCGTGGAAGAAGCGCAGCAAGGTGCATCTCGATATCAGCGCCGCGGAAAAAGTGCTCGAGGCCGATCACTTCGGCCTGGAGAAGGTCAAAGAGCGCATCGTCGAATATCTCGCCGTGCAACAGCGGGTCAAGAATTTGCGCGGCCCCATTCTGTGTCTGGTCGGCCCGCCGGGCGTCGGCAAGACCTCACTGGGCCAAAGCGTGGCGCGCTCCACCAACCGCAAGTTCGTGCGCATGTCCTTGGGCGGCGTGCGTGACGAGGCCGAGATCCGCGGCCATCGCCGCACCTACATCGGCTCCATGCCCGGCAAGATCATCCAAAATCTCGCCAAGTGCGGCGTGCGCAATCCGTTGTTCCTGCTCGATGAAATCGACAAGATGTCGACGGACTTCCGCGGCGATCCCTCGTCGGCTCTGCTCGAAGTGCTGGACCCCGAACAGAACAGCACCTTCAACGACCATTATCTCGAGGTCGATTTCGACCTGTCCGAAGTGATGTTCGTCTGCACCGCGAACAGCTTGAATATTCCCGCGCCGCTGCTCGACCGCATGGAAGTGATCCGCCTCCCCGGCTACACCGAGGATGAGAAGTCGAACATCGCCCGGCGCTACCTGCTGCCGAAGCAAGTGCGGCAAAACGGCCTGAAGGCCGATGAGCTGGCGGTGGCGGACTCGGCCATTCTCGACATGATCCGTTATTACACCCGCGAGGCCGGGGTGCGTAATCTGGAGCGCGAGCTCTCGAAGATCGGACGCAAGGCCGTCAAGCAACTGTTGCTGAAGCCGAGCGACAAGACCGTGACCATCGACTCTAAGAATCTGGACGCCTATCTGGGCGTGCGCCGCTTCCGCTACGGCAAGGCGGAGGAGAGCAACCGCATCGGCCAGGTCACGGGGCTGGCCTGGACCGAAGTGGGCGGCGAGCTGCTGACCATCGAAGCGGCGGTGGTTCCCGGCAAGGGCAAGCTCACGCATACGGGGCAGCTCGGTGAAGTGATGCAGGAATCCATCCAGGCGGCGATGACGGTGGTGCGCAGCCGCTCCGCCGTGTTGGGCCTCGACATGGATTTTTATCAGAAGGCGGACGTGCACATTCATGTGCCCGAGGGTGCAACGCCGAAGGATGGCCCGAGCGCGGGCATCGGTATGTGCACCTCGCTGATTTCCGCGCTCACCAAGATCCCGGTGCGATCGGATGTGGCCATGACCGGGGAAATCACCCTGCGCGGCGAAGTTCTGCCCATCGGCGGTCTGAAGGAAAAGTTATTGGCAGCGCACCGGGGCGGCATCACCACGGTATTGATCCCCGACGAGAACACCAAGGATTTGGCCGAGATTCCCGACAACATCAAGGAAAAGCTCGATATACGTTCGGTGAAATGGATCGATGAAGTGCTGCAAGTGGCATTGACCCATCCGCCCGTTCCGCTGGTCGTACCCGACACCAAGCCGCCCGAGGCCATCGTGGGCGAGAAGCGCCGGCGCAAGGCCGCACGGGGCAAGACGCAGGTTCACGCGCACTAGTCAAGCGCTTCGGGCGATCCCGCCGGGCACTAGCAAAGCGGGACCGCCTCGCGTATATTTCCGCCCCTCTTCCAGGGGGGTGCTTAGCTCAGCTGGTAGAGCATCGCCTTTACACGGCGAGGGTCGGGGGTTCGATCCCCTCAGCACCCACCAGCACGCGGAGTGGTAGTTCAGCTGGTTAGAATACCGGCCTGTCACGCCG
>JALYHU010000278.1 GCA_030776345.1 Pseudomonadota bacterium | reverse complement strand
TGGTGGTGAGAGAGGGACTCGAACCCTCGACCTCGGCATTATGAGTGCCACGCTCTAACCAGCTGAGCTACCTCACCACGGAGAGCCGCGGATTGTCCGGAGCTAGCACTCCCCTGTCAAGGCGACTTTCCGCCCTATTGCTTTGAAATCAACAAGTTAGCCAAAATGCCACAATGCCCAACGCCCGCCGCCCTCGCCCCAGGGCCCACCGCCAGCGCCGGACTATACGTTGAACCTGAAGTGCATCACGTCGCCCTCGCGCACCACGTACTCCTTTCCTTCGAGGCGCAGTTTCCCGGCCTCCTTCGCCCCCGCCTCGCCTTTGCACGCAATGAAATCGGCGTAGGCGATGACTTCGGCGCGAATGAATCCATGCTCGAAGTCGGTATGGATCACTCCCGCAGCCTGGGGTGCCGTCGCCCCGGCGTGGACGGTCCACGCGCGCACTTCCTTGACACCCGCTGTGAAGTACGTTTGCAGGCCGAGCAATGCATAACCGCCGCGGATGACGCGATTCAGTCCGGGCTCATCGAGCTTCAGTTCCTTCAAGAAGTCCGCGCGGTCGGCCTCTTCGAGCTGCGAGATTTCCGCTTCGATCGCGGCGCACACCGGTACCACCACCGCGCCTTCCGCCTGCGCCAGTTCGCGCACGCGATCGAGGCGCGGATTGTCGGTGAAACCCGTCTCGTCGACGTTCGCGACGTACATGACAGGCTTGTCCGTCAACAAGTGGAAGTCCCGCAGCAACGCCTTCTCATGCGCGTCCAAGCCCAGAGCGCGTACGGGCTTCGCCAGGTTCAGCTGTGCGCGCACCCGCTCCAGCAGGTCGCGCGACTTTATCGCATCCTTATCGGCCGTCTTCGCCGCTTTCGCGGCCTTCTGATACGCCCGCTCGATGCTGTCGAGATCCGCCAGCGCGAGTTCCGTGTTGATGACCTCGATGTCGCTCGCCGGATCGATCTTTCCGGCTACGTGGATGATGTCGTCGTTCTCGAAACATCGCACCACGTGCGCGATCGCGTCGACTTCGCGGATGTGCGCCAGAAATTTGTTGCCGAGCCCTTCTCCTTTCGAGGCCCCCGCCACCAAGCCCGCGATATCGACGAACTCTACGGTGGTGGGCAGAATTCGCTCCGGATGCACGATTTCCGCGAGCCTCTCCAGCCGCGCGTCCGGTACCGGCACCACCCCGACGTTCGGATCGATGGTGCAGAATGGGTAATTCTCGGCCGCGATCTGCGCCCGCGTGAGCGCATTGAACAGCGTGGACTTACCCACGTTCGGCAGGCCGACGATTCCACAACGAATTGGCATTAGATCTTTCCCGCGCGGCTGTGCAATTTGGTCATCGCGCGTTCCGCGCCCTGCTCGAGTACCAGCGGCATCGAGTCCGCTGCCGTATTCACGGCTTCCAAGATCAAGTCCTCTTCCGCCCGAGGCGCTCGGGTCAACACATAGTCGATCACATCGGCCTTGTTGCCCGGATGCCCTATTCCTAACCGCAACCGCCAGAAATTCTCGCCGATGTGCGCAATGGTGTCGCGCAAACCGTTGTGGCCGCCATGGCCGCCGCCGCTCTTGAGACGCACACTGCCTACCGGTAGGTCGAGTTCATCGTGCGCCACCAGAATCTCCTCCGGCGCAATTTTAAAAAAATCGCTGATCTGTCGCACCGACAGCCCACTACGATTCATATAGGTAGTCGGCTTCAATAAGATGAGTTCCTTGTCGCTGATCGCGACCCGCGCAGTCTCGCCCGAATACTTGCGGTAATCGCGGAAATCCCCGCCAAACCTGCGCGCAAGCACATCCACGAACCAGAACCCGGCATTGTGCCGGGTGACCTGATGCTCCGGCCCCGGGTTGCCGAGACCGACGATAATGCGCAATGGTAATCCAGCCATTGTGGACTCACCCAACTCTCGGAACATGAAAAGACAAGGGCCGCCAGTCGACGGCCCTCCTCCCGGCTACCCTTCGAAAGACTATTTCTTGGCGTCTTTCTTCGCGGGTGCCGCCTTGGCATCGGCCTTCGCGGGTTCGGCTTTCTTCGCCGCCGCTGCAGCAGGAGCCGCTGCCGGTGCTGCCGCGCCCTCCGTCGCCGCTGCCGCCGCCACGGCGGTGGGTTCGGGCTCTTCCGCACGCGGGCTGTGAATAGCCACGACAGCGGCATCTTCTTTGGCCAGCGCGACCAGCTCGACGCTGGCAGGAACCTTCAATTGCGACAGATGGATGCTCTCGTTGAGGGACAAGCCGGAAAGATCGACTTCGATGAATTCCGGCAAATCCTTCGGCAGGCAACTGACTTCGACTTCGGTACGCATGTGCGAAACCATGCCGCCCTGCGACTTGACGCCGGGCGATACGGCCGCGCCGACGAAGTGCAACGGAATACTGATGCGGATTTTCTGATTGTCCTCGACGCGCTGAAAATCGATGTGGACGATCGCGTTCTTGTACGGGTGTCGCTGCACGTCCTTCAAGATTGCCGCCTGCGTCTGATCGCCGACTTTCAGGCTCAAGATCGTCGAATAGAAGCGTTCGTTCTCGAGCATGATCAAGAGCTTCTGATGGCTCAAGGTCAGCGCACGGGCTTCCGAATGCCCGCCGTATAGAATTGCCGGTACCTTTCCTTCGTGACGCAGGCGGCGGCTCGCACCTTTGCCTTGCATCTCGCGGAACTCGGCAACGAGTTCAAATGAGGTTTTCATAGTCATCTCCAGTTACATCACAAACACAGCGGCCCCGCACCGCGACCAGTTTGCGGGACCACCGACCAAGAACAAATCAAGTCAAACTTGGGTGAACGCAGCGACTGCGCTCACCGGCTCAATCGACGTACAGCGAGCTCACCGATTCTTCGTCGCTGATTCGCCGTATGGTCTCCGCGAGCAGCCCGGCAACGCTCAATTGCCGTATGCGCGTGCACGCCTTACCCGCATCCGACAAAGGAATGGTGTCGGTCACCACCAGCTCGTCCAGCACCGACTTCGAAATGCGTTCGATCGCAGCACCCGACAGCACCGCGTGCGTGATGTAGGCAACGACCCGGATCGCGCCCTCGTCTTTGAGGGCCTGCGCGGCCTGGCACAACGTGCCGGCGGTATCCACCATGTCGTCCACCAACATGCAACTCTTGCCCTCGACCTCGCCGATGATGTTCATCACCTTCGACTCGTTCGGCCGCGGCCGCCGCTTGTCGATGATGGCCAGTTCGGCGTCGTCCAGACGCTTCGCGAGCGCCCGCGCTCTCACCACGCCGCCGACATCCGGCGACACCACGATCATTTTCTCGTCCTTCTGTTTCCAGGCATCTCCCAGCAGAACCGGTGACGCATACACGTTGTCCACCGGTATATCGAAAAATCCCTGAATCTGATCCGCGTGCAGGTCGACCGTCAGCAACCGATCGACGCCGGCGCTCGCGATCATGTTCGCCACCAATTTCGCCGCAATGGCGACGCGCGTCGCACGCGGCCGCCGGTCTTGGCGCGCGTAGCCGAAGTACGGCACTACCGCGGTCACGCGTTTCGCCGACGCCCGCCGGCAGGCATCCGTCATCATCAACAATTCCATCAAATTATCGTTCGCCGGCGGACACGTGGGCTGCAGGATGAACACATCGCGGCCGCGCACGTTCTCCATCAACTCGACGCTCACCTCACCGTCGCTGAATCGGCCTACTTCGGCTCGCCCCAGCTGAACATGCAGGTGACGGGCGATCTCCTGGGCGAGCGATGGATTCGCATTGCCCGCGAACAGCGAGATGGATGACGAATCGAATTCATTGCTTCGCGCCATAGGAAGAACCAGTAACAAACGAGCGGTCGCAACTCCAACCTAGAAAACGCTCCGCACCGACAACTCATCCACACCGCAAAAATTTGGCTGGGGTGGAAGGATTATTCGGCCCTACGGGCCTCACCCCTGCGGGGCCGCCCCTGCGGGCGTTATCCTTCCCAAACAATCCAAGCCCAGAGCCACTCTACGTCGACGAACTACCCACACCGCATAACATTGGCTGGGGTGGAAGGATTCGAACCTCCGTATGGCGGGATCAAAACCCGCTGCCTTACCGCTTGGCGACACCCCAACTCGGAAATCAACAGTCAGCGAACTCGCCGGCCGCGCTTCAGGCAGCCGACAACCTTTCGAGCAAGGGCGAGTCGTTCAAGCCGCGCACCAAAAATGCATCGACCGCGGGCGGCAGCATACGCACAATCTCGCGGCCTCGATCCATCGATTCCAGCTCCACGAACACGCACGCCCCGGTTCCCGTCAGACGCGCATGTCCGAAGACCGACAGCCAGTCGAGCGCGCGCGCCACCTCAGGGTAGCGTCGCCGCACCACGGCTAGGCAATCGTTCCTACCACCGGACGCCAGGAAACCGTGAATTGTGATATGCGGGGAATTTCTTGTCAATTCCGCGTCCTGAAACACTTCCGCCGTGCTCACTGACACATTGGGCTTCAAAATCAGATAGTTACCCTCCCGCGGCGCCAGCGGCGGAAACAGCGGCGTGAGCCGCTCCCCCACCCCCTCGGCCCAGGCCGCACGACCGTGCACGAACACCGGCACGTCCGCGCCCAGTGTGAGGCCCAACGCCGCCAAATCTGCCGTCGGCAGATCCATCCCCCACAACCGGTTCAACGCTACCAAACACGTAGCCGCGTCCGAACTACCCCCGCCCAGTCCGGCGCCCATCGGAATGCGTTTCACGACGTCGATGTCCGCCCCCAATCCGCATCCCGATGCGGATTGCAGGGCCCGCGCTGCGCGCACGCAGAGATCGGCGTCTGCCGGAACACCGCCCGCACCGCGCAAGCGCCTGATCTGCCCATCCGAGCGCACGCCGATGTGGATGTCATCCCACAAATCGACGAATTGGAAGCAGGTCTGCAGCTCGTGATAGCCGTCGGGTCGCCGGCCCAGAATGTGCAAAAACAAATTGAGCTTCGCCGGTGCCGGCCACGGCCGAGCTTCGCTCATCGCGGCCCCTCCCAATGATCCCCGGCGATGCGGACACGCACGCCGTCGCGGCTCAGCACCACGCGTGTCGGCAGGAGGTCCCCATTGACCGGCACGTAGCGATCGTAGTCCACCGTCCAACCGTCCTGAATCAGCTGCTGCGCTCGATCCTGGGCGTTGCGCGTCAGCGCAAACTCGCTGCCCGGATTCGGAACACCCAACAGCCAGTAACGCAGATCGTCCATCGGCAACTCGAATCCCAATTTATCCTCCAACTGGGCGAGCACCGAATCGCTGGGAGGAGCCCCGTTGAGAGATAGGCCTTCCGGAGTCGCCCTGAGCACCAGGGCGCCCATGCCCAACGGCCCGGCAAGATGCAGCTCGGTTTCCGGCCCGCGCTGGCGCCAATTCATGCTCGCTTGCCACCCCTGGGTGCCCACCGCCGCGGCGGCGCGGCCCTCGAGCTGCCATGCACTCGCGCCCTGTAAACCAGCCGACCGTTGCTGCCAGGGTGCGGGCGTCGGCGCCGGCCGCGGCGTCACACACGCGGTCAACGCGGTACAGCAAGCAAGAAGCGCGGCCAACCTACGCATCGTCTGCAGGTTCCTAATTCGCGGCGTGCAAACGCATACGCGTGGTCTTCAGCAGATGACTGTCCGCAGCCGCCCTGCTCGCTTCGGACCATATTCGTTCTGCATCCGCCCGTCTGCCGAGCCGCCACAGCACTTCGCCCAAATGTGCTGCGATATCGCCGCCGCGGTCATCGGCGTAAGCCGCATTCAGATAGGTCAAAGCCTGCTCTCCATAACCCTGCCGGAACAACACCCATCCCATGCTGTCCAGAATGGCTGCATTGTTGGGCGCGGCCGCGTGGGCCTGTTCGATGAGTTGACGCGCCATCGTGAGTTGCCGATTGTTGTCCGCCAAGGTGTATCCGTAGGCGTTGAGGGCCGCCGGATCGGCCGGGCGAAGCGCGGCCACCGCCTTCAATTCCCGCAGCGCGGCCGCGATCTTGCCTTGTTCCTCCGACATCGACGCCATCGCGTAGCGCAGCTCCACGCTGTCGGGGTATTCCAGCTCACCCTGGTCGAGGACGGTGACGGCCTTGGGCACATCCCCCGCGTCCGCATAGATGCGCGCGCGCGCAGTCAGAATCTCCGGCACACGCTGCGGCTCCTCTTGCACCAGTTGATCCAGCAGTTCCTCCGCCGCCGCCGCAGCGCCGTGCGCGCGTAAAATAGTTGCGGCACGCAAGAGGGCCGGCAGGGCGTTCTCACCGCTCTGCACTTGGGCGTACAAACGCAGGGCGCGCTCCATGTCATCGTGCCGCTCGGCGATCACCCCCAGATAGTAAACGGCGTCATCCAGGAACTTACCGGTCGCGACCAGTTCGGCGAAATTTGCACTCGCCTCGTCCAGCTTACCTTCCTGCAATTCGACCAGGCCGAGTAAGCGCAATGCGACCGCTCGCGACTCCGGCTGATGCGTCAGCGTCGTGAGCTGCGCCTGCGCCGCCGCGTTTTGCTGCGCCGCCAATAGCAGCAGCGCGTAAGTCAGGCGGTTCTCTGCCGTGTCGTCGCGTTCGAGCAGTTGCTTCGCTTCGGCCAGCGGTTCATCCGGGTCGCCGGCCAGCACGCGGGCGCGCCACAGGCCCTGCGTAAGCTCCCGGCGACCTGCCTCGGGGGACGTCGCGGCGAGCGCAGCCTCGAAGGTGCGCACGGCCGCCGCCGGGTCATCCGCTCGCAGCGCCGTAAATGCTTGGATACGCAGTGCAGGGCCCGACGCCGGGAAGTAGGCGGCTATTCGGTCCGCGACCTGCCGAGCACCATAGGCATTGTCGACTGCCGCCAACTCGGTTTCGAGAGCCGCAAACTCGGCGTCCGGGCCGCGCGGGGAGGACGTGAGCACGATGCGATACTGCGCGGCCGACTGCTCTATCTTGTGTAATTCCAATGCCGCCCTTGCCGCCGCCCGGTGTGCATCCACGGCGGTCGGATCGACATGCATCCATCGGCTCGCCACGCCGGCCGTGAGAGAAGGCTGGAGACACTGCGCGGTGACTTCGGCTGCTCGCCGCAGCAGCGCCACATCATTGTCGGTCTCGGCCGCGGCGGCATATTCGAGAGCGGCGAGGCGAGCGTGGTGCCGCGAGAGGGCTATCTCGGCAGTGACGGTATAAAATGTCGGGGAAGTCTCGGCGGGATCCGGCCTGGGTGTCACACCCACGCAAGCTGCGCAGGCAGTCATGCCGAGCGCTGCGAATGCCCTTGTGAAGCTTGGAACTGAAATCGAGAACACGGCCGCACTATAGCGAAATGAGTACTCTTATGCCGCGGATTCCTGCTTGATATGACGGCAAATCTTTACCAGAATCCGAAGGTTACGTAAAAAAAATCGCGGCAATGGCATTCAATATTCTCGGCTTGAATCACCGCACGGCGCCGCTCGCCCTGCGCGAAAAGGTCGCGTTCGACGAAAAGCGGCTGGTCGTCGCGCTGCGCGCGTTGCGGCAGGAGCGCGGGGTTGCCGAGGTGGTGATCCTCTCGACCTGCAACCGCACCGAAGTGTATTGGGCGGGTTCTGCAAGCGGCGCCGAGCTCTCGCAGTGGCTAGAGCGGCATCACGAACACGACTTGAAGCTTACCGCGAGCTTATATGTGCATCGGGAACAGAGCGCCGTCGAGCATGCCTTCAATGTCGCTTCCGGGCTGGACTCCATGGTGCTCGGCGAACCGCAAATCCTCGGCCAATTGAAGGATGCCTATCGCATCGCCCAGGAAACCGGCAGCACGGGACCGCACCTCAACAAGCTCTTTCAAGCCGCGTTCTCGGCCGCCAAACGGGTGCGCTCAGAAACTCAAATAGGCACCAATGCCGTTTCTCTCGCATCGGCAACGGTGAGCCTCGCACGCCGTATGTACGCTGACTTGAGCGCACACACGGCCCTGATGATCGGCGCCGGCGAGATGATCACGCTCGCGTCCCGGCATTTCCGCGCTGCCGGCGTCAAACGAATAGTCATCGCCAACCGTACCCGGGGCCGGGCCGAAATACTGGCCGCTGCGGTCGCCGGGGCGGCCATCGACCTGGGGCAGCTGGATGCAGCGCTGGTCGAAGCCGACATCGTCATCAGCTGCACCGCGAGTCCGACCCCCCTCATCACGAAGGCCGCCGCCGCGGCGGCGGCGCGGCTGCGCAGGCGCCGGCCTATTTTCATGGTGGACTTGGCGGTGCCGCGGGACATCGAACCCGGGGTGGCGGATCTCGAAGACATTTACCTGTTCTCCATCGACGATCTGCAGCAATTGATCGACGAGAATCGCCAGCAACGCGAAGTCGCGGCCGGCGGCGCGCGGCTCTTGATCGGCGAAGAAGTCGCGCGATTTCTCACTGAATCGCGCGCCCAGGAAGCCGGGCCGGCCATACGCGCCTTGCGCCAACAGGCGGATAGCATTCGGCAGCAGACGCTGGAGCAAGCGCGTCGCATGCTGTCGGCCGGGAAGCCGGCGGACGAGGCTCTGGAATATCTCGCGAACGCGCTGACGAACCGGTTGCTGCATGCCCCCACCCAGGCCCTCAGGCAGGCATCGGAGGCAGCCGAGACCGTGGCCGCGCAAGCCGCGGCAGGCACGGATCCCATCGACCCCGACCGGCAATAAATTGCAACGCCGCTATAATTCGCGCCTATGAAAGACACCATCAGGCGCAAACTCGAGAAACTCGATGAGCGATACGAGGAAATAAGCAGGCTTCTCTCCGATTCCGGCGTCATCTCGCGTCAGAATCAATTCCGTGAATTGTCCATGGAGTACGCCAAATTGGGCACCCTGGTCGCACATTACCGTGACTACGTGATGCTCGAGGGCGATAGGGCAACCGCCGTCGAACTCGGCATGGATGAGGAACTGCACCAGCTCACGGCGCGGGTGGCCGCCGAGGAACTGGAGCTGCAGCGTCTCCTGGTCCCGAAGGACCCGCACGACGACAGCAACATTTTTCTCGAGGTCCGTGCCGGTACCGGGGGCGACGAGGCGGCCATTTTCGCCGGCGACCTGTTTCGCATGTACGCCCGCTACGCCGAGTCCAAACGATGGGAAGTGGAGGTCTTGAGCGAGAGCCCCGGGGAACACGGCGGCTACAAGGAAATCATCAGCCGCATCGTCGGGCGCGGCGCGTTCTCATTGCTCAAATTCGAGTCGGGGACGCATCGCGTGCAGCGCGTACCCGCCACCGAGGCTCAAGGACGCATTCATACCTCCGCCGTTACCGTTGCGATATTGCCCGAACTCGAAGAAGTCGAAGCCGTCGAACTCAATCCCGCGGAGTTGCGCGTGGATACGTTCCGGTCCTCGGGCGCGGGTGGCCAACATGTCAATAAAACGGACTCTGCCATCCGCATAACCCACCTGCCCACCGGAATCGTCGTGGAATGCCAAGATGAACGCTCGCAACACAAGAACCGCTCGCGCGCCATGTCGCTGCTGAAGGCCCGATTGTTGGCGAGTGAGCGTGAGAAGCAGCAGAATCAGCAGGCGCAATCGCGCAAGCTGCAGGTCGGATCCGGCGATCGCTCCGAACGAATACGAACGTACAATTTTCCGCAAGGCCGCGTGACGGATCACCGCATCAATCTCACGCTCTACAAGCTCGATGATGTCATGCACGGCAACTTGGACGAACTCATCGGTGCGCTGAATCAAGAACATCAGGCCGAAGAACTCGCGCAGCAGGTCGAATGACGGAAATGGACACGGTCGCCGCCTCCTTGGAGATGGGCATGCGAGCGCTCGGAGGTCATAGCGACTCGCCGCGGCTCGATGCAGAGCTGTTGCTGTGCAAGGTCCTCGATCTGTCGCGCTCGGCGCTCATCGTGCGCGCCGCCGAGCCGGTCGCCGTCGAGAGCCGGCACGCCTACGAGCATCTGCTCGCCGAGCGCGTGCACGGCGCACCGGTTGCCTATTTGACCGGTACGCGTGAATTCTGGTCCCTGGAGCTCATGGTGACGCCCGACGTGCTGGTGCCGCGCCCCGAGACGGAGGTCCTGGTCGAACTTGCATTGGCTCTGCTGCCGGCGCATGAGGCCCGCTCGCTGCTCGACCTCGGTACCGGCAGCGGTGCCATCGTGTTGGCCATCGCCTCGGAACGGCCGCGGATTCGAGCGACCGGTACCGATATCTCCGAGCGGGCGCTCGCGATAGCCGCGGCGAACTCTGCCAAGCTGGGGTTGCGGCACATTCGCTGGCGGCTGGGCTCCTGGTTCGATTCGGTGCCGGGTGAACGATTCGACATGATCGTCGCCAACCCGCCCTACGTGGCGGCCAACGATCCCGCGCTTGCGCGGCTCGCCGCGGAGCCCGCCTTCGCGCTGACCTCCGGCGCCACCGGGCTCGAGGCCTTGAGCGGCATCGTCGCCGGCGCCGCCTCGCATTTGAGCCCGCGGGGCTGGCTGCTGCTCGAGCACGGCAGTGGTCAAGCCCAGGACGTTGCCGGTATGCTCGAACGCGGGGGCTTCAGCGGCATCCGATCGCACACCGATTATTCCGGTAGAACCCGAGTCACTTTGGGAACTGTTCACTCACCACGTTAGGAAAATCATGATTCTTTTCGAAACCACATTGGGCGACTTCAAGATAGAGTTCCTGGAGAAAGAGGCTCCGATATCGGTCGCCAACTTCCGGCAGTACATCGAGAGCGGTTTTTTCGACGGCACCATCTTTCATCGCATCGTTCCCGGATTCGTCATTCAAGGCGGCGGTTTCACGGAAGATATGACTCAGAAGCGGACCGAGCCCTCCATCAAGAACGAGGCGGACAACGGGCTGAAGAACAAACGCGGCACCCTGTCGATGGCGCGCACCAACGACATCAACAGCGCCACCTCCCAGTTCTTCGTGAATTTGAAAGACAACGATTTCCTCGATCACAGCCGCGGCAATTTCGGATACGCCGTGTTCGCGCGCGTCATCGAAGGCATGGACGTGATCGACAAAATCGCCGCGGTCGAGACCGGCCGAAAGCGCGGCTTCGACGACGTACCGGTGGAACCTGTGGTCATGAAGAGCGTGCGCAAGGTCAGCCCCTAGCAAGCGGCTGGATTCGGGGCATGGCGCGCGGCAAATCCTGGCTCGGACGGATCGCGCGCGCGATTCTCGGTCTGGTGTTGCTGTGGAGCGTACTCTCCGCGCTGTCGGTGCTGCTGTTCCGATGGATCAATCCGCCTTACAGCGCGTTCATGGCGGAAACGCAGCTTGCCGCATGGGCGCGTCGCGACTCAGCCTACGTGTTCCGGCACTCTTGGGTGGATCTGAACCGTATTTCCCCCAATTTACCCTTGGCGGTGGTTGCGTCCGAGGACCAGAAGTTTCCCGAACATTGGGGCTTCGACGTCGCAGCCATCGAGAAGGCATACGCCCTCAACCAACACAGCCATCAGGTGCGAGGCGCCAGCACCATCAGCCAGCAGGTCGCGAAGAATTTATTCCTGTGGTCCGGGCGTAGCTATTTCCGCAAGGCCCTGGAGGCTTATTTCACCGTATTGATCGAAGGCCTCTGGCCGAAGCGCCGAATTTTGGAGATCTATCTCAACATCGCCGAATTCGGTTACGGCACCTACGGCGCAGAAGCGGCAGCGCAGCGGTTCTTCCACAAGAACGCCGCCCGCTTGACCCGCGGCGATGCAGCGCTGTTGGCCGCTGTGCTGCCGAGCCCGGAACGCTTCTCCGCGGCGGCACCGTCGCATTACGTGCAGCAGCGCCGCGATTGGATTCTCAGGCAGATGCAGTCTCTGGGCGGACCCGACATGTTGAATGAAATCGACGCCTACCCGAACTCGGGCCGATAGCCTCCAAGCCTGCGAGCGGCCGCGCCGTCGATGGCATACTGCGCGCTACTCCCTTAGGGTGCCCCCATGCGAGGTCTACGCAAGATCCCTTTCCTAGCGGTGTCGGTCGCGGCTGCCCTGATCCCGGCAGCGCTGCCGCCCCCGGGTCGGCACGTGCCGGACGTCAGCCACGCGGCGGGCTCCATGCCGTCTACCGCTGCGCCGGCGGGGAACTCGGTCGGCGAGCAGATATTGAGTCACGGTCGCTTTGAGAATTTCACGGTCTACACGCCCCACGCCACGCCGCGAGGTTTCGTGCTGATGCTGTCGGGCGCCGGCGGTTCGAGCTCGGTCATGTCGGATGCCGCGCGGGGGCTTGCCGAGCGGGGGGCGATGGTCGTGCGCATCGACCTCGCACGGTTCAATGCGAATCTCGAGGCGGACGGCGCGCAATGCGTATTTCCGGACGGCGATCTGGAAAACCTCAGCCATTTCGTGCAAGCCTTCTACCACCTGCCGACGTATCTGAGCCCTGTGCTCGCGGGGGACGTTGCCGGGGCTACTCTGGCCTACGCGGTCCTGGCGCAGGCGCCGACCGATACATTTGCCGGCGCCGTGAGTCTGCAATTCTGCCCGAGTTACGCGTCTTCCAAGCACTTGTGCAAGAGCTCCGGACTCGAATACAACCCGCATCCCCGCGACGGCGGTGTGGACTTCTCCCCCAACGAGCACATCGGCAATCCGTGGATCGTCGTACAGCCCACCGACGACGGGCAGGCCGGCGGCAAAAAGCAAAGCTGTGAGGAGGCGACCGTACGCAGCTTCGTGGACCACGTGCCGGGCGCCCGGTTCGTCTTCGCACCTCTCACTTCCGCTGCCACCTCGCCGCCCAACTGGTTTCCACCATTTGCCGCTGCGATCGATACGCTCATAGCTCGGAATGCCCCGGCCACCGCGCCCCGCGCGCTTGGCGATCTACCCGTCATCGCAATCCCCGCACAGGCTGGAGCCGTGCCTTCCGACACCTTCGCAATCATGCTCTCCGGAGACGGCGGCTGGGCCGGGCTCGATAAAGAGGTGGCCGGCGCCTTGGCTGCCACTGGCATCCCCGTCATCGGCCTCGATTCGCTGCGTTACTTCTGGGGCGCCCGCACGCCCGAGGGATTGGCCGCGGATCTCGATCGAATGATTCGCTACTATCTCACGCAACTCGGCAAGCAGCGGGTGGTGCTGGTCGGCTATTCGCAGGGCGCTGATGTACTACCCTTTGCCGTCAATCGCATGAGCCCTGCCTCTCGCTCGCAAGTCGCTCTGGTGGCTATCGTGGGAATGTCCGAGCATGCATTGTTCGAATTCCACGTAGCCAATTGGCTCGCCGACGACAATTCCGGGCCGGCAACCTTGCCCGAAGTCGATAAGATCTCCGGAATACCCGTGCTCTGCATTTACGGTGAGGAGGAAAGCGACACCTTGTGCCCCAAATTGGATCCGCACAGGTTCATCGTCGTGAAACTCAAAGGCGGCCATCATTTCGATGGCAACTACGACGGGTTGGCGCGGACGATCCTGGGGTCGACGAAGCATTGACCGGACCGCGGCGGCGCCCAGCCCCGCATGCGGTGCCCCGGCTCATGATCGGCTCCCTGGGTCGATGGTCTCCACGGTGCACATCTCCGAGCGAATCAAAAAACGCATGTTGAGCGGGGCCTCGAGCGAGAAACTTCCGCCCCTTCCCGGGACGACGTCTACCGTCCACCGGGTATGGGCCCAAAGGCGAAATTGCGCACGATCCATCCAGAACTCGCACCCCGCAATTTCGCCGACCTTTTCGTCCACGCCGCCCAGTTTGAATTCGCCCACCTGGAAGCACATCGGCGCGCTCCCATCGCAGCAGCCTCCGGACAAGTGGAACATGATCGGCCCGAAGGTGTCTTGCAGTTGCTCGATCAACCGACGGGCCGCGGTCGTGACCCCCACTCGGCCGGGATCTTTGGCGAACTCGGTGCTCAAGACACCCGACTCCCGCGGTTAGAAGAAACCCAAGGCTTTCGTGCTGTAGCTCACCAATACATTCTTCGTCTGCTGGTAATGATCGAGCATCATCTTGTGGGTTTCCCTACCGATGCCGGACTTTTTGTACCCGCCAAATGCTGCATGTGCTGGATACGCGTGATAGCAGTTCGTCCAGACGCGTCCCGCCTTGATGCCGCGGCCAAAACGATAAGCGAGATTCAGATCGCGCGTCCATACGCCGGAACCGAGGCCATACAGCGTGTCGTTGGCGATCTCGAGCGCCTCCTCCGGGGTGTCGAATACCGTCACCGACACCACGGGCCCGAAGATCTCCTCTTGGAAAACGCGCATCTTGTTGTGGCCTTCGAATACCGTGGGCTTGATGTAATACCCCCCGGATAGGTCGCCCGATAATTTGTTGACGGTGCCGCCCGTCAGAATTTTCGCGCCTTCCTTCTTGCCGATATCGATGTACGACAGGATTTTCTCGAATTGATCGTTCGACGCCTGGGCGCCGATCTGCGTGCTCATCTCGTACGGGTCGCCTTGTCGAATGGCCTCGACACGCTTCACCGCGCGCTCCATGAATCTATCGTAGATGGACTTCTGCACCAGAGCTCGCGACGGGCACGTGCACACCTCGCCCTGGTTGAGAGCGAACATCGCGAACCCTTCGAGCGCCTTGTCGACGAAGTCATCGTCCTCCCGCATCACGTCGGCAAAGAAGATGTTGGGCGATTTCCCGCCGAGCTCCAGGGTCACCGGGATGATGTTCTCGGACGCGTATTGCATGATGAGGCGGCCGGTCGTGGTCTCGCCGGTGAACGCGACCTTATTGATGCGCGGGTTGGACGCGAGGGGCTTGCCCGCTTCCAGTCCAAATCCGTTGACGATGTTCAAAACCCCTGCCGGTACCAGATCCTGGATGAGTTCCGCCAGTACCAGCAGCGACATCGGTGTCTGTTCGGCCGGCTTGATGATGACTGCATTGCCGGCAGCCATGGCCGGTGCCAGCTTCCATGCCGCCATCAAGATCGGAAAATTCCAAGGAATGATCTGGGCGACGACGCCCAAGGGTTCATGGTAGTGGTACGACACAGTGTCGTTGTCGAGTTCGCCGAGCGAGCCCTCCTGCGCACGCACGCAGCTGGCAAAATATCGAAAGTGATCGACCGCGAGCGGCAGATCGGCAAGGTTCGTTTCCCGGATGGGCTTACCGTTATCGTACGTTTCGACCGCCGCGAGGAATGGCAGATATTGCTCGATGCGGTCGGCGATGCGGTTCAGAACGGCGGCGCGCTCCGCGACCGCCGTTCGCCCCCATTGATCGGCTGCAGCGTGGGCGGCGTCGACCGCACGCTCGATGTCTTCGGCCTGGGACCGTGCGATTTTGCAGATCACCCGTCCCGTCGTGGGAGAAATATTGTCGAAATAGCCGCCCTTGGCGGGGGCCACCCATTTGCCGCCGATGAAATTCTCGTACCGAGCGCGCAGCGGAATCTTGCGATCGATGGTGTTCAGATGGGCAGCGAAAGAACCGCTCTCGCTGAGGGAACCGCCGTCCGGCGTCGAATTCGTCGGGCGAACTTGGGCACTCATAGTCCTTCTCCTTCGGTTGCATTCAGCGCGTCACAGGCCAGCCACTGCCGTTGAAGCGTCGAGAGAATTACGCGGTCAGCCGCGAATGATATTTCGCCGAGTATATTCGTAACCGCGCGGCATGGATGCTGACGCCTGTGCTTGCGCACGGGCGGTTGTCCGCTGGTTGAACGCTGCGCGGTCGCACACAGCGCGGCGCGGCGACTTACGGCGTCGCAGGGATGGGCCGCCCCACCGGTAGGAAACGTCTGGCCTGGGATCCGGGGATCGGTGGGTTGCCGATGCCACCCCTACGCACTAGGCTTTGGGTTGCTTCGATCAAACTGGTCAGGAGAAAAGACCCATGAAGAGTTCTTGTATGATCCCGGGATTAATAGCTGGCATTTTGGCGACCGCCACCGGGTTTGCTCAGGCGCCCGTAGCGGAGCCTACGGATCCGAGTGCTGCGTCGGATCCGAGTGCTGCGTCCACACCCCATCAACGGCAGACCGTAAAAAAGCCGGGCGACGAGGCACCCGCGGTGGCGGCGACCACCCCGAGCGATGCTGCGACACCGCACCAAAAACAGGTGACGAAGAAGAAACACAAAAAGAAATCCACCGAAGCGGATACGCCGAGTTCGTGACTCGCGGGCGCGTGCGCTCCGGCGGACGCTTGCCCGCGAAGTGAACGGGGCCCGCATACCGGGGCCGCGTGCGCGGGCATGGATCGCCCGCGATTTTGGGGATGGCGAATGCCATTGAGGCAATTCCCCTACAGTCAGTCCAGTGCCGTAGTGATAAGTTGCGGATCGAGCGATGGTTGATAAAGCGCCCCCCGTTTCGGTCTCCCTTGGCTTCGGCCTCGCCCCGCGGGCGAAATCCTCGAGAAGCCGTAAGGCTCACCAGGAGCCTGACCCCGAACCGAAGGCGCGCATTCTGCTGGTCGACAACGACCTGGAATCTCGCCGGTTCATGAATGCCCGGCTTGGGGCGGCCAACTACAGCGTCGAGTTGGCAAACGGCGGGGCGGATGCTCTGGACCGTTGTGTGCGGTCGCGGCCGAATCTCGTCATCACCGATCTTCACTTGGACGGCATGGACGGTCTCGCGTTGCTCAAGGAGCTCAAGAGCCGTTGGCCGGCGCTCACGGTGATTATCCTCACCGCCCACGCCACCATTGCCGAAGCGGTGCAAGCCACGCAATGCGGCGCCTTTGGTTTCTTGGTGAAGCCGGTGGAAAAAGCGGAACTGCTGGGGCAAGTACACCGCGCGGTGGCGACTTCCACCTTTGCGTTGGTCAAGGGCGATTGGCGGGCCGACATCGTTTCACGCAGCCAGCTCATGGAGGAGCGCCTGGGCCTGGCGAATCGCGCTGCCGGCAGTGATGCCTCCGTCTTGTTGACCGGTGAAAACGGCACCGGAAAGGAGCTTCTCGCGCGGGCGATCCACGCAGCGAGTTCGCGTCGCGGCGGCCTCTTCGTAGCCGTGCGCTGTAAGGACGCACGCGAGGACACGCTGGAATCAGAGTTATTTGGCCGGGCCCCGCGCGGGGATGTCGGCGCGTCCCCACAAGGCGCCATCGCGGCCGCACGTGGCGGGACTCTCTTGCTCGATGAGATAGGCCTTTTACCCGTTCGCCTGCAAGCGGAACTCCTGGCGGCACTCAGCCGGCCGATTCCGGACCAGGGCGGCGCGCGTTCCCCCGCTTGCCCGCGCCTCATCAGCACCACGTCTGTCGACCTCGGAAAGCTGATGGCAGCCGGCGCGTTTCGACAGGACCTCTATTACCATATCAACATCCTGCCGATCGAGATACCGCCGCTGGGCCGGCGTCGCGAGGACATTCCGCTCCTCGTCTCGCATTTCTTGGAGCAAGCGACGGAGGACGGCGGCACCAAGAAAATCTATTCGGCCGATGCCATAGAATTGCTTGCGACGACGGACTGGCCGGGGAACGTGCGTCAACTGTTCGAATTGGTGAAGCAGAACGTCGCCCTTTCACATGGCAAGATCATGAGCAAGGAATTCGTCGAGCGATCCCTGGGCAGCGAGGCGAAGAAGGTGCCCACATACGAGGAGGCACGGGACACGTTCGCACGCAACTACCTGACCCACAATTTGCAATCTACGTCCGGCAATGTCAGCGAATCGGCCCGCCTCGCAAAGCGCAATCGAACCGATTTCTACAAGCTGCTGGCGCGTTATCGGCTGGAGCCGGATGACTTCAAAGGCGGGGGGCGCCCCAGGACCGAAAAGAAAAGCGGCACCAAGAGTTGACAGCCATGGCGGCGCGGCGCGGGGGGCCGGGCGTTTAACTTACATCGGCTCCGCATTAACAGTGCTTCACCAAGTAGGCCCCGGACGGGGTTGCGGCGTTGAACGGTCAAGAGCTGGTTTTCAGCTGAATTCCGGCCCGACACTTGGTTCGACCACCTTTTGAGGATCCGACATGTACCCCATCTCACGTAAACGATTGAGCGTCATCATCATCACTGCTTTGGCCGGCATGGCCGGTACCGCAATGGCAGACACCACGTGGCAGAAAAATCACCCTCGTCGTGAACAGGTGAACAACCGTTTGGCCAATCAAAACAAACGAATTCACCAAGACGTCAAGGACGGCACGCTGTCGAAGAGTCAGGCCGCCGCGCTTCACAACAGCGATCACCAGATCCGGCAGGAAGAGCGTGATATGGCCAGCCAAAACGGCGGCCACATCACGAAATCAGAGCAGAAGGTTCTGAATCAGCAAGAGAACGCCGTCAGCAACAGCATCCCGCCCAAATAGGGATCGACGCTCGGAACGAACGAGAAACTTCTCAACGAGGGAGCGGTCGCGCTCCCTCGGCCGACATGTTTCGTGAGGCGGATCCCGCATCGATGATCGCCTCCCGAGGCACGACATTCCAGCCGCGCAGCGCAACCCGAGCACAGTGCGCAGCGCCGGCCGGACATCGGACGTCGAGCTCGCGCGATTCGCCCGGCAGCAGCGTAATGTAGTTATCGCTGTAATACACCGGCAGCACGCGCATGCCGGCATCGTCCAGCATGGTTATCTTGGCGTTGAGAACGGGTACGAGACTCGAGTTGGTGACGCGAACGGCGACCGCCAACCCGGCTTCCGTTTCGCTGCCTTTCGCCGTCACGTCGAGGGGCTGAGCTTCGAGTTCATTGAGACGCTGCTGGTCGGCCGGTGTGCTGGCCTGCCAATACACGTTCTCGGACAACAACGCCCCGTCGGCATCGGTCAACGTCAACTTGACCAATGCCAGCCGTTCCCGGGGCAGCGCACGCGACAATTCGCTCAACGGGGCAACCGCGGTCATCCGATTGGCACCCGCATCGACACGGTCGATGCGCTCCGCCAGCAGCCTGTTGTCCAAAGACAGCACACGGCTGCGTAGAACGAGATGCGGGCGATCGACTCGCGTGGTATTGACGACGGCAAGTCCGAAGTCCGGAAGGTTCATCTGCGCGTGTACGGGCTCGCAGGCCTTTTTTACGGCGTAATAAGCCGCCGCCGTGTCGTAGTCCGAGCTGTAGATTTGCCACGTATTGCTGGGCCAAGAGGGGTGCGTCATCCATAGCAGCCTGCCGCTGTTCCGAGTCCACAGATGAGCCTGAAAACCTTCGAATATGGCGCGATATGACACATAGTTCATGAGCTGCGCCTTGCGCTCGAAATCCTCGAGGTTTGCACCCGGCCCATATTGCTCGGCAAGCGCCGTCATGAACGTCGCGACGTCGCCGTTACCTCCGAAATGCCAGTCGTGATAAGCGTACGTATCGTTCAAGGGCCACAGATCGGCCGCCGGTATCGATGCGCGTAGCGACTCCAAAGTCGATAGCGAGGGGGTCCCCACTTCGACCGAGAAGCCGCGGGCCAGCTCCGTGAAATACTGCTCGGGCGGACGATAGTTGTACGGGCCGCTGCCCTGCAGATTGACGGAGTTCGAGCTGCCGGTGTAGTAGCGGGTGCCGTCGAGGGTCGCCACGAGATCGGCCAAACCTTCGTTGAGTATGGGCTGCGGCACGCCTTCGTTGCGCCCGAACCAGACCGCGATCGACGGATGATTCCGATAGCGGCTGATGACGTCGCGCGCATTGGCGAGAAACAGCGCGGGATCCTGCGGTTCCATTTGAAAGTCTTGAGTGGAGACCCAGAAGTCGTTCAGCACCAGCAGGCCGTATTCGTCGGCTAGATCGTAAAACACATCTTCGGTATTCTGGCCGAGCCAGTTGCGAATGATGTTGAGGTGCGCATCGCGGTGCAGCCGGAAATATGGCTCGAGTCGTTCACGCGAAATCCGCTTGCGCGAATCGTCCATGCCCCAGCTGCCGCCGCGCGCAGCGATGGACACGCCGTTGACCCTGATGACCAGATAAGGCGTCAGCGATTCGGTCGGGCTCGGACGGACCGCGGGTGACTTTTCGGCAGCGGGCGTCAAGCTCTCTGCCCAGCCCTGCGGCGTGCGCTTGATGGCCTCGTGGCGCACGTCGATGAGGCGCTCGCCGCGCATTGCGCCGAGCGTCGGGTCAACCTCGACGCGCCGCAGGCGGCCGTCGCTGTCGAACAACGACAATTCATAAGTCAGTTCGCGGACGCCGAACCGAGTCGCGGATGAATCGGATACCGACTCTCCGGCAACCACGTCGATCTGCAGTGTATATAGCTCCGCCGGTCCATAGCCATTGGGCCACCACAAACGCGGCTTGGTGAGATGCAGCTGCGGAAACTCCGCGGGGCCGAGCGTCACCTCGGTCATGCCCGGTGCGAACACCATGCGTTTCTCGACGCTGATTCCTTCGATGCGGGCAACCACCGATCCCGCAATCGCAGCGCTACGGCGGTTGTCGACGGGGACCACGATCGTGATATCGGCCGTGTCAGTGCGCGGCAAGGGCAAATGCGTCACCACGTGCGGGTCGCCGAGGTGGAGCGCCCCCGTCGAAATGAGTTCCACGTCCTGCCACAGACCCGTATTGCGATCGCGAACGCCCGGAATCCAGTCCCAGCCCTCGCTCGCGATGAAAGTCGGGCCGTCGATTGCCATGGCCCCGCCGTTATTGCCCGGCCCCGCTGCCATCGATTGCTCATGGGGTATGCCGGGGTGCGGCGGCGGGGAGACGCGCACGGCAACCGCATTCGTCGCCTCCGGCTGCAATATTCCCGTGACATCGAACGCGCCGCGGGTGAACGCGCCGCGCATGGAGCCCAAGCGCCGCCCGTTCAACCAGATCTCCGCTGCGTAGTTGATGCCCTTGAAGTTCAATGTCAGGTCGTGGTCGCGTAGCGCGGCAGGCGCAACAAACACGCTGCGATACCAATAGTCCTGGCGGCTCAGACTGTCCGGAATGGCCAGGTTATTGAGGCCGAAGTCGGGATCGGGATATACGCCGCGCGCAATCAGCGTGGTGAGCGCGGTCCCCGGCACCACGGCCGGATACCAGTCTCGCTCCCGATACGTGGCTTGCGACAGCTGCTCGCCGGTGGCATCGACGCTGGGCGCCGGGGCGAGGTGCCAGTGCTGGAGGGTCGCAACGCCGGGGGTCCGCAGGCCGTGCTCTGTCACGCGAAGATCGGCGGAGCTGCCGGGCGGCACCGCGATGGCGACCGGCAAACTGGGCGGGGTGTTGCCATGCGGTAGCGTCCACGAATCTTGCGGCTCCTGAAGGCCACGCCAGGCGTGTTCCTGCCACGGCCAGCCGGCACCGAGCACATTGAAAGTGATGAGCGAAAGATCGGGCTTCGCCTTGGCGAGCGATTGGATCTGGGCCGCGCTCTGGGCAAACGGCGTGAAGGTGAACAGCGCGAGCGACCCGCCGAAATGCCCGCCGGTCGAGGCTGACGACGGGGTCGAACCGGGCGCCGGGACGCCCGTGGGCGCCAATTCGATCCGCGGCGTCACCGCATTCGTAGTCGCATGCTGAGCAGTGCGCAGGGCGCCGTCGACGTAGAGCCGCGCGACCGCCCCGTCATAGGTCACTGCCACCGCGGTCCAGCGGTCCGGTTGCAATTGGGTGGAACTGCGCAGTGTGACGCCGGGAGCTATCGACGCTCGCAATTCGCCGTCGGCTAGCAGAATTCCCCGCGAGCCGCCGCCGGCCGTCGCACCGTCGCCCACCACCGCCACCGTCAAGTCTCCGGATTGACGCCGCGTCCAACGAATCCAGCCGGTCATCGACCAGGGAGTCGCGGCCGCGGACACTTCGGATCCTGCAGCCAGCGGCCGGACAGTGCCGATTCCGCCCTCGAGGGCCGTCACGTTGTAGGGCCCAAGATTGAGCGACGCGTCGTCAGGCGCCGCGAGGGGACGCTCGACCCCTCTCGCAATGCCGGGCCAAGGCAATGCGATCGGAGCGAGGATGGCGACCAGGGAGAGCCACCGAGCCGGCCGCGAGTTGATGTAGTGCCCCGTCACGCGCTTGGAGCCTCAGGTGGTCTTGAGCAACGCGAAGCGCGTCGGCAGAAAACGGTCGCTGAACGGCAGAATCGCGGCCCCAACCGCCGGCGCATCGTCCGCAGTCGCGGCCCGCGCTACCGGAGCGATGGCGGGCAGCTGAGCCGCAAAACGCCCCATGCTCTCGTTCACAGCCGCCGCGAGTTGATCGACGAGGGTTGCAGGCAGACGGCCGCCGATCAGAATGGCTTCAGGATTGATGAGACAGTTGATCGCGACGAAGGAGTTGACCAATGCGGCGGTCGATTCGCGGATCCAGCGATCCACGATGGCTCGCGCTTCGGGCTCGAGACGCGCCAATCCGCGCGGGGAGGCGACGTGGAATCCTCCGTCGGCCAGCCGTTGGTACAGTGCCGACAGTGAAACGATGTTCTGCAGTTCCGTATCCTCGCCGGCGGCGTTCTGCGCATGCAACCAGCCTATCTCGCCGCTGCGGCCGTTGGCACCGCGGAAGTAGCTGCCATTGGCGACCAGGCCGCCGCCCAGCGCCGCAGTGATGAGGAGGTAGAAAAAACTGCGGTACTGCTGACCGGAGCCGAACTGCATCTCCCCGATCGCGGCGGCCGCCGCATCATTCTCGACGAACACGGGTACGCCGAGAACGTCGCGTATCAATTCGTCGACCTTGACGAACGCCCACGCGGCATAGTCGCGCGGCTGGTCGGGCAAATGCGCCCGCGCGATGTCGTCCGGAAATGCCACTCCGACCCCGACCAGGCGATCCTGCGAGATCCCCGTCGTCGCAAGCAACTTCCTCACCGAGCGCTGGAAGAAGGTGCGCACGGTGTCCGGCTTGGCGAACGCTATTTCGCGCGAGAATCGCGCACGCACCTTCCCGACGAAATCGAGGACTACGAGCGTGATGTGGTCGCGGTCGACGTTGAGACCCACGGAAAAGCAACTGCCCGCATTGATGACCAGTTTGGTGGCGGGCTGCCCCCGCGCGCCGCGCAATTGGCCGGCCTCGAGTATGAGCCCGTCCTTGCGCAGCCGCTTGGTGATGTTCGCAATGGCCGCGGAGGTGAGCCCGGTCATCGCCGCAAGATCGGTTCGGGTGACCGGGCCGTTGACGCGGATCGCGTGCAACGTCACTCGCTGATTGTGATCTCCCGCGCGTACGAGATTGGTGCCGGAGAACTCCGAGCCGAACGCGCGATCCGAATCCAGGCAGACGCCGTCTTGGATCTCTTTCCTCACACGCTATCCGGGGATGCTCGCGGACGCCTGCGTCGATACAGCCGCGGCGTGTGCATCAGCCGCCAGCGCCAGCGACCCCAGCGGCCCCGCCAGCGGACCCAAGCCGGGCACGACGACATAGCGGTCGATGGCTCCGGCCATCTCCTCGAGATCGAGGTAGCCATTGATACTGTGCGTGAGTTCTCGCCGAATCTTGGCGAGCAGTGCCGGATGACCCTCCGTCACGCCGCCGCCGATCAGGATTCGTTGCGGCGCGGTGGCGAGCACGATGGTGTGCAACAGCTGCGCGAGCGCGTGGGCCGCCAGATCCCACACGGGGCTGTCGGTAGGAATATCCGCGGCCGGCATGCCCGCACGCGCAGCGATCGCGGGACCTGAGGCCAGACCCTCGACGCAATCGCCGTGAAACTTGCAGATTCCAGGCCATGTGTCGCCGGGCGCGCGCACCACGCGCACATGGCCGAGCTCGCCATGGTTGCACCCGAACACGGTTCGCCCGCCCACCACGAGACCGACACCGACCCCGGTGCCGACGGTGAGGTAGGCAAAGTGCTCGAGGCCGAGCGCCGCACCCCAGCGTTTCTCGGCAAGGGCGGCACCGTTGACGTCGGTATCGAAGCCGATGCTCGTGTCGGGCCCACGGTTCAATCGACCCACGATGTCCGTTCGCGACCAGCCCGGCTTCGTCGTCGACGTGATGAATCCGTATGTTGGCGATCGCCGCGCGAGATTGATGGGTCCGAACGATGCAATCCCAAGCGCTTCGATGACCCCGTGCGCCTGCTGCCAGTCATTCAGAATCTTGTCGATGCGGCGCAGTGTTACCTCGGGGTCGCAGCCGGTGGGTATCGACGTCTGCGCCCTGATATCGCCGGGGCCGGTGCCAACGATGCACACGCACTTGGTTCCGCCGAGTTCGACGCCGCCCAACAGCGGTTTATGATCGATCATCGGGCGGCAGAGGCTCTGCCGCCGGGCGGGGCATTGGCCGTGAAGAAGCTATCGTGACTTCGGGCCGCCTTTGCGATCGCCGCAGTCGCGGTTGCCATCGAAGCGAGGATCTCGCGCAGTTTCGGGATCGGAACGACGTCGAGCAGCGGATCGTAGCTGTCGGGCCTGACCCCTAAGCCCTCGAAAATATAGAACCAGGAAAGATCGGTGAACAGTTCTCCCGCAAGCGGACGGATGCGCCCGGTGTGCCGGTACAGGTCGATCCGATCGCGCAGGCTGTCGGGAATGGCCATGGATCGGCAGTATCGCCACAGCGGCGCGTCGTCGCGCTGGGTCAAATGATAGTGAAGAACGATAAAATCGCGAACTCGCTCGGCTTCGTCGATCAACTCCGCATTGTAGGAGTCGATATTGGTTTGGTCGAAACCCTTGTCGGGAAAGTGCTCCAGCAAATGGAAAATCCCGCTCGTGACCAAATGAATGCTGGTGGACTCCAAAGGCTCGAGAAACCCGGAAGACAGCCCGAGCGCAACGCAATTGCGGTTCCAATAAAGCTTGCGACGGCCGGTAACGAAGCGCAGGAAGCGCGGATCGGCCAATGGCTTCTCTGCCACGGTTCGCGTCAAGTCGTCGAGCGCTTCGGTGTCGCTGCAATGCGCGCTCGAGTACACGTAACCGTTGCCGTGCCGATGCTGCAGGGGAATTCGCCATTGCCAACCGGCGCACCGTGCCCATGAATGGGTATAGGGCGCAAGCGCCGCGTTCGCTGCCGTTGGGAAAGCGACGGCCCGATCGCACGGCAGCATGGCGCTCCAGTCGATGTAGCCGGTGCCGAGAATTTTCTCGATCAAAATCCCGCGAAAGCCGCTGCAATCGATGTACAGGTCGGCCTGCAGCGTGGACTGGTCGGAAAATTGTATCCTGTCGAGAAACCCGTCAGGCCGCAGCGAGGCACTCACGACGGTGCGTTCGATGCGCGAGACGCCCAGGCGTTCCGCGTAAGCGCGCAAATACTTCGCGACCAGCGTGGCATCGAAGTGCAGCGCATAGCGTATTCCCGCGGCCTCACTTCCCGGGTCGGCATCGGGAAAGCGAAATTTTCCCTCATCGCCGAGCGTTGCGCACAGACTGAAATCATTGAAGCGAGGCTCGAGGCCCGACGCCCGCGCCTTGTGCCAGCAATGGTGGAAGGGGCGACGGTTGATCGGAGCGCCGAAAGTGCCGAACGGGTGCCAGAAGCTGTGCCCAAGCTCCTTCCAATCGCGGAACTTGATCCCTAGCTTGTAGGTCGCTTGGGTATGGCGGATGAAATCGCCTTCGTCGATGCTGAGGAATCGCAGCAGTTCGATGATGGGTGGAATCGTCGCTTCGCCCACGCCCACCGTGCCGATCTCGGGTGATTCGATGACGGAAATGGCGGTGCCGGTACCCGGCAGCACGCGCGCCAACATACTGGCGGCCACCCATCCGGCGGTGCCTCCCCCGACGATCGCAATGCTGGCGATTCGCTTGTCGTTCTGCTGGACGTTGGACATACGTGACTGCAACTTCGTGCCGAGTGCGCCGTGGTGAAGGGGTCAATCAACGGTTCGCCCGTTACTTTAACCGAGTTGGGGTGGCGCGGAGGCCGCAGCGCCACCCCCCATCCTCGACCGCGAGCTGTCTTCTCACCGGAATCAGACGTTGCGTAACCTTCCTTCCTCTTACAGCTTGCCTTTGACGCCGAAAAAGAAGCGGCGGCCGGTGTCGTCGTACGTGAACGGCTCGTCTTTCCATTGTAGATAGGTATGCTGCTTCGCGTTGGTCAGGTTGACCGCCGACGCCACGATGCCGAAGTGAGTATTGAAGTCGTATCCGACTTGCCCGTCCAGCTGGCCGTAGGGTGCTGAATAGATGGTATACACCTTCGAAGCACCGTTGATGTCCTGAAACGAGTAAGAGGATCCCACGCCGGAGGAATTCACAGCGCTGCTGCGCCAGGCATAGGCAAGGCGTCCCGAAAAGCCCGCACGCTCGTAGTAGCCGATGGCGTTGATGGAATCCTTCGATACACCGGGAATCGGCAGGCGATTGGCGAATGAACTGGTCTGCGTGGAATCGGAATCCGACCGCGTGTAGTTGGCTTGGAAGCCAAAGCCGGTACTGAACGCATATTGGGCGCCCAATTCGAACCCGAAAATCTTTCCCGTGCCGCCGTTGACCAGGGAGGACACATTGGCCGTACTGCCGCCGACGCCATCCGCCACCAAGGTGGGTGTGTTCGACGTGGTGACGAAATTGTCCACGGCCTTGTAGAAATAGCCGGCGCTGATGAGACCACCCGGCGCAAAGTAGTCTTCCCACGACAAGTTGAACTGCGATGCGCGAAACGGATCCAGGCTCGCATTGCCGCTCGTGCCGCCGTTGAATTTGAAGCGCACCTGACCGTTGGGGCCGTCGGTTGCGCGGGTGAACCCGTACTGCAGACCCCGACCGATGTCGTTCAGATTCTGCGGCGCAGCCACGCGCGCGGCACCGAAGCGAACCTTTTGGTTATCGGTGGCGTCCAGCACGAAATTGAGCGACGGCAACACGTCCGTGTACGTGCGCTTCTTTTCAAACGCCACATCATTGGCATTCACCCCGTTCCACGAAGCCGTGCCCACCCAAGTCGCATGGTTCGGATCGGTCTGACCCCCATCCACCGTCAGATCGGTGCGCACGATGCGCACGCCGAAGTTGGCGTGGTAGACGTTGAGCTCGCCCACATCGGCCATGATGAAGGCCGCCGTCGTCTTCTCGATGATATTGTAGGAGTTGAGGGCGTCCTTGAAGAACTTCTCCGTGCCGTTCGGCACGCCGGCCTGCGTCCACACCGTATTCAGGTACGTGGCGGGGTTGGTCATCCCACCCGTCACCGGATTCTTCACCGCAATATTGCCGACGGCGAAATTGTTATAGATGGAGACCAGATTGGGGTTGGTCTGCGGGGTGGAGTAAGGAATGGTCGCGTAGCCCGGGTCCTGGAAGTAGAGGTATGTGCCGGACTGCCCGGGTACCGTGCTGATGCAGCAGTTACCGGCGGCCGTGCCGGCGCCGACGCCGCCGATGCCATACGGATCCACGCCGTTCTCCAGGTACCGGCCGTGCACGTAATCGATCTCACGGCGCTGATAGCGCCCACCCGCGGTCAGATCGACCACGTCACGAGCTTTGTAGTGCAGATCGAACTTGGCCGAGTAGCTTTTCTCGTCCACCTTGTTGGCCCACGCCCAGTTCGACTTGAACAGGGTATAGGCGGGGTTCGACAGCACGTCGGTGTAGCCATAGTTGTTCGGGTAGGAGGCCGAGGGCAGGCCCGAGGTCCCGCCGTTGTTCCAATTCCATGCATAGCCATGGTTGCCGTTGGCGCAATTATTGCCGCCGTTGTTGCAACCCGGCGCCGTGGGCTGAATCGAAGGATTCGCTCCATGGAAGGCACCATAGAAGCCGTGCTCCACGTCGGCCTGAGCGGCCTCGTAATCGCCGGTGGCCTTCGCGTAGGCAAGACCGAAATTGCCGGTCACGGGTCCCTTGCCGCCGAACTTCGTGTTGAACTGGAAATTGTGGGCCGTGGTCTTGTTGCTCTCGAACAGCGTCGCGGTTTCCGCACCGTTCGCCATGAAGGTGGCGGATTGGACCACACCGTTGGCATCGATGGAGTACGGCTTGGAGGGATCGATGCCTGGGAAGGAAGCCGGCGCTCCGGGACTATTGTTCTCCCCGCTGCCGCCGGAGAACCACGCCTTGTTGGAATACGTGGTGCTTTCCTCTTCTTCGCCTATGTAGAAATAATTGAACGTGCTGGTGACATCGTCGTTCCACTTCCACTCCGCACCGAGGGTAGCGCCCTTGGTTTTGATGCGATCGAGGATGTCGCTGAAATAGCCGAGTTGCGGGTCGATGTAAGTTTGGCCGCCGGGCAACGTGCTATTCGTGCTTGCAACGGGGCTGCCCACGTAGGACCCGACGGTCGCGGTATTGGTGACCAGCCACTGATTGCGATTCTGGTCCTGGAACTGCTTGTCGTGAGTCTTTTCATCGTCGTAAGACAAGCTGGCGGTGACGGCAAAGTTCTCGTTGAACTTGAATCCGCCTACCAGGGTTCCGACAGGAGTTGCGCCGCCTTCGGCACCCGTCGCCTTGATCTCGCGAGCGTTGCCGGCAAGGTTCAGGCCCATGCCCTGCGCGAGCGGCGAACGGGTCTTCAGATCGATGGTGCCGCCGATCCCACCCTCGCGATCCCGAGCGGTGGGATTCTTGATGACGTCGATCCCGCCGATTTCCTCGCTCGGGATTCCCTCGAGCGAGGCGTATTGAATACCGCCGGCGCCTCCCGAGCCTTCACCGGACGAGTAAATTTCCCGGCCGGTGAGCAGCACCTCACCATTCAGGGTAATGAGGTTGTTGGCCAATCCGTCGATGAGCACCTGCGTGCCCTTGCCGCCGGAGCGATTGATCGATACGCCGGGCAGCCGTTGCAGCGACTCGGACACGTTCTGGTCAGGCATCTTGCCGATGTCTTCAGCGGCGACCGACTCGATCGGCTGGATGGAGATGCGCTTGGCATCCAGCGCGGATTGCAGCGACTGGCGGTAGCCGGTGACGACGATCTCCGTGAGATCGTCCGGCGCGGCAGCCTTCTGGGAAGTCGACGACGGAGCCGCCGGTGCCTGCTGTGCCGCTGCGGGTGCACAGTTGAATATCACCGGCAGCGATGTGGCGGTCATCATTGCGGCGCGCGCGGCGCGGCGGGCACGTTTCTGGACTCGATGCGACATAAATTTTTCCATCCCCTTGGAAAGTTATACGAGTACGGGGTGGTCACCTGAGACGCGAGGTCGTTCCATGCGGTTTACGCACTGACGATTCGCACTCGGAAGGACTCCCCCTCCACATCGCCCGCTTTCACACGACGGAGCTAATGTGGGACGGAGACTAAACCCAATGTCTAGCGCTGTCAAAATTTAAATGTTTTTGTTTTCGTTAATACGCAGGCCGCCCGAAGCGGGCGTTGCCCGCGCGGGGCTCAACGAGCGCAGTTCACGGCACGCCGATCGGACGTCGAGAGCAACGGGAAGGCGCGCCGGCAGGCGTGTGCACGCGGATCGTAAGGGGCCCCTCGGCAATCCCTTGTTATAATAATAACTAATAAAATCAACGTTTAATACGCAATCATCACAGCCGCGTTCGCTCCGCCGAAGTGTTGCAGCAGCCCTCGGCGTGCACGCCGCGCTGCCCGCGGTCATGCCGCAGTGCGCCCACAGCCGACGGCGGGATCATTCGCAATCCGCTTGCAGCAGGGGCATCAGCGGTCCAATAAATTCTAAATAGTTACGCCAGCGCTGGACAGAACGCCCGTCGATTGGCTGCCGGACCTGCCATTTGCTGGCCGTTACCACGGTGCGCGCCGTCCTGTGGAAATCGAGGCAGCGTGGATCCCAAGGGAGCTCGATGAACTCGAGCATCCTGCGCGTCCATCCCTCGAGGTCCTCGGCGAGTCCCTCGAAGGGGACCTCCATCACCACCTCGGGCGGCAGCGTCGTACACCAATGCCGCATGAGACGGCGGTACTCGCGGTAATAGTGCGCGAGATCCTCCAGATCATTGGCATAAGTGTTGGCAGTCTCAAAATGCTGGAAATAAATCGACAGGCAGGTAGCGACGGGGTTGCGCCGCATATGGATGATTCGCGCCCGCGGCAGTGCCGCGTGGATCAGGCCCAAAGACAGGAAATTGGTGGGCATCTTGTCCACCACCCGCGCGGCGTCGGCCGACGTCCGGCGCAACGATTCGAGGTAATCGGCGGCGGCGAGCCCATCATCGCCGCGGATGTCCCCGGGGCGGGCGGCGCCTGCAACCGCCATTGCCGCTGTCAACTGCTCGCTCCAAAACATCAATTCGCCGGCGCCGGCAATTTGTGCGTGTGAAGCCAGGATCTGCTCGGCCAGCGTGGTGCCCGAGCGCAGCATGCCGACGATGAACACCGGGCGCGTCGAGGGCTTCGCGCAAGCCCGCCGCCGGCCTATCCACGTTCGATCATGGGAGCGGATGATGAGATCGATCGATCGCGTCAGCTGAGCCCTATCGTGTCCGGGCCGCAGGAGTTTGGCCAAGTCATTCGCGCGCCGATAGTTGTGGAAAGCCTGCGCGTAATCCTTGAGGTCGTCGCAATACTTGCCGATGGCGAAGCGCAGCGGCATCTCCCGCTGCGGCGTCAGCCCAGAGTCCGCCACGCGCTGTGCGGCCGCCAGCCAGCCGCCGTCCGCGGCAGTCATCCGGCGCACGCGCACGGCGCCGCTCAACGCCTCCACCGATTCCGGGTCGATCGAGAGGGCCCGCGCGAAGAGTTCTTCCGCTTCGTCGAAGCGTCCAGCATCGGCCCTCACTTCGGCAAGTATCGCGACCGTCGCCGCCGAGTCAGGACGGAACTTCAACGCTTCGCGACAGGCGGCTTCGGCCTCGGCCGTCCGCCCCTGCAGCCTGAGCGCTGTGCCAAGTTCGGTGAACGCAGCGACGAAATCCGGCTTGATCGAGAGCGCCCGGCGGTATCCCGCCACCGCCTCATCGAGCCGCCCGATGCTGCGCAAGGCGTTGGCGAGATTGGCATGCGCCTCGGCAAAGTCCGGGCTGATGGCCAACGCTCGACGGAAGCCGGCAATTGCGTCATCGAATCGAGCGAGATACAACGAGGCATTGCCCAGGCTGTTGTGCGCCTCGGCGAAATCCGGTCTGATCTCGATCGCGCGGCGGCAGCTTTCGGCCGACCCGCCGGCATCTCCGAGCCGCAGCAGCGCCTTGCCCAGGTTCACGTGCGCCTCGGCGTACTCCGGCCTGATTGCGATGGCGCGGCGGCAGCTGGCCACAGCTTCATCGAAGCGTGCGAGCTCCAGCCGCAGATCGCCGAGATTGTTGTGCGCCTCGGCGAATTCCGGTTGCAGTTCGAGCGCACGCCCGAAGCTCGCCGCCGCCTCCTCGAGGCGCCCGCAGCGTCCCAGGGCGTTGCCTAAATTGAGATGCGCCACGGGATCCTCCGGCAGGCAGCGCACGGCTGCCTCCAGCGCTGGCAGGGCGTCTTTGCCCTGCCCGCCCAGGGCGGCGGCCAAGAGCTGCCAGACGAGCCCCACCTTCGGCCGCGCGGCAAGCAGCACGCGAGCCCGCTCCTCCAAATTCCCAAAGCGGCGGGCGTTCAAGAGCGCGACCAGTTCTTCGAATTCCTGCCCGGCGGCGGCGCCCGTCGATCGGTCGACGGAGGTCGTGGCTGCTGTTGGCGAACCCGTGCTCAATCGCCCGCAGCAGGACTTGAATCGCTTCCCGCTGCCGCAAGCGCACCGGTCATTCCTGCCCATCACACACCGCTGGGACGGGCGGTCGAATTCCGCACGATGAGTTCGTGACCCAGCAAATGGCGCGGAACGGGTTCCGGCCAGCCGCGACGCCGGGGCTCGTGCTGGATGATGAGGTCGGCCGCGATGCGCGCCATCGCCGCGACCGGCTGACGCACCGTCGTGAGTTCAGGCCATATCATGGTCGCGACGGGCGCGTCGTCGAACCCCGTGACGGACAATTGCCCCGGCAGATTCAGACCGAATTTTCGCGCCATGGATATCGCCGCCGCGGCCATGTCGTCATTGCACGCAAAAATGGCCGTCGGCGGCGTCGCCGACCGCAGCATCCGCTCCGCACACACCAATCCATCGGAAAATATGAAGTTGCCCGTTTGCACCAGACTTCCGTCCACGGGTGCTTGGTGAGCCCGCATTTCATCGATGAAACCCAGATATCGCTGTTCCGTGGCACCATGATCCGCCCGGCCAAGCATGCAGCCGATGCGCCGATGTCCCAGATTCAGCAGATGGGCGGTCAATTGCCGCGCAGCCGTGTAGTCGTCGATGCCGATGGAGGGTGCGGCGCTCAGATTGTTCTTGGGTGCGATTCGCACGACTGGAATCGCAGCGTCGTGAAGCTTCTTCAAAATGCTCGGATGGTCACTCAATGGCGGCAGCAAAATGACGCCCTCCAGCCGCAGCTGCCCGAGCAAGGTGTCCATCTGCTTGTCGATGTTGGGGCCCCGGACGTCTACTGTTTCAACCATCAAGTGCATGTAGGATTCCCGGCATCGTTCGATGGCGCCCTCCTGGAACTCGCTGAGGTAATCGCCCGGGCGATCGCAGAACAGCCCGACGAGAAACGATCGATTGCTCGCCAACCCACGGGCGTTGAGATTGGGTCGATAGTTGAGGCGCTCGATGGCCTCGAAGACACGCTTGCGCGTATCCGGGCGCACCAGCGGTTCGTTGTTGATCACTCTCGATACGGTCTTGGACGAGACCTGCGCTAGGTCGGCAACCTCCTGTATGGTCACCGACGCGGGAATGGGTGTCATGGAGAGCGGTCAAACCTCGTTGCGTCGACTGGGAGCCTGTCCGGCTCCCGCCTATCTTATCGGGTCTGCGGGCGGCGGACACGGCGGGCGCGGCGCCTTAGCGTCGGACAGCACCTGCACCTCCGAAATCGTCATCCCGAACTCGCCGGATGCCTCGACGGCAAACGGTACTTCCACCTGGGAGAGGTCGGCACCCGTCGCGGCAAAGCAGGACACGGGAATGATGAGGGTCTCCCATGCGCCAATGCGCGCCGCCCGGAAAATCTTCGTCACGTCGATCATCGCGCCGCGCGCGCTCCCGCACTGAGGATCCGCGCACCTCATACCGAGGGACACCATGCCCGCAGGCGCGTGGTCGACCCGGTAACGTACCTCGATGAGTTCTCCGTCGCTCGCGCGGCGCCCCATATCGGAGGCTCGACCGGAAATTCGCAGCATCCCGGGCTGCGCTCCACTCCAGTAGGCAATGGCGCCGACGGGTGCGAGCGACACGCTCACGACTCCATGCGGACTCGCCTGTTTGGAATTCGTGAGATGAACTTCGTCGCTGCCGTCGGCGACGAACAACGACCAAGGTGCCGTCGGATGCGCCGCGTGGAAGAGACTGCCCCGAGGCGCCTTGAAGTTCGGCGAAACGCGCGCGTCCTCCCCCAGCCTCGCCGCGGCGCGCGAACCGTCCCGGTAATCGAGCCCGAAACCGTTCGCATACAGCGCACCCGTCACCCGCCCAGCCCCGGCCCGCCCGGCCCCGGCATGGGCCGCCCCGGCATGGGCCGCCCCGCCATCGAACGTCACCGGCATGGCGGTTGCCGGCCACGAAAATGCCAGTCGACCGGTAAAATCGAACGGCACAGAACCCTGCGGCGCGCGGAACAAGACGTCGGCGACCCCCTCTCCCTCACTTCCGGGCAGCCAAGCTGCAACGAAGGCGTCGGACGCGTTGATCTCCGGGTTGACCCATAGCGGACGGCCCGATAGGAAAATGCTGACCGTCGGAACTCCCGCCGCATGCAGCCGGCGCAGGATCGATAAATCCGTTTTGTCGCCGGGCGAATACTCCAAAGTCTCCCGGTCGCCTTGAAACTCGGCATAGGGCCCCTCGCCGAAGACGACGATGGCAACATCGGGTTTTTGCTGGAATCGGCCATCGCTGCTCAAGGTAGCCGAGCCCCCGGCCCGCGTCACCGCGGCCTTGATCCCCGCGTAAATGGACGTCGCTCCGGGAAAGTCTGCGTTCGAATTGTGGTTGCCCTGCCAGTCGACGGTCCAGCCGCCGCTCTGAACGCCAATGTCATCGGCGGCGGCGCCCACCACCAGAACCCGTGCCTGCGGATTCAACGGCAAGATATGGTGCGCGTTCTTGAGCAGCACCAGCGATTTGCGCACCGCTTCACGGGCGATGGCCCGATGGCCGGGGCTGCCCAGTTCCTCGAAGTGCCCCGCATCGCTGCGTTGCTTGGGTGCAGGCCGATTGAACAACCCCGTCACCGCTTTGACGCGGAGAATGCGACGCACGGCATCCTCAATGCGGGCTTGGGGGATCTCACCCGACCGAGCCTGTGCCAGAGTGTTTCGATACAGGTCTTCCCAGCTATCGGGGGCCATCAGCATATCGACACCGGCGAGTATCGCGGCGGCGCAACTGGACTTGGTGCATCCCGGCAATTGCTCGTGAGCATTCCAATCACCCACCACGAAACCCTTGAAGCCCATGCGTCCCTTCAAGATCTCGGTCAGCAAATAATGATTGCCGTGCAGCTTGACTCCGTTCCAGCTGTTGTACGAGGCCATGACGATCAACGCGCCCGCCTGGATTGCGGCCGCGTAGCCGGCCGCGTGCACGCCGCTGAGCTCGGCTTCCGATGCGACCGTATTGCCCTGGTCGCGTCCCGCAACGGTCCCGCCATCGCCGAGGAAGTGCTTTACCGACGATAGGGTGTGTCCCGGCGCCATGAATTGCGGTGTGCCGCGCTCGCCCTGCAGACCCTTTACCATCTCGGGCGCGTAGCGGGCGATGAGATCCGGCGATTCAGAGTAGCTTTCGTAGGATCGGCCCCAGCGCACGTCGCGCGCCACGGCGACGGTTGGGGCGAACGTCCAGTCGATGCCGGTGGCGGCGACTTCCTCAGCGGTCGCTTGCCCGATGCGGCGGATCAACTCCGGCTCATGAGAGGCGCCCAAGCCGACGTTGTGCGGAAAAATCGTGGCGCCGATAACTTTTGCGTGGCCGTGAACGGCGTCGATGCCGAACAGGATAGGGATTGGCTGATGCGAACTGCCCTCTTGGACCAGCGAAGCCTCGTAGAACGCGTTCGTGAGGTCGAGCCAAGCCTGGGGCGAGGTGCGCAGATTGTTGCCGGGGGCGGCGTTGCCGCCCGCGAGGATGGAGCCCAATTTATAATGGCGTAAATCCGCGGGCGAAATCGAGGCAATGTCCGCCTGAATCATTTGGCCGATTTTTTCCTCCAGGCTCAGCTGCCGCAGCAGCCGTTCGACGAATGGGTCCGTATCGGCCCAAGAGGACGCGTCTTCGGCAGCGCTCGGCCACAGGTTCGGCTGTACACTTTGTCCGGCCCCGGCCGCTAGGTGCGCCCAAACGATGGCGCCGATCAATACAACAACGAGCTTTCGTACCATGGTTTGTGATAACTGCCTGTAATGTCTACTTTTTCCCCGACTGCGGCACTCGTACCAACGACTCCACACGCCGCGGAATCGCATACTAACCGACTTTTCGCCTTTATGTCAGCGCTGTCACTCACCGCCCCCCCGGCAGGGGGCACCGGTGCGGGTGGCGAAGCCGGCACGCATCGCCCGATTTACAGCGGGGCATCCAAGATCGAGGGCGTGCGATATGCCGGATAGCGGCGCAGCGGTGGCATTGAGCGTCGTCGACTGGATGGTCGTCATCGCTTACGTTGGCGGACTCGTGATCCTCGGCCTGCTCCTGACGCGGCGCCATTTCGCCCCGGTGGACTTCTTTCTTGCATCGCGCGCAACGCATTGGCCCACTATCGGGCTGGCGCTGCTGGCCTCCAACATGTCGTCGACCGCCCTGGTGGGCCTTGCCGGGGGCGCCTATGCGATGGGGATCTCGGTCTACGATTACGAATGGACCGCGACGGTGATCCTGGTGTTTTTCTGTCTGTTCCTGCTGCCGTTCGTGATACGCAGCGGCACCTACACCATGCCCGAGTTCCTCGAGCGGCGCTACGATGCGCGGGTGCGTTTGTCGTTCGCCGTGCTGACGTTGTTCCTCAATGTCTTCGTCGACTCTGCGGCCATCCTCTACAGCGGATCGCTCGTGTGCAGGCTTCTGTTTCCGAATCAACCCTTGTGGCTGATCGTCTCGATGCTGGCGGGTGCGGCCGGTCTCTATGCGGCATCCGGCGGTTTGCGCGCCGTGATCTACACCGAAGCCGTGCAGGGCGTGGTCTTGCTGGCGGGCGCGGTGATCATTTCGCTGCGCGCCTTCCAGGGCGCCGGCGGATGGCACGCGGTGCTGACGGGTGTAGATCCCGCGGCGCTATCGCTCATTCGGCCGATCGGCGATCGCAGTGTTCCTTGGCCCGGCCTGGTGTTGGGAATTCCCCTCCTGGGTTTCTACTATTGGTGCACCAATCAGTCCATCGTACAGCGCGTGCTGGCCGCGAAGAACATCGACCACGCCCGCTGGGGCGCATTGTTCGCCGGCCTGCTGAAGTTACCCGTATTGTTCGTGATCGTGCTGCCCGGCACCTGCGCCCTCTTGCTGTTCCCGAAACTGGCGCGGCCGGACATGGTGTATCCCAAATTGATTCTCGAGCTATTGCCGAAAGGCCTGATCGGGTTGGTGGTAGCCGGGTTCGCCGCCGCGACGATGGTGTCCATTGCATCCATTCTCAACTCTGCATCCACGCTGCTCACGATGGATATCGTCAAGCGGTTCCGCCCGTCGCTGTCGAATGCGCAGACCATCCGTGTAGGCCGCTGGGCGACCATCGGCCTTCTGGTCATTGCGGTCGCGTGGGCTCCGCAATTGTATCTGCTCCCCTCGCTTTGGCAGTATCTGCAGGCCGTTCTGGCATACGCGGTGCCGCCGGTCGTCGCAGTGTTCCTGGGCGGCATGTTCTGGCGCGGCGCGAATTCGGACGGCGCGACGGCGACGTTGGTCGTCGGATCGCTGTGCGGCCTATGCCTGTTTCTGTGCAACGGCGTGCTCGGCTGGACCCACTTTCATTTTCTCTATGCGGCGCCGCTTCTGTTCCTGGTAGACGTACTCATCTTGGTTGGCGTGAGCGTTCGCCATCCCGTCGCGGCGAGTGCCAAGCGCGATGCGACCATGTGGAAACTCGACTTTGGCCGTGCCGAAAACACGCGGCTTGCGCAGACTCCGATATGGCAGGACTACCGGTATCTGGCCGCAGTATTGTTGGGGCTGACGGCCGGATTGGTGATTGCTTTCAGGTAGCGAAGCGCCACGCGCGCTCCTTGCATCACTCCAGTCCCATCAATGCATTGATGCGCACGGCCAGCTCGTCCATTGCGAACGGTTTCGCCAGTGTTTGAATTCGAGGGTCCGTGTGCGCGACTGCGCTTTCGGGGAGGTAGGCATATCCCGTGATATAGAGAATGGGAATGCCCGGACGACACGCGCGCGCCGAATCGCCGAGTTGCCTGCCTTCGATACCCCCCGGAAGCCCGATGTCGGTGATCAGTAAGTCGACTCGCTCGTTGGATTGCAGTACTTTGAGCGCCTCGAGGCCGTCTCTGGCCTCGATCGCTTCGTAGCCTAGATCGGTCAACACTTCGGTGACCAGCATGCGCACCGTCGGCTCGTCATCGACTACGAGCACCGTCTCGCCGTGCCCAATGCGCAAAGGCTTCCCCGCGTTCACCGTCTGCTCGATTTTGGCAGCACCGCCCAAATAACGCGGCAGGTAGACATACACCTTGGTACCGTAACCCAGCGCCGAATCGATACGGACCCGTCCTCCCGATTGACGTGCGAAACCATACAGCATCGAGAGGCCGAGACCGGTTCCCCCACCCAGGGGCTTGGTAGTGAAGAAAGGCTCGAATGCCCGCGCCATGACATCGGGCGACATCCCGGTGCCCGTATCGCTTACGCTGAGAGACAGATATTCGCCTGGAGTCATGTCATGTTCGCTTGCCGTACGTTCGTCGAACACGTGGTTGCTCGTTTCGATGACGAGATTTCCGCCGTTCGGCATGGCATCGCGTGCGTTGATGCACAAATTGAGCAACGCATTTTCAAGCTGGTTGGGATCGACCAGCGTGTCCCACAAATCGGCAGCCTCGATGATGGCGACTTGGATGGTCGGTCCCACCGTACGGCGCACCAGATCATCCATTCCGGCGACCAGCCTATTCACGTTGGTGGATCGCGCATCCAATTTTTGGCGGCGAGCGAACGTCAACAGGCGCTGGGTCAGCGCGGCGGCGCGCTGTGCCGCGCCCTGGGCCGCCTCGATGTAGCGGTCGATCTCATCCAACCGGCCTTGCGCTTTGCGCGTCTTCAAGAGCTCCAGCGAACCTGAAATACCGGACAGCAGATTATTGAAATCGTGGGCCAGGCCGCCGGTGAGTTGTCCGACAGCCTCCATTTTTTGCGAGTGGCGCAGCTGCTCTTCGAGGTTCCGCCGCTCCGTTACGTCGCGGCCGCTCACCGCAATCTGGCGTCCGACGCCGCGCACCGGCGGCAACGGCGACGCGATTCCCTCGATGACATTGCCTTCGTAATCGAACTCGAAAGGATGAGGCGCATTGGCGGTCAGACATGCGGCCAAATGAGCGTTGACCGCGGCGGCCTCGCCGGCGCCCAGGCACTCATCGACGGTGCGCCCGATGACCTTCTCCCGCGCGGCCTTGTACAGTTTCGAGGCCGAAGGATTTATTTCCTCCAGGCGGAAGATTCCGGCGCGAATCTCGGCAACGACGATATGGTACTCGGACGAATGTTCATAGACCGTCTGAATCAAAGCTTCTTTCGCCAACAATTGTGCAGAGCGTTCTGTGACGAGGCGCCCCAGATCGGCATTTTGCTCATGAAGATGAGTCTCGCGGTCGCGCAGAAGCGTCTCGTCGTGCATGCGGTCGGTGACGTCGGAGCCATGCACGAAAATCCCCGTGACTTGGCCTATGCCGTCGGTGATGGGCTGGAACAGGAAATCGGCGAAGCGTTCGTCCTCCGCGGCGCCGCGCCCCTTCACGATATATCGGGTCCCGGTCCGCACTACCTGTTCGCCGGTCTCGAAGGCCCGATCGAGAAGGGGCAGGTAATCTTGTGCGACACGGTCGGATAACACTTCCTTGACCGTTTTGCCGATGATGTTGCGGTCACCCAGCAGTTTGACCACACCGGCGTTGGCGAGCTCTATGCGGTGCTCCGGTCCGTTCAGCACTGCGATGAAGCTCGGCGCCTGGTCGAACCAACGGGCAAGCCGCAGGTGATCGTTAGGCCGCGAGGCTTTTCCGGACGCACGGTCGGTCGTTTCTGAATGGATGCACAGCAGCCCGACGATGGTGTTTCCGTGGTCCCTTATGGGCGTATAGGAAAGCGCAAAATGCGCCTGCGGGGACCCCTCCTCGTCGCGATCGAAGCTGATGGAGATATCATCGAGCTCGATGACTGTTCCGCCGAAGAGCCGGTCGAACAGAGGCGCCAGGTCGCCTTGGGCATCCGGCCACACCGAGAAAAAAGGCACACCGAGCGCGCCCGGATGTTTCGTTCCCAACAGAGAGATGTAGGCATCGTTGTAGAGAAGGGTGCGCGCGGGCCCCCAAACGATGAACATCGGCTTTCCGGAGGCAAGTATCAAGGCAACGATGGACCGCAAAGACTGCGGCCACGCCGATGGGTGCCCGAGCTGCGTGGTCGACCAGTCGATGTCCAAGATGGCCTCTTCCACAGAAGGGCCGCCGCCAAAAAAGGTCGATGCAGGCTCCATGCGCAACTCGAACATTCGCTCCACTAAAGGCGGTATTGCCCGAGAGTACCATCCCTTGATTTACTCACTCGTACTCTGCCTTTTTAGCGCAGCCGGCCTGTACGTGCAATTGTTGCCGAACCGCGACTGAGGAATTCCCCCAATGGAGCCGGTATGCCATATCCCGTGTTGCTTTGGCGCAACGACTACGGTGGGGACCCCCGCGGGGTCCCGACCTGCCGGCCTCGCAATATTCCGTGGTCGCCGGTCTATGCTATGGTTCGCCCCTCCATGCGATCACGCAACCTCCACGGCGGCGCGAAGATGATTCTCCTCGCGATGGCGATCGGCACGCTTCCCACGAGCGTGTCTTCGCAGGATCTGCAGCAGATCACGCGTGCGGGCGAGAAAGCGATCCTTGCCAAGCCCGGGCTGGAAATGGCCGGTGCGCGGACTGCGGACGTGACCATCGTCGAGTACTTCGACTACAACTGCCCCTACTGCAGGCGGGTGGTGCCCACGTTCAGAGAACTCCTCACCGAAGACCCGAAACTCGCGATCGTGTACAAGGATTGGCCGGTGCTCGGGGAGACTTCGGCTTACGCCGCCCGCTGCGCGTTGGCCGCGCGGTGGCAAGGAAAGTACTTGGTCGCGCACGATGCGTTGCTCACCGGTCCCCGCTTGACGGACAACGATCAAGTCGAATCGGTCTTGCGCCGGGCGGGTATCGATGTCGAGACGCTCAAAAAAGATCTTGCGGCGCATTCCCATGAGATCGCCGGTCTCCTCGCACGCAACGACGCCGAAGCGCGCGCACTGGATCTCGATGGCACGCCGGGAATCCTGGTCGGCAGACAACTGATGCCCGGCGGCGCCGAATTGAGCTTTTTCGTGAGGCTGATCGCCGAAGTCCGCAGGGCACCGAAGTAGCGGCCGCTACGCGCTCAGCGCGATTCCCCCTGAACGCGCTGCCTCATGCGGCGTCTGCGGCAGGCGCAACGTCCGGGTCGTAGCCCAGAATCGGGGCCAGCCAGCGCTCGGCTTCGGTCAACTCCATGGCCTTGCGCTGCGCATAGCTTGCAACTTGATCGCGATCGATTTTCCCGACGCCGAAATAGTGCGCGCGCGGGTGCGAAAAATAAAACCCGCTGACCGCAGCGGTCGGAAACATGGCGAACGTTTCGGTCAACCGGATGCCGGTGGAGCGCTCGGCGTCCAGGAGCTTCCACAGTGCGGCTTTCTCCGTGTGGTCCGGACATGCGGGGTAGCCCGGCGCGGGGCGAATCCCCTGGTACTCTTCGCGAATCAAGCCCGTGTTGTCGAGGTGTTCATGGTCGGCGTAGCCCCAGAGTTCGCGGCGCACCCGTTCGTGCATGCGCTCGGCCAGCGCCTCGGCCAAGCGGTCGGCCAGTGCCTTCAGCATGATGCTGCTGTAATCGTCGTGCGCGGCTTCGAACCTCGCTATGTGGGCATCGATTCCGATGCCGGCGGTCACTGCGAACGCGCCGAGATAGTCGGCCCGGCCGCTATGCACCGGCGCCACGAAATCTGCCAGACACAGCTGGGCCTGATCCTGCGGTTTGGATTTCTGCTGCCGCAGCTGATGCAACCGCAAGCTCAACGTTGCTCGTGTCTCGTCGGTATAAATGTTGATGTCGTCATCGGCCACCGTATTGGCGGGGAAGAATCCGACGACGGCGCGCGCCTGCAGCCATTTCTCCTCCACCAGGGTCTGCAGCATGCGTCTCGCGTCAGCATACAAATTGGAAGCCGCTTCACCGACGACGGGGTCCTTCAGGATATCGGGAAACTTCCCGGCGAACTCCCAGGCATTGAAGAAAGGCATCCAATCGATGTACGGGACCAGTTCCTCGAGCGGATACTCTTCGAACCGCCGAATACCCAAAAAACGTGGAACGGGCGGATTATAAGCCGCCCAATCTATTTTTAACTTCTTCGCTCGCGCGGCGCCCAAGGACAAACGAGGCGCCTTCACGCTCTTGTTGCGATGTTGTTCGCGGCGACGTTCATTCTCCACTTTGATATTCGCGACATACGCATCGCGCGTCTCGTGGGTAATGAGTTGCTGGCACACCCCCACCGAACGCGATGCGTCCTTCACATAGATGACCGCTCCATCGTATTGCGGATCGATCTTCACGGCCGTGTGTGCAGGCGACGTGGTTGCCCCGCCGATGAGCAAGGGTTGCTTGTACCCCAACCGCTGCATCTCCTTGGCCACATGCACCATCTCATCCAGCGACGGCGTGATGAGACCGGACAGCCCGATGAGATTCGCGCCCTCGCGCGTGGCCGCCTCCAAGATCTTCTCGCAAGAAACCATGACGCCGAGGTCCACGACTTCGAAGTTGTTGCATTGCAGCACCACGCCGACAATGTTCTTGCCGATGTCGTGCACGTCGCCCTTAACCGTGGCCATGACCACCTTGCCATTGGAGCGGTTCGCGCCGGACTTGTCTTTTTCTATGTAGGGAATCAGCACCGAGACGGCTTTTTTCATGACCCGCGCCGATTTAACCACCTGCGGCAGGAACATCTTGCCTGAACCGAACAGATCGCCCACCACGTTCATGCCATCCATGAGCGGCCCTTCGATCACGTCGAGCGGCCGCTTGGCCTTGAGCCGGGCTTCTTCGGTGTCCGCGAGCACGAACTCGTCTAGCCCCTTCACGAGAGCGTGCTGCAGCCGCTCCTCCACCGGGAGTTTGCGCCATTCGAGGTCGTCGCCGCGCTTGGCGGCGGCGCCCCCGCCCTTGAAGAGTTCGGCAATCTCGAGCAGCCTTTCCGTGGCATCCTCGCGGCGCGCTAGAATGACGTCCTCGACGCGTTCTCGAAGATCGAGCGGTATGTCCTCGTAAATGGCCAGTTGGCCCGCGTTGACGATGCCCATGGTCATCCCCGCACGGATCGCATGGTACAGGAACACCGAGTGCATGGCCTCGCGGACCCGGTCGTTGCCGCGGAAGGAAAACGATGCGTTGCTCACCCCTCCGCTCACATGCACCGCAGGCATGAGCTTCTTGATGGCGGCCGTCGCCTCGATGAAATCCAAGCTGTACCGGTTGTGCTCCTCGATTCCGGTGGCGACTGCAAAAATATTCGGATCGAAGATGATGTCTTCGGCCGGAAAATCCAATTGCTCGGTCAGAAGCTTGTAGGCCCGCTGGCTGATCGACACCTTGCGCTGGAGGGTATCCGCCTGACCCTTTTCGTCGAATGCCATGACGACGACGGCAGCGCCGTAGCGCCGGCACAAACGCGCCTGCGCGAGAAATGCATCCTCGCCCTCCTTCAGACTGATGGAATTGACGATCGACTTTCCCTGGACGCATTTCAGACCCGCCTCGATCACCGACCACTTCGATGAGTCGATCATGACGGGCACCCGCGCGATGTCGGGCTCGCCGGCGATCAGACTCAGGAAGCGCGTCATGGCGGCCTGCGAGTCGAGCATGCCCTCGTCCATGTTGACATCGATGATCTGCGCGCCGTTGGCCACCTGCTGGCGGGCTATGTCGACCGCCGCCGCGTAGTCGCCGGCCTCGATCAGCTTGCGAAACTTGGCCGAGCCCGTGACGTTGGTACGTTCCCCCACGTTGACGAACAAGCTGCTGGCATCGATGGTGAGCGGCTCCAGTCCGCTCAGGCGGCAGGCAGTTGCGATTTCTCTCACCGCGCGCGGTGGGACCTTGGCCACCGCGCGGGCGATGGCGCCGATGTGCTCGGGTGTGGTGCCGCAGCAGCCGCCCACCATGTTGACGAAACCGCTCGCGGCAAATTCGCGCACGATCTCGGCCGTCTGTTCGGGTGTCTCGTCGTATTCGCCGAATGCATTCGGCAGTCCGGCGTTCGGATAAGCGCACACATAAGTGTCCGCGAGCGTGGCAAGCTCTTCGATGTAGGGCCGCAGCTGTTTTCCGCCGAGCGCGCAGTTGAGTCCCACTATTGCGGGCCGCGCATGTCGGATCGAATTCCAGAACGCCTCGGTGGTTTGGCCGGACAACGTGCGTCCGGACGCATCCGTGATCGTGCCCGAGACGATGATGGGTAAATCGAGGCCCGCGCAGTCCAGCACGTCGCGCACCGCGAACAATGCGGCCTTGGCGTTCAACGTATCGAATACGGTTTCGATCAACAGCGCATCCACTCCGCCCTCGACGAGCGCGCGCGCCGCTTCCGAGTAGCCGGCGACCAGCTCATCGAAAGTGATGTTGCGGAAACCTGGGTCGTTCACGTCGGGCGACAGCGAGGCCGTTCGGCCCGTCGGTCCCAGCGCACCCGCAACGTAGCGTTGCTGCCCGGTGGCTTCGGTTACTTCTTCCGCCGCCTGCCGCGCCAGACGCGCAGCGGTGAGGTTCAGTTCGCCGACCAGCGGCTCCATCCCATAGTCGGACTGCGAGACCGGCGTGGAGTTGAAGGTGTTGGTGGAGATGACGTCCGCGCCCGCCAACAGATAGTCGCGGTGTATCTGAGCAATGATGTGGGGCTGGGTGATCGACAGCAAATCATTGTTGCCGCGCAGGTCGCTGCGCCAATCCGCAAAGCGGCTGCCTCGGAAATCCGCCTCGCCCAGACGATGACGCTGGATCATCGTACCCATGGCTCCGTCGAGAATCACCACCCGCCGCTCGAGGAGCGACAGGAAGGTCTTTGACCGTCTGGGTAGTGCCCCCGTGTTCACTCATGCCACCTTGGCTGTTTCGGCGACGCGCGGCCGCAGGCCCATCGCATGGCATATTGCGTAAGTCAGTTCGGCGCGGTTGAGCGTGTAGAAGTGAAATTCTTCCACTCCGTGCTGCTGAAGGCGTTGCACCTGTTCGATTGCCACGTGGGCCGCGATCATGCGGCGCGTTTCCGCATCGTCGTCCAACCCGTTGAAGCGCTGCCGCAGCCATTCGGGCACCGAAGCACCACAACGCTCCGCGAAGCGCAACAACTGTGGGAAGCGCGTGATGGGAAGTATGCCCGGCACGATGGTGATGTCGATACCCGCCGCCGAGCAGCGGTCGCGATAGCGCAGAAACACGTCGGTATCGAAGAAAAATTGGGTGATCGCGCGGCTCGCCCCCGCATCGATCTTGCGCTTCAGATTCTCCAAGTCCGCATCGACCGTACCCGACTCCGGATGTCCTTCCGGATAGGCAGCGACTGAAATCTCGAAATCGGCGGTGAGTGCGAGTGACCGAACCAGGTCAGAGGCATAGGCAAAACCGGCGCGGTCGGCGCCGCCTGTAGCGGCGACCCCCGGCAGGTCGCCGCGCAGTGCCACCATGTGGCGTATTCCATCGCGCCAATAGTCGCGCGCGATGGACAGGACCTCGTCTCGAGAGGCACCGACACAGGTCAGGTGGGGAGCGACGCACAGCGTGGTCTCGCGCAGCATGCGCAGGACGCAGTCGTGAGTCCGCGAGCGCGTCGAGCCGTCTGCACCGTAGGTCACCGATACAAATTTCGGCTCCAGGGGCGCGAGGCGCCCGACGGCTTCCCACAGCTGGCGGCCCATCGCGTCATCGCCCGGTGGGAAGAACTCGAATGACACCGCCGGTTTTTTTAGCATTTCCCAAGCTCCAGTGGAGGTCTCTCGACCCTAAGCATGCAAGGCCTTATGCTGTGACACAATCTCATTATCTTCATGGAATGGATGAAATCCGCTCATGGCAACTACCGCGCTGGAGCTGCGGCACTTGGAGACCCTTCTGGCCCTGGCGGAATGCGGCAGCCTGTCGAAGGCGGCCGCGCGCCTGTTCTTGACTCAATCCGCGCTTTCCCACCAGCTCAAGGCATTGGAAAGCCATTATGGCGCGTCCCTCATTGAAAAGAATGTGCGACCGTTGCGCTTTACCGCCATCGGCCACAGGCTGGTGTCCCTGGCTCGAGCCGTCCTGCCCCAAGTAGCCGAAGCGGGGCGCGACGTGGCGCGCTTGGCGCAGGGCCATGCCGGGCCTCTGCGGGTCGCAGTCCAATGCCACAATTGTTTCGACTGGCTGATGCCGGCGATGGACGCCTACCGGACGCTCTGGCCCGAAGTGGAACTCGATATCATTTCCGGGTTCGTGGTCGATCCGCTGCCCCTGCTCGAACGGGGCGAAGCCGAACTCGCCATCATCCACGACCGGCAGGAACCCCAGCCCCACGTGGTCTTCAGCCCGCTGTTCCGCTACGAAAGCGTCGCATTGATGAGCCCGCGGCATGCACTTGCGGCAAAGCCGTGGCTGGAGGCGGCCGATTTCGCCGCCGAGACGCTGATCACTTACCCCGTTCCCGACGAGATGCTCGATGTCATGAAGCATTGCCTGACGCCCGCGGGCATCAATCCGAGGCGACGCACCGCCGAGCTGACGGTCGCCATCCTGCAATTGGTCGCGAGCGGCCGCGGCATTGCCGCCCTGCCGTCCTGGACCGTGGGAAACTACATCCAGCGAGGCTACGTGGTCTCACGTCCCATCGGGGAGGCCGGTCTGCGCTGCGAACTGTATGCCGCTACCGGCGGCGCGGCCGCTGAAGCCGCGTATATCAGGGAGTTCGTTGCATTGACGCGCTCCTTGAGCCTGACCGAATTATCCGGCGTTTCGGCATTGTGAGGCGGCCGCCCGTAGGACGAGGCATCTGGGACCCCATCGCGCAATCTGGTTGATTTCTGCGGCGTCGATCGCGGGCGTGATCGCAAGGCCGTGGCGGCTGCCGGAAGCGTTCTGGGCCGTCCTTGGCGCCCTTGCACTCGTCGCGCTTTCCCTGATCCCCATCGGCGAGGCCTGGTCGGCCATACGCAAAGGAACCGACGTCTATCTTTTTCTCACCGGAATGATGGTGCTCGCAGAACTCGCGCGCCAGGAGGGCCTATTCGATTGGTTGTCCGCTGCAGCCGTCAAGCGTGCCGACGGCTCGGCGAGCGCCCTGTTTGCGTTGGTTTACTTGGTGGGCACGGTCGTCACCATATTTTTGTCCAACGACGCCACAGCCGTGGTGCTGACGCCGGCAGTTTTTGCGGCGACTCAACGGGCTGAAGCGCCACCGATGCCCTATCTCTTCGTTTGTGCGTTCATTGCCAACGCAGCGAGTTTCGTCCTGCCCATTTCCAACCCGGCCAACCTCGTCGTATTCGGCGCGCACGTGCCGTCATTATGGGCCTGGATAGCGCAGTTCGGCATCGCCTCGCTGATTTCGATCGTCGTCACCTACGTCGTTTTACGTTTCGCGCAGAATTCGGCATTGCGGGCCACAATTGCCACTGACTGCGAGCTACCCGCTCTTTCCAACGGCGGGCGCTTCGCGGCCGGCGGCATCGCCGTCACCGCCGTGATCTTGCTCGTTGCATCGGGTCTCGATTGGCATCTGGGCGCTCCGACATTTTGCGCAGGAATCGGTACCGCGGCCGCAATCTTCCTGCTCACGAGGCAATCCCCGCGGCGGCTGCTCAGGGATATTTCATGGAGCGTTTTGCCACTGGTCGCCGCGCTCTTCGTGCTCGTTCAGGGCATGGAGAGCACCGGTGTGCTGACCCCCGTTGCGCGGTTCCTCTCCGCAAGTTCGCAAGCGCACGAGAGCGTAACCGCGCTGGGTCTGGGAGTGGTTGCCGCGTTCCTTTGCAACGTCATGAACAACCTGCCTCTGGGTCTCATCGCCGGATCGCTTGCCGCTAGCGCGCAGTTCGCCCCTGCGCTGCAGGACGCCCTGCTCGTCGGTGTCGACCTGGGACCCAATCTATCCGTCACGGGGTCGCTGGCGACGATACTGTGGCTGGTCGCTCTACGGCGGGAAGGGCTGGAGGTCAGCGCCTGGAAATTTCTGTTATTGGGGAGCGTGGTGATGCCGCCGGCGCTGTTGGCCGCACTTGCGAGTCTCCTCTGGTCTGTGCATGGTTGGCGATAGTCACCAACGGAAACGGAACAGACATGGCAGCCATCGCATTCATTGGGCTCGGCAAGATGGGGATCGGGATGGCCGGGCGTGTACTCGACGGGGGTCATACGCTGAATGTCTATAACCGTACGGCATCGCGTGCCGATTCGCTCGTTAGCCGCGGTGCTCATCTCTTTGCGACTCCGCGCGCGGCATGCGCCGGTGCGGATGCAGTGATTTCAATGGTTGCGGATGATGCGGCGTCCCGGGAGGTCTGGGTGGGACCTAACGGAATCCTGGCGGCGGACCACGCCTCAGGGGCGCTGGCAATCGAATGCTCGACGCTTTCTCACGATTGGGTCATTGAACTCGCAGCGCAGACTCGCAGCCGCGGCCTTCGCTACATCGACGCTCCGGTGACCGGCCTTCCGAATGCTGCGGAAACCGGCAAACTCACTCTGCTCATCGGCGCCGACGTCGGCGACCTTCGGGCCGCGCGCGGCCTTCTAGAGGCGATCTCCGAACGCATGATTCATTTCGGAGCAGTCGGCACCGGCACGGCCTACAAGTTGATCATCAACATGCTGGGCGCGGTACAGATTGCGTCGGCCGCCGAGGCGATGGCCATCGCAGAGCGAGCGGGACTCGATCCCGAAATGGTCGCCGAGGCGGTTGCGATGGGTCAGGCAGCCAGCCCGCAAGTAGTACGCAATTGCCGCCGCATGGTCGATGGCAAGCACGATCAAAACGTGGTGTTCACTCCGCAACTTCGCTTGAAGGACGTGGACTACGGCCTGCTTCTCGCGAGGAAACTGAGAATCGGAAGCCCGTTCGGCGCCCTCGCCGGCGCAGCATTTCGACGGCTGTGCGAACTTGGCCATGCACGCGAAAATGAGAGTGCGATTCTGGAGGTCGCGCGCTCGCAGGCGCCGGAATGATCACCGGTGCCACCAGGACGAGGTCGCTCGCACTCGGATAGAGTCGAGCCAAGACCCGTCGGCACAGCAAGGAGGGAAGGGTAGGAGCGGTTCGGACAATCGCCAGGGGCCGAATAGCTATATTAGAGCCTTCCACCGAACCGGCGGTCAAGCACACTAAGACGCCGATTTGAGTGGATTTGGTGGGCCACTTCGCACGTTCGCCGCGGCGCGGCGCGGTTTACTCAGCTAGACCTCTATCGTAGCCGTCAGTCAGCGTATTCAAGAAAGCGACAATGTCCTTGACTTCGCGTTCGCTCAAGGCCGGCCGGCCACCCCGGTGTCGGTCGAAAGGTGTGGCACGATCGAGATTGCGCTGATATCCATCAGGCAGATCGTCGAAAGTCCGCGTGCTGCCGTCCGCCGCGCGTGAGTACCACTTTTGGGGCGACGTGTCGCGTTCTGCGTAAAAGCGCACGACGTCTTCCAATCGATGGAAGACCCCGTTATGAAAAAACACCCGGCGAATCGCGACGTTGCGCAGCGACGGCGTGCGGAACAACCCGCAGTATTCCTTGCGATCCGACAGGTCGGTGCGCAGCGGTCCGCACAATCCCAGATCGTAGTAACGCTTGTCCGCATTCGCCGGGATTCGGGCATTGCGTGGCGCGCCGATGCCTGCGTATCCGAAGTCGGTGAACTGCGGAAATGCTCCGTTGCGCATGGCGGACGGATGGCACCGCGCGCAGTTACCCTTCGCCGGATCGTTGAACGCGGCCAGGCCTCGCGTTTCCGCTCTCGTGAGCGTGGTCTGCCGCCGCAACCAGGCGTCGTATTTACTGGTGTAGGGATAGAATTCTTCGGAATCTTGCTGATAGGTCTCCAACGCCATCAATATCCCTTTGAATGCCAGATCCTTGTCCTCGAATACTCGCTCGCCGAACGTGTCGCGAAATTGCGGCGCGTAGGCTGCATGCTCTACCTGGGCTACCACGGCGTCGACGCCGCTGTTCGCCATCTCGAACGGCGAGAACAGAGGTAATCGCGCCTGATCGTGCGCCGATTGCGCGCGCCCGTCCCAGGTACGCCCCCCTGCCGGGCCTTGATCGATGCTGTCATCGCCGTCATCCTCGAAGGCATGCTCGGTGAAGGCCGGAACGTTCTGCAGGTACATCAGTGAGGGGACCGCGCGCACACCCGCATGCCGCCCGTTTCTGCCCGCGAGCTGTACGGCGAGACCATTCGGCGGCCCGAACGCGTGTGCCGGACTGTGGCAGGAGGCGCAGGCGGTTTTGCCCGCTGCCGATAACGACGTGTCGCGGAAGAGTGCGCGCCCGACTGCCGTCATGGCCGCGGCAGAGGGATCTTTCTCGAAGCGGGTCGCATAGAAGGCTCGTTCCGCCGCAGCACCATCCGCGGCGCGGCCATCCGCGGGGCGGCCCACCGGGGCGCGGCCCACCGCGACGGCGCCGTCCACTGCTCCCCAGCTGGCCAGCGCGAGCAACAGAATCTTAGGTGTGAGCGCCACGCCCCGCCGCCAGGTTCCGTTCAGTGAACGGAGCCACCGACGTCGCTGGCAATGTTGGGATTGAACAACCGCGCCACGTCCACCGCGTCGAACACGTACGCGCGGTTGCAAAAGTCACAGCGAACTTCGACTTCGTCGCGCTCCATCAAAATGGACCGCGTCTCCGCCTCGCCCAAACCCTGCAACATTCCGCTCACCCGTTCGCGTGAGCAGCGGCAGCGAAAATATACCGGCGCCGGCTCGAACAGCCGAACGTCGTCCTCATTGAAGAGCCGGTGCAATATCTGAGCATCGGCCAGCGTCCGTAGCTCGGCGGATGTCAGCGTCGCACCGATCAGTTGCGCGCGACGCCAGGCATCGTCGATGGCTGCCGAGTCCGCGGTCGCAGCGCCGGGCGCCGAAGCGCCGGGCCCCGCAGCGCTGCCGCTGCCCGGAAGTCTCTGCAGCAGCATACCCGCGACCCCGTACTCGTCCGCGGTCAACCAGAGGCGGGTGGGTAACTGCTCGGAATTTTCGAAATACATTTGCAGGGAGTCCGCTAGACGCCCGCCGCTGATGGGCACGATGCCCTGATAGCGCTGCGACCCGTCGTCACCTTCCAGCGTCACCGTCAAATTGCCGGCACCGATCAAGTCGGCGATGCCTCCCGCAACAGCGGCGGAATCCTCACGATAGCGGGCCAGCCCGCGAACCCCCAAGCCGTCGGTGCATTGAGCCAACAAAAGGTGGACCGGCCCGTCTCCTTGCAGTTGCAGGGACAGCACGCCTCGGAATTTGATGGTAGCCGCCAGCAGGAGCGCCGCCGCCACGGTCTCGCCCAGCGTCGTACGTATCGCATCGGGATAATCCCGATGTTCGATCAGTGCGCGCCAGGACGCATCCAGGTGTACCAGATGTCCGCGAATCGGATAATGCTCGAAGATGAAACGATGCAAACAATCGCGATCATGCATCTAGGATGCCTACTTGCCACCGCCGAGTTTGGTTCTCAGTAAATCGTTCAACTGCGCCGGGTTCGCCTTGCCTGCAGTCGCCTTCATTACCTGGCCCACGAAAAACCCGAATAGTTTGTCCTTGCCGGCACGATAGTCGGCGAGCTGTTTCGGATTGGCAGCGATCACCGCGTCGATGACGCCCTCGATGGCGCCCGAGTCGGTAATTTGCCGCAGGCCTTGCGCCTCGATAATCTCGTCCGCCGGCTTGCCTGCCGACCACATCGTCTCGAATACGTCCTTGGCAATCTTGCCGGAGATGGTCGTATCCACGATACGCGCCAACAATCCGCTCAACCGCGCGGGAGACACCCGCGAGGCCGTGATGTCGACATTGTCGCGATTGAGCGCACTGGACAATTCGCCCATTACCCAGTTCGCCGCGAGCTTCGCATGCATCTCACTCAGCTCGGCCACAACGGCCTCGAAATAGGCCGCTAGATCGCGGCTCGCGCTCAAGACTCCCGCATCGTAGACGGACAGCCCCAACTCGCGGGCAAAGCGGGCAGCCTTTTCATCGGGCAGCTCCGGCAAGGTCGCCCGCACGGCCGCGATGAAGCTCGCGTCGATCTCCACCGGCAGAAGGTCGGGGTCCGGAAAATACCGATAATCGTTCGCCTCCTCCTTGGAGCGCATCGATCGAGTTTCGTCCTTGTCCGAATCGTACAAGCGGGTTTCCTGAACGACCTTGCCGCCGCTCTCGATCAGCTCCACCTGCCGCGCGACTTCATACTGAATCGCCTTTTCGACGAAACGGAAGGAATTCAAGTTCTTGATTTCAGCGCGCGTCCCGAACTTCTCTTGTCCGCGCGGCCGCACCGAGACGTTGGCATCGCAGCGGAACGAGCCTTCTTGCATGTTGCCGTCGCATATCTCCAGGTATCGGACCAGGGTATGGATCTTCTTCATGTACGCCACGGCTTCCTTGGCCGACCGCATGTCCGGCTCGGACACGATCTCGAGCAGCGGCGTGCCGGCGCGGTTCAAATCGATACCGGTGGCATTGGCCAAGCCTTCGTGCAGCGATTTTCCGGCATCTTCTTCGAGATGCGCGCGGGTTATGCCGACGGTCTTCTGCGTCCCATCGTCGAGCAAGAGATCCAGCGTACCGCGGCTCACCACCGGATGTTCGTACTGACTGATTTGATAGCCCTTCGGCAGATCCGGGTAGAAATAATTCTTCCGTGCGAAGATCGACCGCGGTGCGATCGTGGCGCCGATAGCGAGACCGAACTTGACTGCCATGCGCACCGCTTCTGCGTTGAGAACCGGCAGCACGCCGGGGTAGGCAAGATCGACCAAGCTCGCTTGACTATTGGGCGGCGCGCCGTACGCCGTGGCGCTGCCTGAAAATATCTTCGAGCGCGTCGCCAGCTGGGCGTGGATCTCGAGTCCGATGACAATTTCCCAGTCGGCCATCACTCGTACCCGCGCGCCGTATGGTTGTGCCAGTCCGTCTGCAACTGAAATTGATGAGCCGCGTTGAGCAGCTTGGCTTCCGAGAAGTGCGGCCCGATCAGCTGCAGGCCCATCGGCAGCCCATCGACGAAGCCGCATGGGAGAGACAGTCCGGGCAGCCCGGCCAGATTCGCGCCGATCGTATAGATATCGTTCAGGTACATGGTGACGGGATCGTCGATCTTGGCGCCGATGTCGAAGGCCGGCGTGGGCGTGGTGGGCCCGATCAACAGATCCACTTCGCTGAACGCCGAACGAAAATCGTCGGTGATGAGCCTGCGTACCTTCTGCGCCTTCAAATAATAAGCATCGAAGTATCCAGCCGACAACACGTACGTGCCGGTCATGATGCGGCGCTTGACCTCGGCGCCGAATCCCTCGCCGCGCGACCGCTTGTACAAGTCCGCGAGGTCCTTCGGCTGTTCACAGCGGTAGCCGAAACGCACGCCATCGAAACGGGATAGATTCGACGAGCACTCCGCCGGCGCGACCACGTAGTACGTGGGCACGGACAGCGGCAGGTGCGGCAGGCTGACTTCCACGGTGGAAGCACCCAGCGATGTGTAGACCTTGATCGCCTCGTGGATCAGCGCGGCGTTGCGCGGTTCCAAGCCGTCGAAGAACTCACGCAGCAGACCGATTTTCAAGCCCTCGAGGGGGGCTCCGAGCATGGCCGGATAGTCCGGCACGGGAGCATCCACGCTGGTGGAATCCAAGGGGTCGAATCCGGCGATGGCTTTGAGCACCGCGGCAGCGTCCGCCGCGGTACGGGCGAACACACCGGCCTGATCGAGGCTGGAGGCAAATGCGATCATTCCAAAGCGCGACACGCGTCCATACGTTGGCTTGACGCCCGTTACACCCGTCAACGCCGCCGGTTGCCGGATCGAACCGCCGGTATCGGTGCCGGTGGTATAAGGCGCGAGGCGTGCCGCCATCGCGGCCGCGGACCCGCCGGACGATCCGCCGGGCACCTTCCCCGTGTTCCACGGGTTCTTGACCGGACCGTAGTAGCTGGTTTCATTGGACGACCCCATGGCGAACTCGTCCATATTGGCTTTGCCCAACATCACGGCACCTACCGCCTTCAGGCGCGCGACCACCGTCGCATCGTAGGGCGCAATGAAGTTGTCCAACATGCGCGATCCGCAGCTGGTGCGGACGCCGTCGGTGCAGAAAATATCTTTGTGAATGAGGGGGATGCCAAGCAACGCCCCCCTCTCACCGGCCGCCAGCCGCGCATCGGCTGCCGTGGCGGCGGCGAGCGCGGCGTCGGCGGTCAGCGTAATGACCGCGTTCAAGGCCGGATTCAATCGCTCGATACGCGCCAAGAAATGGCGCGTCAGGTCCACACTCGATAGTTGGCGGGTAGCCAGATGCTCGGCGAGCTGGCCGAGGGAGAGATTGTGCAGCATCGTCACGGTCGTCTGCGGAGCCTACTCGATGACGCGAGGCACGACGTACAGCCCCGCTTGTACGTTCGGCGCGTTCCTCTGATACTTCTCGCGGTGGTCGGTCTCCGTGACCATGTCCGGCCGCAGTCGCTGATGTTGGCCGTCCAAGGGGTGCGCCATGGGTTCAACGCTGCCGGTCTCGGCACGGGAGAGTTCGTCCACGAAATCGACGATGCTCGACAAGCTGGTCACGTAGACCGGCATCTCCGGTTCGGTGATGGACAAGCGTGCAAGGTGCGCGATCTTTTCGACGTCTTGACGAGTTAGGCTCATAGGGATACGGAAAGTGCGCGCGAGTGCGCAAAATAAGCTGCTATTCATGATACACGTTGCCTTGCTCAATGTCGTGTCGGTTGTTACATTAGCGCAACTTTTTCACCGCCGTTCGCACTAGAAAAATACCCATGTTCAAACGCCTTAGAGGTTATTTCTCCAATGACCTCTCAATCGATCTTGGTACCGCGAATACGCTGATCTACGTTCGCGAGCGCGGCATCGTTCTCAACGAGCCGTCGGTGGTTGCAGTGCAGGACGAACCGACGCGCGGCGGCAAGATCATCGTGGCAGTCGGGGTCGAGGCCAAAAACATGTTAGGGCGAACCCCGGGCCACATTACCGCTGTGCGGCCGATGAAGGACGGCGTCATCGCCGATTTCACGTACACCGAGAAAATGCTGCAGTACTTCATCAAGAAAGTGCACGGTAACCGGTTTCTGAGCCCCAGTCCCAGAGTATTGGTCTGCGTGCCGTTCGGGTCGACCCAGGTCGAGCGCCGAGCCATCAAGGAGTCTGCGGAGGGTGCCGGTGCCCGCAGCGTCGACATCGTACCCGAGCCCATGGCCGCCGCGGTAGGAGCCGGTCTGCCGGTACAGGAAGCCCGCGGATCGATGGTTCTCGATATCGGCGGCGGCACCTCGGAAGTAGCCGTAATATCGCTCAACGGCATCGTCTATGCCGCAAGCGTTCGTATCGGGGGCGACAAGTTCGACGAAGCGATCACCAACTATGTACGGCGAAACTATGGAATTCTAATTGGTGAGGCCACCGCCGAACGCATCAAGCTGGAGATTGGGTCGGCGTATCCCGGTCAGCAAGTTCGCGAGATTTCTGTCAAGGGCCGCAACCTTTCCGAGGGCGTACCCCGCAGCTTCACCTTGAACTCGAACGAAATCCTCGAGGCTCTGCAGGAACCTCTCCAGGGCATCGTCGGCGCAGTGAAGCAAGCCCTGGAGCAAACTCCCCCCGAACTCGGGGCCGACGTGGCCGAGCGCGGCATCGTGCTGACCGGTGGAGGGGCGCTCCTGCGAGATGTGGATAAACTCCTCATGGAAGAGACCGGCTTGCCCGTGGTTGTGGCAGACGATCCTCTGACTTGCGTAGCTCGGGGCGGCGGCCGGATCCTCGAACTCACCGAGGAACATGGACCGGGCATATTTGGATTGGAGTAATGCTAGCGACGGGCTCCTGGGAAGCCCCTGCCCATGGTCGCATTTCGTAACACCGACTCTCCGGGTCGAACCACGGGCTTGCTGCTTCGCTGCATTCTCTATTCGCTGCTGGCCCTGGGATTGATCGTTTTCGACAAGCGCTACGATCATCTTGGCGAGATTCGTCGTTTCCTGTCGGTCGTGGCGTACCCGGTGCAAATCGCCGTCGCCAGTCCCTTCGAGGGGTGGGATTGGTTCCGCGAAAGCGTGTCCTCGCGCAGCACGCTGCGTGCCGACAAAGCCAAGCTCGAGGCGGAGCTGCGCCTGGCCAATTTCCGTCTGCAGCGGTACGAAGCGCTCGAGGCCGAGACGCAGCGGTTGCGCGCCTTGCGGGAGAATACCGCCGCTATCACCGATCGATTCATCATCGGCAATATCATGGACCTGGATATCGACGCCTTCCGGCAGCGAATCCTGGTCGACAAGGGCGCACGCGACGGGGTGTTCGTCGGGCAAGCGGTGCTCGACGCCGGCGGCGTGTTTGGTCAGGTCGCACGCGTCGAAGAGTTGACCAGCGAGATCATCCTGGTCAGTGATGCCACGCATGCCATCCCGGTTCAGGTCAACCGCAATGGCTTGCGTACCATCGCCGTGGGCACCGGCGACATGTCGCGGCTGAAACTGCCCTACCTGTCGACGAGCGCCGACGTGGTCGCCGGTGATCTCTTGGTGACTTCCGGCCTCGGCGGCGGATTTCCGCCCGGCTACCCCGTAGGCACCGTCGCCGAGGTCAAGCGAGATCCGGCGCAGTCCCTGGCTGAGGTCGAAATACGGCCGGCAGCGGCGCTGGATCGGTCACGCGAACTCATGTTCGTGTGGCTGAAGCCGAGCACGCCGTTTGACGTGCAAGCGCCGCCGCAGCACACCGGAACGCCGAAAAAATGATGCGTGACAACCATATTCGCCGCTTACCCATGGCGCTATCCGCACTGGTGGCCCTGGCGCTGGCGGTCATCCCGTTGCCGGCGGCGGCGGATGCCCTTCGTCCTGATTTTCTGGTACTGGTGGTGTTCTATTGGTCGATCGAGTCGCCGCGGGCCGGTGGCTTGGCATTGGCTTTCGCCGCGGGGCTCGCGCTGGATGTGATAAGGGGCGTGGTGCTCGGACAGCATGCCTTGGCGCTGACCCTCATGGCCGCCTGGGCCACTCATTTGCGTCTGAGACTGCGCGTGTTCTCCGTCTTGTCGCAATCGCTGACTATTTTCGCGTTATTGACCGGCTATCAATTCGTGCTTTTCTGGGTGGACGGCGCCACCGGCAATCCGGTCACTGCCTTCAGCCGCTGGCTCGCGCCCATCATCGGCGCCTTGATCTGGCCGCTGCTGGCCGGCGTATTGAGCCGCCTCCACGATCATTGAATTCCGGGCACGCAGCATGCTATTCGACGAATTCTCGCCTTCACGCACCCGCCGTACCCTGACGGCCGGCGGGCGCACCTTGCGGGCGTTGGGGCTGGATGGGCCTCTAACGGGCGTGGTGACTCTCATCGTGGTTTTTGGCGTTCTGGTGGTGTACAGCGCTTCCGGGCAGAACATCAAGATGGTGGAGCATCATCTGGCCAACATCGCCATTGCCGTGGCCGCCATGCTTGCCCTTGCCCGACTCGCGACGCCGCAGTATTTGCGCCTGTTTGCGCCCATCGCCTACGTGATCGGCGTGCTGCTGTTGTTGGTGGTCGCCGCGAAAGGACACGTCGGCAAAGGCGCACAACGATGGCTCGACGTCGGCTTCATCCGCTTCCAGCCGTCGGAGATCATGAAACTTGCCGTACCGATGATGTGCGCCTGGTACATGCATGAACGGCCGCTACCGCCCGCCTTCAAGGATTTGCTGGTCATGGGAATCATGATCGGAATTCCGACCGCGATGATCGTCGTGCAACCTGACTTGGGCACCGCCCTGCTGATAGCGGCCTCCGGACTCATCGTGATGCTGCTGGCGGGGCTGCAGGTACAGATCATCCTGATTTCGATTCCTCTGCTCGGCGGCGCGGCCTGGGCCGGCTGGCACTACATTCACGAGTATCAGCGCCAGCGCATACTCACATTCTTGAACCCGGAAAACGATCCATTGGGGGCGGGGTACCACATCATTCAATCCCAGATCGCCATCGGCCACGGCGGCACGTTCGGCCGAGGCTACATGATGGGCAGCCAAGCGCAGCTGGATTTCCTGCCGGAACGTTCCACCGACTTCATTTTCGCCGTGATCGGGGAAGAGTTCGGCTTGTTGCCGTGCCTGGTGCTCCTCGTTCTATATGGGTTGGTGGTCGGGCGCGCGCTGTACCTCGCCAATCAGGGCCAGGACACGTTCGCGCGGTTGACTGGCGGCGCAATCGCACTCAGCTTTTTCGTCTATGTGTTCATCAACTCGGGAATGGTGAGCGGCATATTGCCGGTGGTCGGCGTGCCGCTGCCCCTGATCAGTTACGGGGGCACGTCCATGGTCACTTTGCTGGCCGGCTTCGGCATTCTGATGTCGCTGCATTCGCATCGCAAGCTCATTGGGTCATGATGCGCGCTCGGCATTTTTGTAAACCCGTGCTGCTGGTCCTGTGGGTCGCCGGCACGCCGGCTCTGCCGGCGCTCGCGGTGGACGTCCACCGCCCTGAGGTCAAGAACTTCATAGACGAGGTATCCGCAAAGGATTCGATCGGCAAACGACAGCTGCGCAAGCTGCTGCGCGCGGCGAAAAGCCAGCCGGCCATCATCGAGGCGATGGATCGGCCTGCCGAAAAGGCCAAGCCCTGGTACGAATACCGGCCGATTTTCGTCACGGAAAGACGTATACGCGAAGGCACCGAATTTTGGCTCGCACACCGCCAAGAACTCGACCAGGCCAGCGTCAAATCCGGCGTCGCTCCGGAATACCTTGCGGCCATCGTCGGCGTGGAGACCTACTACGGCCGCCTGACCGGATCTTATCGGGTACTGGATGCGCTCGCGACGCTTGCTTTCGATTATCCCGCGCGCGCCAAGTTCTTCCGTGACGAACTGGAACAGTTCGTTCTGCTGGCGCGCGACACCGGCCTCGACCCACTGGCCGTCAAGGGATCCTATGCCGGAGCCATGGGCGCGCCGCAGTTCATGCCGTCGAACTACCGCCGCTATGCGGTCGACGCGAATGGGGACGGACACATCGATCTTTGGAACAGCTGGGCGGACGTGTGTGCCAGCGTCGGCAACTACCTCAAAGAGCACGGCTGGAATCCGGGGGAACCCGTACTCAGCGAAGCCGCGGTGGAAGCCGACAAGACCGCGGACTTGGACGGCCGCAAGCTGGCGCTTGCGGACACGGTGGAATCCCTGAAGGCGAAGGGCGTCACTTTCGACAGCGCACTGCCTCCCGGGGCGCCCGCAATGCTCGTGGCCGCCGACGAACCCGACGGCATCCATTGGCGCGTCGGCTACAACAACTTTTATGTCATCACGCGCTACAACCACAGCGCCCTGTACGCGATGGCCGTATACGAGCTTGCCGCTGCCGTGAAACAACGGATTCTCCTGCACGACACCGCCGTGCCCGGCGCGGCGGCGCCCGTTGTGGAGACACCTGCCGGGACAGTGCCGAGCGCAGCATCTCCGGGAAGGGCGAACTCGAACGAGGTGCGGCCATTCAGCTCCCAACCGTGAGTGCCATGCGCGTATGGGCGGCGCCGTTTGGGTTGCTGGCCGTCGTCGGCCTCGCCGGCTGCTTCGCGACGACGAGGCGGACGGAAAATCCCGTTTCTATCCCTGAAATTCCGGCCCCGCCGCCCCCCACCGTTCCGCAAACCGTTCCCGATGCACTACCGCGCGTCGAACCGCGAGCGCGCTACGGTAACCCGCCCTTTTATGAAGTGTTCGGCAAGCGCTACTATGTGCTGTCCTCGAGCGCAGCTTACGCGGAGCGTGGGGTGGCTTCTTGGTATGGCCCGGGCTTTCACAAGGAGCGCACCTCCACCGGCGAACCCTACGACATGTACGGCATGACGGCCGCCCACAAAACGCTGCCCTTGCCCGCCTACGTGCGCGTCACGAATCTACAGAATGGCCGCAGCGTCGTCGTGCGCGTGAACGACCGCGGGCCGTTCGTGGGTAATCGCATCATCGATTTGTCGTTCACCGCCGCGTCACGACTCGACATGCTCCGCAACGGCACGGCGATGGTGGAAGTGCGCGCGCTCGACCCCGCCGCGCCGAGCACCGGCACGCCGCCGTCGGATTCCCCACGGGCCACGCTATTCGTGCAGGCAGGCGCCTTCGCGGATCCGGCAAATGCCGAGCGCTTGGCCGCGAAATTGCGCGGCGGCGGCTACGGCAATATTTTTGTCCGCGACGACATCATGGCGGGACGCAAGATGTATCGGGTGCGCATCGGGCCGGTTCCGGATGTGCCAGAATTCGATCGCATCGTTGCGGCGTTGGAGCGTGCCGGCGTGCATGATGCGCATCTCGCGCTGGACTAGCGACCCGAACTTGCGGTCACCGGGAGTTCCAACTCAAACGTGGCGCCTTTGCCCGGCCCGTCACTGTGGGCCCTCAGCGAACCGTGCAGCTCCTTGGCATAGAGCGCGCAGCTGTGAAGGCCGAATCCGTGGCCGTCCACGCGCGTGGTGAAGCCGTGATTGAAGATTTGCGTCATGTTCTCGGCGCAGATGCCGACGCCGTTATCGACGATGGCGATCGTGACGATGCGCTCGACGCACGTGAGGCGGACCGTTATACGCTTGTCGGCGCGGCCGGATTCGACGCAGGCAAGCTTGGCGTTGCTCAATAGGTTGACCAAAATCTGCACTAACTTGTGCTTGTCGAGCGTCACCACCGGCTGACCCTCGAAGTCGCGCACGATTTCGATCCCGTGCCTCGTGAGCGCCGCGGCAGTGATACGCAGGGCATCCTCGATCAATTCGGTCACCGGCAACGTTTCGCTCACCCTGGCGGCTTGAGCATGGTCCTGCTGCAGGGAGACGATGTCTTTGATGTGATCGATGTTTTTGCGCAGGCTCCATAGTTCCCCGAGGACGAACTGCTGCTCGGCAGACAACGAGTCCGCAAGCGCGCTGAGATACGAGGGTATCGCTTGACCGCGAGGATCCGTGGTCAGGAAGTCGGCCAGAACCGCTTTGTGCTCGTCGAAAAGCGCTGCGAGCTTCGCGAGACTCACGGCCTTTGTACGCTTTACCCGATCGTAGATGACGGTCGCGGAAACATTGACGCTGTTGAGTACGTTGCCGACATTGTGCAGGACATTGGTTGCCACCTCGGCCATGCCGGCTTTGCGGGACGCCTCGACCAACTCACGATGGATGGCCGCGAGCTCCGCTTCCGCCTTCTTGCGATAGGTGATGTCCTCGTAGACTCCCAATATCCCAAATATCTCACCATCGGGCTTCTGCAGCGGGGCTTTGCTGGTATTCAGCCAGATGGTCGCGCCCGACGGGGTGGTTTGCGGCTCGACTATGTTCATCTTGGGTCGGCCGGCCTGCATGACCTTGCGGTCGTCGCGGTTGTAAGCCTCCGCCTGCGCCTTCCATACCATGGAGGAGTCGTCCTTGCCCAATAGTTCGCCCGGATGGGAGAAGCCCGCATCGCGAGCGAACAGGCTGTTGCAGCCCAGATATCGCAGAGCGCCGTCCTTCCAAAACACTCGCACGGGTATCGCCTCGATGACCAGTTGCAGCATGTTTTCGGACTGTTCGAGTTGCTGAATCGTCTCCAGCAACTGCCGCTGCTTTGCTGACAGTGCGATTTCCGCCAGCTTGCTCTCGGTGACGTCACGCCAGCGAATCACCACGCCGGTGAAAGCATCGCCCCTCCATTGCGGGAGGCAGGATCGCTCGAACGTGCGCCCGTCCTTCAGTTCGAGCAGCTCGAGGGTTTCACGTTCCGGGGAAGCCTGCGATTCCAAACCGATCAGACGAAGAAAAGCGGCCGGATCTTTGACCATCCCCGCAGCATGCGCTCGCGCCTGCGCGGCGTCCCCCCGTTCGAGGAGCCCGGGAGGAAACTTCCACAGCTTCGCAAACTTCGAGTTGTACGCTATGATTTTGCCCGCCGGGTCTAGCGCCACGATTCCATCCGCGTTCGACTCGACTATCGCGTGGAACAGCGACATCGAATCGGCCGGTTCCGCCGCCGTGGCCATCAAGATGCCGCTTCGGCCGCAGCATCGCAGGCGGCCAGACGGACATCGAGGGTCGCCGGGCATGCTGATCGCGGGCTTACCGCGCCCGACAACTCATGGGCGGCCTTCCACGCGAGCAGCGCATTTGCAGGCATGGGCTTCGCAAAAAAGAACCCTTGTAACTCGTCACAGCCAAGTTCCCGGAGGATATCGCGCTGCGCTGCGGTTTCGACGCCTTCTGCGACTACCTTCAATCCCAGCGCATGGGCCAGGCGAATCACGGCATCGACGACGGCGCGAGCATCGTTACTCGAATCGAGATCGTTGACGAAACTACGATCGATCTTCAGTTGGCCCGCGGGCAGCTGGCGCAGGTAGCTGAGGCTGGAATATCCGGTACCAAAATCATCGATCGACAGGAATACGCCGATACTCGCCAACCCTTCGAACGTTCGCTGCATCGCCTTGATGTCCTCCATCGCTACCGATTCGGTAATTTCACACAGCAGCTGTGAACCGTCGACTCGATGGCGGCGCAATGCCTGACCGATGCGATCGGTCAGGCCGTCTTCGCGCAGCTGGTAGACCGACAAATTGATCGCTACTTGCATGCGTACGCCCTCATCGGCCCAGGCCCGGATTTGTCGACAGGCCTCGTTGATGACCCAGTTGCCGAGGCTATTGATCAGGCCGAAGCGTTCGGCAATGGGTATGAAATCGAGCGGACTGACCATGCCGGTGCGCGGGTGGTTCCAGCGCAGCAATGCCTCGAGTCCGCTGATCTGTAAACCTTCTCCAAACACCTTGGGCTGATAGAATAGCTGCAATTGACCGAATTCGATGGCGTGGCGCAAGTCGTTTCGAATCGTCAGCTGTTCCTGGGGACTCGCGTCCATGTGCGGTTCGAAAAGCGCGTAGGTATTCCCGCCGGAGCGTTTCGCGATGTACATGGCCGCATCGGCGTGCGTCACGAGTTTGTCCTTCTCGCCATGGTCTGGATAAATTACGATCCCCACGGAGCCGCTGATGGTGACCTGCTGGCCGGGGAGATCGAACGGCTGCGCCAGTGCCTCCAGTATCCGTTGCGCGAGCTGTACACAATCGGCCGCGCTTCCGACACCTTCCGTCAAGAGCACGAATTCGTCGCCGCCAAGACGCGCCAGCGTATCGCTCTCCCGAACCACCGCACTTACTCGGGCGGCCACTTCTCGAAGCATCAGATCACCGGCACTGTGACCGAAAGAGTCGTTGACCGGCTTGAACCCGTCGAGATCGAGGAGGAGTACCGCGAGCTTTTCGGGATCCGAGCCGCGGGTACGTGTCCCGCCCCGCTCGTAGCGAGCCACCGCGTGCTTCAGTCGGTCGTCGAACAATGCCCGATTCGCCAGACCCGTCAACGGGTCGAGATAGGCGTGTTTACGTAGCTCTTCATTGGCAACACGCAGGGATTTTGCCAGCCGCCGCTGTGCATCGAGCGTGGATGCTAGGAGCGTCATGGCCAACAGCGCCACCGATAAGAGGACTACCAGATTTCCCAAGTAGCCGCCGGCCAGAGAATTGGCACTGAGGCACACGGCACCGAATGGGAAGTTCGCAGCGGCCATCGCGGTATAGTGCATGCCGCTGATGGCAAGACCCATCACGAGGGCGGCGGCGAGCTGGTACAACCAACCATAGTGGAGACTGGCGCGACGCAACCAGAAGAATATGAGCAATGCCGCTGCGGAGGCGCCGACCGCAATGGCGCCCGAAGCACCGATCAGCCACAGGTTCCAGACGATTCCGGGCGTGATGATGAGCGCGGCCATGCCGATGTAGTGCATGGCGCAAACACCCGCCCCCATCAACAGCGAGCCCATACCCAGACGACGCATCGTGAGCGAACCACCGCTCGCCACCGCCAACGCCATCGCAGAGACGGCCACCGCCGCGAGCCAGGATAAGAGGGTCAGCAGCTTGGCGTATCCCAAAGCGATCGGTAGCGAAAACGCCAGCATGCCGATGAAGTGCATGGACCAGATGCCGGTGCCCATCGCAACGGAGCCGCACGCCCACCAACCGACTGCGACGAGGCGTTCGCGGCTGCGCGATCGCTTTGCTAGATCGAGCGCAACGTATGCGGCGAAGCTGCCAATCAGCACCGACGCGACCACCATCGCCGGGTCATAGCTTGAAGGCAGGTAGCTCATAATTCGTCCCTCACTGGACAACTCAGCCACCCCGGGGCGTCTGATGGTAATTCCGGGAATCGTCCCCGCAGCTACGCTATCGACCTGTTTCTCGATGACTTGATGTGCGCCCCGTCATGGATTCGGAGGCTGGGCCGCTGGAGTTGCGCTTTTAACGGTTCCGGCGCAGTTGCGGCGCCTGGAATGCGCCGGTGTCGAGGCCCTGGTAAGCGTCCGTGCCTTTGACGACGATGCGGTTGCGCCCGGAATCCTTTGCCTCGTACAAGGCCTCGTCGGCCAATTGCACGACACCGGCCGGGGTGCGGCCCAGTGCGGGGATGACAAAGGCAACGCCGACGCTGACCGTCACGTCGGGACGGTTGCCGACGGCATCTGTCGCGCGCAACGGGTCGGCAGCGAGTACTCGGACCTTGAGGTTCTGCACGCTTTCACGCAAGCGCTGGGCCGTGTCCTGCACATGCGGCAGTGCGAGGTCGTACAGAATCGCGGCAAATTCCTCGCCGCCGTAGCGCGCGGCAAGATCCAACGGCCGCCGCGTGAATTCCTGCACGGTTTGCGCGACGCGGCGCAGCGCCTCATCGCCGGCCTGGTGACCGAATTCGTCGTTGTATGCCTTGAAGTGATCGATATCGATCATCAGCACGGCGATCGACCGCTGATCGCGCAAGGCGTGCTGCCAGACGCGGGCCAAATGTTCATCGAAGGCGCGGCGGTTCATCAGCCCCGAGAGACCGTCGCGGGCCACCATCTCGCCGATCAGCGCGGCCTCGAGAAAATTGCGGCGATGCGCGCGCTCGGTGTCCTGGCATACGATGGCACCGAGAATGCTGGTCACCGTCATGTTGCCGATGAAATGTACTATCACATCGAGCGGCAGGGCGATCACGATCGCCGCGGCCGCAAAACTGATGATCGTGACGATCGCCACCAGGATTGCCTGGCGAAACAGGAGCCCTGTGAAAAAGAAGACGGCTACCAGGTTGAGCACCTCGCCGGCCAGATCTCCTCCATGCCGGTTGGCAATGAAGATCGCGATCAGTCCATTCAACACCGGCATGAGCACGCGTGCGACCGACAGGTAGTACCGCTCGTAGTGCCGGCTCCACGCGAGCCATAAAAGCGTGAGCGTGAATGGCACATGCATCAGCTGCGCCACCGACAGCGGGGAGGCTAGACCCGCGCTTCGCGCCTGCATGACCGCGAACCCAATCGACAATACGGTGGCCCAGGTGAACCAAGCCCGCACCCGCAGGCGGGCCCGCCGCAGATGCGCGATTCTATAGTTCGCTTCCAGCGGCTCGGCGAAGCGAAGGTCCGCCACACCTCGGCTGAGTTCATACGCGTAGGGCGAGTTGGACAAATCTTCCATCACACTCCCGCACCATAACCTTATCGCATGCTATCACGGCCCCCCTAGGGCGGTCCTTGAGAACCTGACGAAGTGCAGACCCACTTCACATTCGCCGGGCGCGCGGGGCCTAGCGGCACACGGCGGACACCCCAGGGCATTGAGCGCCACCGCCCGACCCCGACTAACGCAGCCCTATTGTCCCAAGATGATCGTCGGTACACTACGCTGCTTTGTCAAGGTAATCGCCCATGTTTCGTCCCTTGTTGAGTTTGGTTCTCCTCGCCGCTGTTGTGGCCGCTCCCAGCCGGGGGCAATCCCGCACCGATACCCCGATTCCCACCGCCCCCGGCGTCGACGCGCGCTCCTACATCTTGATCGACTATCGGACCGGCAAGGTGCTCGCGTCGCGGGAAGAGTCGGTCCGCTCGGAACCGGCAAGTCTCACGAAGCTGATGACCGCTTACATCGTTTTCCAGGAATTGGCCGCGGGCAAATTGAAGCTCGAGGAACCTGTGGTCGTGAGCGAGCATGCCTGGCGTTCCGAGGGCTCACGAACCTTCATAGAACTCGGCAAGCCGGTGTCGGTCGAATTGCTGATATTGGGCATGATCGTGCAGTCGGGTAATGATGCGACGATCGCGCTGGCGGAGCGGATCGCGGGCACCGAAGAGACTTTCGTGCAGCTCATGAACGCGAACGCGAAGCGCCTCGGCATGGCGGGCACTCATTTCGAGAATAGCTCGGGACTTCCTTCGCCGCAGCATTACACCACCGCGCGCGACATGTCGTTGCTGGCCACGGCCATGATCCACGACTTTCCACAATATTATAAGTACTACTCGGTTCGCGAGTTCGAGCACAACGGCATCAAGCAGCAAAACCGCAATGGCCTCCTTGGACGCGACCCCAGCGTCGACGGCTTGAAGACCGGCCACACCGATTCGGCGGGATTCTGTCTGGTAACCTCGGCTCTGCGCGACGGGATGCGCATCGTGTCGGTGGTGCTGGGTTCGACCAGCATGAAGGGACGCGAAGATGCCAGCGCCGCGTTGCTCAACTATGGCTTTACGTTCTACGATACGCGGCTGGTGGCCAAGGGCGGGACCGCGCTGGCCACGACGAAGGTGTGGAAGGCGGCGCGATCGCCGGTGGACGTCGGCATCAAGGACGACCTCTATATTACGCTGCCCCGCGGGCAAGCGAACGACATCAAGACAGCCGTCGACCTCCAGCCCCGTCTGATCGCACCGCTCGCACCGGAGTCGGATGTCGGCCAGCTGCGGGTTTTTGCCGGCACCCAGACGCTCGCGACCATGGCGGTGCATCCCCTGCAAAACGTCGCGGCCGGCGGATGGTGGCGACGGCTCATCGACACCATTCGGCTCTGGTTTGCGTGAGCGGCCCGCTCCCCATCTGCTATTTGAACGGCACGTACCTGCCCCTCGCCGACGCGCGGGTATCGCCCTTGGATCGCGCCTTCCTGTTCGGCGATGCGGTATACGAAGTGATCCCGGTTTATGGCGGCCGGCCCTTCAGGTTGCGGGAACATTTGGATCGGCTGAACCGCAGTCTCGCGGCGATTCGGATGGCTGCGCCGCGCTCGCACGCGGAATGGGCTGCGATCTGCTCGCAACTCGTGGAGCAGAACGCCGGCCAGGAGTCGCATATCTATCTTCAGGTGAGCCGCGGGGCCGAGCTTGGGCGCAATCACGCGTGGCCCGAAGGGCTCGTCCCCACCCTTTTTGCCTACGTGACGGCGCTCGAACCCACACCCGC
>JALYHU010000277.1 GCA_030776345.1 Pseudomonadota bacterium | reverse complement strand
GCGGGGGAGCGCAGCGAGTCGTGTGTTCATGGCGATACCTTATGTGTGCAACCTTTCTCGAAGCTTTCGTTTCGCAATACTGCGCGGAAGCGTGACGCGGGTCACAGTCTCAGCGCGCTTCGGCACTTGGGAACGATATGTGAACCGTCGTGCCGGTGCCGCCGGCGCCGGCCCCGATGTGCATGCTGGCGCCGTATAGCCTGGCAATTTCATCGACGATGGCGAGTCCCAACCCGCTGCCGTGTCCGGGTGAATTCGGCAGCCGGTAGAATCGCTGCCGCACGTGTTGGCGTTCGCCTTCCGGTATCCCGGGTCCGGTGTCCTCGACGGCCAGCAACGCCTTACCGGTCTTTTTGCCGGCGCTCACGGTCACGGTGCCGCCCGCCGGGGTGTACTTGAGCGCATTGTCGACCAGATTGCTCAGGAGGTCGTCGATGAGTGCGGGGTCGGCGAGGATGGACACGGGCGATACGTCGATGCCCAAGTCGATGCCCGACCGCAGTGCTCGGTCGTAGAACTTGGCGACGACGTCGCCGACGAGGGTATCGAGCGCGACGGTCTGGTTCTTCGTGGCGATGTTCACGGTGGGGTCGGCGCGCGCGAGGGTGAGCAATTGATTGGCGGAGTGCGCCAATTGGCGGATGCCTTCTTGGAGTATGAGCAGCCGGCTCTTGACGGGGGTTGCAGCCGCCTCGGCGACCAGCAGGTCCAATTGCGCCTGAAGTCCGGTGATGGGCGTGCGCAACTGGTGCGCGGTGTTGGCGATGAACTGCTGTTGCGATCGCACCGATGCGCGCAAAGTGGCGAACAAGCGATTCAGGGTGACGGCCACGGGTGCAATCTCGCGCGGCACGAACGATTCGTCGATGGGCCGCAAATCCTGAGGCGAGCGCGCGGCTATTTCGTCGCGCAGCCGCCGAACCGGGCGCAGTCCGAGCTGAATTCCCACCCAGACCAACACCAGCGTCATGTCCAACTGCACGAAATCCCACAGCAGCGTACTCATGAAGCCATAGCGGGCCGCCGGTTCGGCAGCGGGCCGGACGTCGGCCACCGTAATGAGCATCACGCCGCCCCGGGTGTCGAAGCGCGTGGTGAGGCTGCGATAATTGTGCTCCCCCAGATGAGTCATGGCGATGAGTTGGCTGGTCTCGCCGCTCATCGGCACGGCGGGCAATCGTGCGTCGCCGGTGAGCAGGCGGCCTTGGGTATCGCGCACGGCGTAGATCACCGAATCGGGAGCGGGCAGACGCGGCGGGGCGTCGGGGCGGCCATCTAGGGTGACCCGTGCGTCTTTGACGAGCACGTGCGCCATCAACGCGTTGGCAGCTTCTTTCAGGCGCCGGTCGCTGCTGATGACGCTGGGCGCGACGTTATTGAAGTAATGCACCAGCGCGCCGCACAGTGCGAGGAGCATGAGGGGAACGGCCAGCCAGAGCACCAAGGCGCGGCTGATCGACGAACTCATGGCGCCTTCGCTTCTTCCAGGCGATAGCCCAGCCCGCGCAGGCTGCGGATGATCGCGGCGTCGCCGAGCTTGGCGCGCAGTCTCGAGATATGCACCTCGACGGCGTTCGGCGTGATGTCCTGTTCCGGATTGGCCAGCGCCTGCTGCACGCGTTCCTTGGCAACCACCTGGCCGATGCGCCGCACCAGGCATTCGAGCAGCAGCCATTCGCGCGCGGTGAGTTCTACATCGACATCGTCGATGGCGAGCCGCTTCCCCAGGAGATCGACGCTCATGTGATTGAGCCTGATGATGCCGTCCAACGCGCCGCTGGAGCGGCGCATCAGGGCGCGGCAGCGGGCGGCGAGTTCGGCCGGCTCGAAGGGCTTGCTCAGGAAGTCGTCGGCGCCGAGATCGAGGGCCTTGACCTTGTCATTGAGCGTGCAGCGGGCTGTGAGGATCAGCGTGGGCATGGTCTTGCCGGAGCTGCGCAAGCGGCGCACGAGGGTCAGGCCGTCGGCTCCCGGCAGACCCACATCGATCACCGCGAGAGCGAATTCTTCGTTCGCCAGCGCCCGCTGAGCGGCCTCGGCGCTGCCGACGCGATGCACCGAGTACTTCGCCGCGGATAATCCGCGCGTGATGGCATCGGCCACGATGTCATCGTCTTCAACCACCAGGAGCCGCACGGTATCCGCTAAGGACGCATGGGGTTACGGATGGCCGACGGCTTTGTCATCCGGCTCGATCGAGTCATGTCGATCGGCGCCGAAGGCGCTGCGTCGCGGTGGGATCAGCGTGCGCAGCTTGGCCTCGTAAGCCTTCGCGAAGGCTTCCGTGAACAAATGCGGGAAACCATCGGCCGGCCGCTGCACCAGGCCGGGGAACATCTCGGCATAGAGCTCCCAGTACTTGCCCTTGTTCGGCGTGCCGAACACCCCGCGCTTGGCGGCCCGATCGAAACGCTCCTCCAATTCCTTGGGATCCAGTCGCTCGAGAAAGTCTTCGAACGCGGAGCGCGTCGCGACCAGCGATGCGGTGTTCTGTGCCTTGAGCTCCTTGAAATTTTCGCGAATCGCGCGCACGGAACTCGCACGTTCGGACAGGTTGGTCAACAAACGAACCAACGCTTCGTCCACGCCCTGGGAGAAATTCAGCGGCGACTCGGGTCCCTCGCTGGGGGCTGGAATACGAAATCGGTTGCGAAACTCGTTGCGACTTTGATTGAGATCCATGAGACCCAACACCGATTCGCGCAGCAACTGGCCGGCCAATTGTAGGGCGGCGCTGCGAGTGTCGGGTGTTATCGTGCGCGCATCGACACCCGCACCCCGGCAAAATGCGGCGAGCCCGGCATCGCAGTCGGCGTCGAACAGCACCGGTGTCGGCGTGCGCGGAGTTTGCGCAGGAAACCCAGCGGCTGGGCCAGCGGTGGTGCCGAAGCTGGGGGTCGGGGCTGCGGTGACCGCGACGGCTACCCCCGTGGCGGCAACCCCCGCAGCGGGGCTTGCGGGCTTGCCCTCGACCGTGAGCGGACGGGTCATCATATGCCACGGCGTGGCCGCCTCGTCTGGCTGCGGCGTTTGCGAGCCGGCCCCTATGGCTTGGCCATAGGCGTTGCGCGGGCGTACACCCGAATCCGCGGTCAAGCGCTCGCCGGGAAGCGCCGTCAACCGGTCGCTGGGTTCCAGCAGTTCGTTGAGGTCGAGATCCGCGCCCAGGTCGTTGGCGGTGGACTTTCGGACGGCGGAGGAATGGGACGCGCCGTCGTAGGCCACGATGGCGCTTTGATCCGGCGGGAAGTCGTTGCTCTTGTCGATGCTGACCAGCAGTTCGTATTCGCCCAACCGAACGTAGTCGCCGTCCTTCAGCGAATAGTCATGGTACTTGCCCAGCGGCACCTGTGCGCCGTTGACGTAGGTGCCGTTGGAACTGGTATCGACGAGGACGTAGCTGCCGGCCCGAAAATCGATACGTGCGTGTTTGCCCGACAGATAACGCTCCGGGTCGGGTAGAATCCAATCATTGTCGGTGCCGCGTCCGATGCTGCCGCCATGCACCCCGAATACCTTCGTGGATTGTGCACCGAGGCGTATTCCATGCTCGCTGACGACGCTTAGGCGCAAGGTCATGTTTGCTCCCTCCGACGGGTCTGAGGTATTGCGCTAAGTGCCCGTATAATATAGTGAAATGCTAGCAATGCCTGGAGCTCTCTAAATGGCGGCGAGTCACATTTTTAAAGTTTTGTTCGTGAACCAAGGCAAGGTGTACGAGATCTATGCCCGTAAAGTGAGTCACGGCAGCCTTTTCGGCTTCATCGAAGTCGAGGAACTCGTCTTCGGCGAGCGCACGACGGTGGTCGTCGATCCCGCCGAAGAGAAGATAAAGGCCGAGTTCAACGAAGTAAAGCGCACCTATTTGCCCATGCATTCGGTACTGCGTATCGACGAAGTCAAGAAGCAGGGGGTCAGCAAGATAGTGGCTCTCGAGGGGTCCAACGTGTCTCAGTTTCCGGTGCCGATTTATACACCCGGCGGGGACTCGAACGCCCGTAAATAGCCCGCAATTCTGGTAGAATTTTCCATGTTCAGCTTGCTCGGCGCGCCCGCGCTGTCGCAATTCCGCCTCGATAAGCTGCTGCAATCGCTGCAGGCCCAGGATCGACGCGTCAGCGGCATCACCTCACGCTACGTGCATTTCGCCGATGCGCCGCAGACTTTGGACGAGAAGGAACTCGAACTTCTCGCCAGGCTGCTCACGTATGGAGCTCAGGCACCCCTGAACCGCGACCGCGGCCAACAGCTGCTGGTGACGCCGCGCGTGGGTACGGTCTCGCCGTGGTCGAGCAAAGCCACGGACATTGCCCATGTGTGCGGGCTCGCAGGCCTCCGACGACTGGAGCGCGGCACACTGTATTTCATCGCGGCGGCGGAAGATCTACGGCCCGAGGAGTTGCGGTGCCTCGGAATGTTGTTGCACGACCGCATGACCGAATCGGTGTGGATCGGCGCGGCCGCCGATGCCGGCGACCGGGCGGCGGCGGATCGCGCGGCGGTGGGCGGCCTGATCGAGCCCGAGGGATTGTTCCACAGCGCCGCGGCGCGACCGCTGCGCATCGTCGAGCTGGGAACCGACGGTCATGCCGCGCTGGGGCGCGCCAACGCCGAGTGGGGACTTGCGCTCTCGGACGATGAGATCGATTACCTGGTGACGGCCTTCGGCAAGCTGGGACGGGATCCCACCGATGTCGAACTCATGATGTTTGCGCAAGCGAACTCGGAACACTGCAGGCACAAGATATTCAACGCGGACTTCGTCGTGGACGGCGTTCACATGCCGAAGTCGCTGTTCGCGATGGTGCGCGCCACGCATGCCAAGAACTCCGAGGGGGTTCTGTCGGCGTACCGGGACAATGCCGCGGTCGTCGAAGGCTCGATCGCGTCGAGATTTTTCCCGGATCCGGCGACGCGCCGATATGGCGCGGTTACCGAACCCGTGGACATCCTCATCAAGGTGGAGACGCACAACCATCCGACCGCGATCTCACCATTTCCGGGTGCGGCGACCGGCTCGGGCGGCGAGATTCGCGATGAAGGCGCGACCGGCGTCGGCGCCAAGCCCAAGGCGGGCCTCACGGGCTTTTCGGTATCGAACCTTAAAATCCCTGGCATGGTGCAGTCCTGGGAGATGGATTTCGGCAAGCCGGAGCGGATTGCTTCGGCCCTCGACATCATGATTGCCGCTCCCTTGGGCGCGGCCGCGTTCAACAATGAATTCGGCCGTCCCACTACCTGCGGCTATTTCCGCGTGTTCGAGCAGCGCGATGCCGCTGATCGCCGCCCGGCGGAAGGCCGCCCCGTCATCCGCGGCTATCACAAGCCCATCATGATTGCCGGTGGGCTGGGGAACGTGCGGCGCGGCCATGTGGAGAAGCGTGACGTGGTGGTGGGTGCGCCGCTGGTCGTCTTGGGTGGGCCCTCGATGTTGATCGGGTTGGGCGGCGGCGCCGCATCGTCGGTGGGCAGCGGGCAGAGCACGTCCGATCTGGATTTCGCGTCCGTGCAGCGGGGCAACCCCGAGATACAGCGCCGCGCGCAAGAAGTCATCGATCGCTGTTGGGCGATGGGCGCGGAGAATCCCATTTTGCTGATCCATGACGTGGGGGCGGGCGGTTTGTCGAACGCCCTGCCCGAGGCGATTGCTCACAGTCATCGGGGCGGTCGGATCGAACTGCGCAAGATTCCGAGCGCAGAGTCGGAACTGTCGCCCATGGAGATCTGGTGCAACGAGTCCCAGGAACGCTATGTACTGGCGCTGGTGCCGGGCAGCACCGCCCTGTTCGCCGCCCTGTGCGAGCGCGAGCGCTGCCCGTTCGCGGTGGTGGGCGAAGTCACGGGAGACGGACGATTGGTCGTCATCGACGACACGTCGCGGGACACCGCGGCCGCCGGCCCCCCCGTGGACATGCCCCTCGAGGTGTTGCTGGGCAAGGCACCGCGCATGACGCGCAACGTGCGCACGATCGTGAAAACTCCCGTCACACTGACGACGGCGGGCGCAACCATCGCTGAATCGCTGGACAAACTGCTGTGTCTGCCGACGATCGCGGACAAGTCCTTTCTCATCACCATCGGCGATCGCACGGTAGGAGGCATGATCAGCCGCGACCAGATGGTCGGTCCGTGGCAGGTTCCCGTCGCCGATGCGGCGGTCAGTTTGAGCGATTATGAAGGTTATGCGGGTGAGGCCATGGCCATGGGTGAGCGCGCGCCGGCGGCCGTGCTGAACGCCCCGGCGTCGGGGCGGCTTGCCGTGGCTGAGGCCATCACGAATATCGTGGCAGCGGACGTGCGCAAACTCACCGACATTCGGCTGTCGGCGAACTGGATGGCCGCGTGCGGCGAACCCGGAGAGGATGCCGATTTGTATGCGACGGTGCGTGCGGTGGGCGCCGAATTGTGTACCTCGCTGGGGATCACCATCCCCGTCGGCAAGGACTCTCTATCGATGAGAACCACGTGGACCGATGACCGGGGCACGCATTCTGTGCTGGCGCCGGTGTCGCTGGTCATCTCGGCGTTCGCGCCGGTGGCCGACGCACGCCGAACGCTGACGCCTGAACTCGACCTGTCGCAGCCGTCGCGCTTGCTGCTGATCGATCTTGGCGGCGGCAAAAATCGCATGGGGGGCTCTTGCTGGGCGCAGGTACTGCGGCGCAGCGGAGGCGAGCCGGCTGATCTCGATGACCCGGCGCTGCTGCTGGCATTCTTTGCAGCCGTGCGGGAGATGAAGGACCGGGAGTTGTTGCTTGCCTATCACGACCGCTCGGATGGCGGTGCGCTGCTCACGTTGCTGGAGATGGCCTTCGCCAGTCACTGCGGATTGGATGTCGATCTCGGCAGCGTGGCGGATCCGGTCGCAGCCTGCTTTGCCGAGGAGGTCGGGGCCGTGCTGCAAGTGGCCAGTGCGCGAGTGACCGAGGCGCTCGAGGTGTTGCGGCGCCACGGTCTGGATGGCCACACCCGGGATCTGGGCGAGCCGATAAGGGATGGCGCTCGCGGCGCCGGGGCGGCCCACGCCGGGGCGGCCCACGCCGGGGCGGGCGGGGAGCGGGTGACCCTCAGGGCCAACGGTCAAGTGATCTATGCCGCTTCGCGCGTCGAGCTGCATCGACGTTGGAGCGAGGTGTCGTTCCGTATGCAGGCGCTGCGCGACAATCCCGAGTGCGCGCGCGAGGAATACTCGCGATTGCTGGATGTCGGGGACCCGGGACTGCATGCCGACTTGGCGTACCGTCCGGAGGAGGACGTCACCGCGCCCTACGTCGCGGCGGGCGCGAGGCCGGCGATCGCCGTTCTTCGGGAGCAGGGGGTGAACAGCCAAACGGAGATGGCGGCCGTATTCACGCGCGCGGGGTTCGATGCCTACGATGTGCACATGACCGACATCTTGGCGGGGCGCGTACGGCTGGCACGCTTTCACGGCCTGGTCGCTTGCGGCGGCTTCTCGTATGGCGACGTGTTGGGCGCCGGCGAGGGGTGGGCGAAATCGATTCTTTTCAATCCGCGCGCGCGCGACGAATTCGCCGCGTATTTCATGCGCGACAGCACGTTCACGTTGGGGATATGCAACGGCTGCCAGATGCTGGCGGCGCTGAAAGACCTGATACCCGGCGCCGAGCGCTGGCCGCGCTTCGTGCGCAATCGATCCGAACAATACGAGGCACGCCTGAGTTTGGTGCGGGTGCCGTCATCGAATTCCGTGCTATTCGACGGCATGCACGGGTCGGTGTTGCCGATCGCGGTGGCACACGGCGAGGGACGCGCCGAATTCACGTCACTTGCGGGCGCTCGCGACTTGCTCGATCACGGTCTGGTGACCCTGCAATTCGTCGATCATTACGATGAACCGACGGAACAGTATCCGTTCAATCCGAATGGCTCGCCCTTGGGCCTCGCAGGCCTATGCAGCGCGGACGGCCGTGTCACTTCCCTGATGCCGCACCCCGAGCGGGTTTTTCGCAGCGTGCAGAACTCCTGGGCGAGCAAGAGCTGGGGGGAGGATGGCGGCTGGATGCGGCTATTTCGCAATGCGCGGGTGTTCCTGGGCTGAACACGGCGCGTGGCGTCGTGTCGCCGGGCAGCGAGATGAGCCGGGCGTGGCGCGCCTGCTACGTGACGGCCTCGGTCTGCGGTGCAACGTACTTGCGGAACGTCATGGCCTGGATGAGCCGCGCCTTGCGCACGAACGTCTGATACAGCAGGTCGCGCATGACTTCGAGAAGGATGCCGGCCCGTTCCGCGTTGAGGCTGGGCTGATGCGGCCACGGGTCGCTGTCGCTGCCGAACAGCACCGCCCGCAGCGTCGCGAAACTGTCGTCGTCGAGTTCGGCGAGCGTGCGGATTTCCTGGAGCGTGTCGAACAATTCCAGTTTGCCGCGCTCGCCAAGTTCGCGGAACAACGATTGCGCGGTGCGCCGGCTCATCGCGCCGAAGGCGTTGTAGCAGCCCGCGGTATAGCAGCCGAGCGCCTCCCGAAATAGCTGTTCGGCCTCTTCGGGCAGGTACGTGAGCGGAAAGTTTTCGGGCGGGCGTTCTACCTCGATGTAATTCGGCGCAAGCTCGATTCGCAGCGCGCTGTACGCCTTCACCGCGAATTTCAGGAAAACCGGCTCGCCGCAGGCATCGCAGCTGAACACGACTCCGATCTGCTTCGGTTGCCGGCGGCTGAGATCATCGAATTGAGGGGTCGCGGCGGCGGTGATGTGCGTCAGGATCTGGCAGTGCGGACAGGTGAGCGCAATGCCCTGATGCTCGACGTGCAGTTCACTTTGCGCGGTTATGTAGATGCTCATGGTTCAACCCGTCAGCGGTTTGTAGCGGATGCGGTGCGGCTGCGAGGCATCCTCGCCCTTACGCCGCTTGTAATCTTCGACGTATTCCTGATAGTTGCCTTCGAACCACCCCACCTGCGAATCCCCTTCGAACGCGAGGATGTGGGTGGCGATGCGGTCGAGAAACCACCGGTCGTGGGAGATGACCACGGCACAGCCGGGGAAGGCCACCAACGCCTCCTCCAGGGCGCGCAGGGTTTCGATGTCCAGATCATTGGTGGGCTCGTCGAGCAGCAACACGTTGCCGCCCGATTTCAGCACCTTCGCGAGGTGCACGCGATTGCGCTCGCCGCCCGATAGATCGCCGATGAATTGCTGCTGCTGGGTGCCCTTGAAGTTGAAGCGTCCCACATAGCCGCGAGAGGAGGTTTCGTAGTTGCCCACCTTGATGAGGTCGAGGCCGCCGGAAATCTCTTGCCATACCGTGTTCTTGTCGTTGAGCGCTTGGCGGGACTGATCCACGTACGCAAGCTTGACCGAAGGGCCCACCCGGATCTCGCCGCCGTCTGCCGTGTCCATTCCGGCCAGCATGCGGAACAGCGTGGTCTTGCCGGCGCCGTTCGGCCCGATGATACCCACGATTCCGCCCGCCGGCAGGCTGAAACTCAAGTTCTCGATCAACAGCCGTTCGCCGAACGCCTTGCGGACTTCCTTGCACTCGATCACCAAGTCGCCCAGCCGATCCCCCGGAGGGATATAGATCTCGTTGGTTTCGTTGCGCTTCTGGAATTCCTGGGAGGCGAGTTCCTCGTAGCGCTGCAGCCGCGCCTTGGATTTGGCTTGCCGCGCCTTCGGATTGGTGCGCACCCATTCCAGTTCGCGCTTCAACGTCTTGGCGAGCGCGTCCTGCTGACGTTCTTCCTGGGCCAGGCGCTGTCCCTTCTGCTCGAGCCATGAGGAGTAATTCCCTTCCCAGGGGATCCCGTGCCCGCGGTCGAGTTCCAAAATCCACTCGGCAACATTGTCGAGGAAATACCGATCGTGAGTTACCGCGATGACGGTGCTCGGGTATTCCTCGAGAAAATGCTCGAGCCACGCCACCGATTCGGCGTCCAGATGGTTGGTAGGCTCATCGAGCAGCAGCATGTCGGGTTTCGAGAGCAGCAACCGGCACAAGGCCACGCGGCGCTTCTCGCCGCCGGAAAGCTTGCCGATCACGGCGTCCCAGGGCGGTAGGCGCAGCGAGTCGGCGGCAATCTCGAGCTTGCGTTCCAATTCCCAACCGCCCGCGGCGTCGATCTTGTCCTGCATCTTGGCTTGCTCTTCCATGAGCTTGGTCATTTCGTCGTCCGACATCGGCTCGGCGAAACGGTCGCTGATCGCATTGAACCGGTCGATGAGGCTTTGCACATCGCCCACGCCTTCGCCGACCACCTCGCGCACGGTTTTGGTTTCGTCGAGTAACGGCTCCTGGGGCAGGTAGCCGACTTTGATTCCCGCCTGGGGACGGGCTTCGCCTTCGATTTCCTTATCGAGCCCGGACATTATTTTCAGCAAAGTCGACTTACCGGACCCGTTCAGTCCCAGCACACCGATCTTGGCGCCGGGGAAGAAACTCAGCGTTATGTCGCGCAGAATGACGCGCTTGGGTGGCACAACCTTGCCAACCCGGTTCATGGTGTAGATGAACTGAGCCATGTGCTACCTATAATGGACGATGGAAGTCGGGGAGCGCGTGAATTATCCGCGACTCGCGGATGCTTGTCACGGCGATTGGGTTCGGCAGGCAAGTTTGTCGACGCGCGGGGGGCTGCTCGATCGGCTATAATTGCCGGCTATCTTTCGGGAGGTATGCTCATGTTCAATTCCTCGATGACGATTGCCGGTTTCGATCCCGAGCTCGCCCAGGCGATCGCCAGCGAGCGGACGCGCCAAGAGGACCACATTGAGCTGATCGCCTCCGAAAATTACGCCAGCCCCCGTGTACTGGAGGCGCAGGGGTCGGTACTGACCAACAAATACGCCGAGGGCTACCCGGGCAAGCGGTACTACGGCGGTTGCGAATTCGTCGATATCGTCGAGCAGTTGGCTATCGATCGTGCCAAGCAGCTGTTCGGGGCGGCCTATGCCAACGTGCAGCCCCATTCGGGCTCACAGGCCAACGCGGCGGTGTATCTGGCGATGCTCAGTCCCGGCGACACCATCCTCGGCATGAGCTTGGATCATGGCGGTCATTTGACCCACGGCGCCAAGGTGAATTTCTCCGGGAAGCTGTTCAAGGCCGTGCAATACGGCGTCAAGCCGGACACGGGCGAGATCGACTACGAGCAGGTGGAGCGGCTCGCTCGAGAGCACCGCCCGAAGATGATCGTCGCGGGTTTCTCGGCGTACTCGCGATTCATCGATTTTGCGCGATTTCGCGCCATTGCCGATGCGGTGGGCGCGTACTTTTTCGTGGATATGGCACATGTCGCGGGGTTGGTGGCGAGCGGCTTGTACCCGAATCCCGTGCCCATCGCCGACGTGGTCACGAGCACGACGCACAAAACTCTGCGCGGCCCGCGCGGGGGCTTGATCCTCGCCCGGCCGCACGCGGACCTGCACAAGAAGTTCAATTCGATGGTGTTTCCCGGCACACAGGGCGGCCCATTGATGCACGTCATCGCCGCCAAGGCGGTGGCCTTCCACGAGGCGTTGCAGCCTGAATTCAAGGTCTACTCGGCGCAGGTCGTGAGCAATGCACGGGCCATGGCCGCCGTGCTGCAGGAGCGCGGCTACAAGATCGTATCCGGGGGCACGGACAACCACCTGTTCTTGCTCGATCTGATCGACAAAAACATCACCGGCAAGGATGCCGATGCGGCGCTGGGCCGTGCGCACATGACCGTCAACAAGAATGCGGTGCCGAACGATCCGCGTCCGCCCATGGTGACCAGCGGCCTGCGCATCGGCACGCCCGCCGTCACCACTCGAGGGTTCCGGGAGGCGCAGGCGCAGCAACTGTCGCATTGGATTGCCGATGTGCTCGATGGCCTGGGCGATGAGTCGGTGGTCGAGCGAGTTCGCGGCGAGGTGATGGCGCTGTGCCGCCGGTTTCCCGTGTATGCTTGAACGCTACACCCGACAGGCTCCCAGAGTCCGCGCCGGGACCTTCCTAAGTACCCTCCATGCATTGCCCCTTTTGCGGTCATTCGGAGACTAAGGTCATCGACTCTCGCCTGGCCGGCGAAGGGCGACAGATCCGTCGGCGCCGCGAATGTCTCGCATGCACGGAACGCTTCACGACTTTTGAAACGGCGGAGCTGTTGCTGCCCATCGTGGTCAAGAGCGACCGCACCCGCGAACCGTTCGATGAGAACAAGCTGCTCGCCGGAATGGAGCGTGCGCTCGAGAAACGTCCCGTGAGCCGCGATGCCATCGAGGCCGCCGTCGCCAGGATTTGTCATAAGCTGCGCAGTTTGGGCGAGCGCGAAATTGCCTCGCGCAGCGTGGGCGATATGGTGATGGAAGAGCTGCGGCATCTGGACGAAGTCGGTTACGTGCGCTTCGCCTCCGTTTACCGCAGCTTTCAGGACCTCGAGGCCTTTCGCATCGAAATCGATCAGCTGCGCCGCCACCGGCGCCGCCGTGAGCCCAGCAAAGATCAACTGCCATTGTTGCCGGGCGATGAGCCCGGCGATGAACGAAAATGACCGTCGTTCCGAGCGACGCATCGACGCCGGACCGGATCCAGATGGCGCGAGCCCTGGAATTGGCCGGCCGGGGTCTCTATACGACGGATCCGAATCCGCGGGTGGGCTGCGTGTTGGCGCGCGAGGGCGGGGTGGTCGGCGAAGGTTGGCATGTACGGGCGGGCGAGCCCCATGCCGAAGTGCTGGCGCTGCGCTCTGCCGCGGGGCAGGCCCGCGGGGCCACGGCCTATGTGACTCTCGAGCCGTGCAGCCACACCGGGCGCACACCGCCCTGCGCCGACGCATTGATCGCGGCTGGGGTCGCGCGCGTGGTATGCGCAGCGGTCGACCCTAACCCCAGGGTGGCGGGAGGAGGGATGAAACGACTGGCGGAGGCCGGCATCGGTGTCACGGCGGGAGTCCTCGAAGAGGAGGCGCGTGCGCTCAACCCCGGCTTTTTCTCGCGTTTCGAGCGGGGCCGGCCGTTCATACGGCTGAAGCTGGCGATGAGCCTCGATGCGCGTACGGCGGTTGCGGGCCGGAGGCACACAGCGGCGCCGGCGCCGGCGAGCGGCAAGGCATGGATAACCGACGAAGCGTCGCGCACCGACGTGCAGGCTTGGCGCGCGCGCAGTTCCGCGGTCTTGACCGGGGCCGGCACGGTGCGGATGGACGATCCGCGGCTCGATGTGCGATTGGATTACGGCCCCTGGGTGCGGCAACCCTTGAGAGTGGTACTCGATCCGGACCTCACGTGCGCGCCGAGTTCGAAGATATTCAACGATGAGAATGCATTGGTCTTCGCCGCCGTCGACGCTCCGGAACGGCGCGACGGCGCCCCGCACGACGGCGCCCGGCACGACGGCGCCCGGCACGGCGGGCAACCGCCCCTCGGGGCCATCCGAACCGAGCGAGTGTCTCGCAGCGGCCGTGGCCTGGATCTCGCCGCGATCGTCGAGCGCTTGACCGCGCTCGAAGTCAACGAACTCCTCGTAGAATGCGGCCCGCGCTTGGCGGCGGCGTTTCTCGAGGCTCATCTGGTCGATGAATTGATTCTCTATGTTGCGCCCCACTTTCTCGGGATGGACGCGGAGCCGCTCGCGGCTCTGGCCGGGATGGGGAACGCACGATCGTTGCCGCGATTCGCGTTTCGTGACGTGCGAATGATCGAGAACGACCTGCGCCTGGTACTTGCTCCGACAAGGGCTTGAACATGTTCACCGGAATCATCGTGGCCGTCGGCCGCATCGGATCCATCGAGGAGAAGGGCGGCGATCTGGAAATGCGAATCGAGGCCGCCGCGCTCGATGCTGCGCGCTTGCAGTTGGGCGACAGCATCAGCGTGCAGGGAGTCTGTCTGACCGTGACGCGGCGCGATGGGGCCGATTTCTACGCGGACGTGTCCCGCGAAACCCTATCGAAGACCACGCTCGGGACTTTGGGCCGGGGTTCGAGAGTGAACTTGGAGCCGAGCTTGCGGGCCGGCGATGCACTCGGCGGCCACATGGTGAGCGGACATGTGGATGCGGTCGGTCGATTGACGGCGGTGGATCAGGACGCCCGTTCATGGCGACTGGAGTTCGAGTTGCCGGCGGCCCTGATGCGCTTCGTCGCACCCAAGGGGTCGATCTGCATCGACGGAGTCAGCCTCACGGTCAATCAGGTGGGCGGCCGCCGCTTCGATGTCAACATCATTCCGCACACCCACGAGGTCACCACGCTCGGCGATCTCGCCGTGGACGCAGGCGCGAACATCGAAATCGACCTCATTGCACGCTACCTCGAGCGGTTGATGGCCAAAACGGAAGGATGAACGCCATGAGCGAATTCAATACGATCGATGAGGTTCTCGCCGATATCCGCGCCGGTAAGATGGCGGTGATCATGGATGATGAGGACCGAGAAAACGAAGGCGACCTCATCATGGCGGCCGAGCGCGTACGCGCCGAGGATGTGAATTTCATGGCGCGCTACGGCCGCGGCCTCATTTGCCTGACACTGACGCGCGAACGCTGCCGCCAGCTGCGCCTGCCGTTGATGGTGAGCGATACCGACTCGAGCCACCGGACGAATTTCACGCTGTCGATCGAAGCTGCGGAAGGCGTCACCACGGGTATCTCCGCGCACGATCGCGCGCATACCGTGAACACCGCCGTGGCGCCCAAGGCGCGCCCGGAAGATCTACGCCAGCCCGGACATATTTTTCCGTTGATGGCCCAACCCGGGGGCGTGCTCACGCGGGCGGGTCATACCGAGGCGGGATGCGATCTGGCACGTCTGGCGGGGTTCTCCGCCGCGGCAATGATCGTTGAGATCTTGAACGACGACGGCACCATGGCGCGGCGTCCGGATCTCGAGCACTTTGCCAAGATTCACAACTTGAAGATCGGGACCATTGCCGATCTCATTCGCTATCGCCTCAAGAACGAGCGCTCGGTCGAGAGGATTCACGATGAGCCGGTGGACACCGAGTTCGGCGAATTCAGACTGTACTGCTACGAAGATCACGTCAACAAGAACGTACACGTGGCGCTCGTCAAAGGCGATCTGGACTCTGCAGTGCCGCCGCTGGTACGCGTGCACATCAAGGACACCATGCGTGATGTCGTCGGCGTGCGCAGCGAGAAGTTGGGCTGGCCGCTGCGCGCCGCGATGCGCCGGGTCGCCGGGGAGCGCTCGGGTGTCATCGTCATCTTGAGACCCGAGGAGAGCCCAAGAGAGTTCATGGACAGCGTGCGGCAGCTGGAGGCGAAGCGCCCGCCGGCGCGCAATGCGGGCGCCACGGTCGTCAGGACCTACGGGATCGGGGCGCAAATCCTCAAGGATTTGGGGCTCAAGCGCATGCGGGTGCTGAGCGCGCCGAAGCAGTTGCAAGGTCTGGCGGCGTTCGATCTCGAGGTAACCGAGTACGTCGATGGCGTCGAATGAGGCCGGCGCGGTGGGGCCGGCAAACGAGCGCCGGGGCATTATACTGCACGGTGCCGCCGCTTCGAGGGCGGCGCATGCCGCGCAAAACACACGCCATGCCGTCGAAATCACAGTGAGAGGTAAGTTACGTGTCCAATGAAGCGCCCAGGATGATCGAAGGCGAGCTGCTCGCGCGTGACTTGCGTTTTGCTTTCGTAGCCGCGCGGTTCAACGACTTCGTCGTCGAACCGCTGATACGCGGCGCGCTGGATGCGCTCAAGCGACATGGGGCGACCGAGAAGCAGATCGAGATCGTCCGCGTTCCCGGCGCGTTCGATATTCCCATCGTCGCCCGTAAGCTGGCGCTGTCGCGCCGTTACGATGCGTTGATCGCGCTCGGCGCCGTGGTCCGCGGACAGACCCCGCATTTCGACTATGTCGCGGGCGAATGCGCCTCCGGACTGGCGCGCATCGCGCTCGAATCGGGAGTACCTGTGGCGTTCGGCGTCCTGACGACGGATACGATGGAGCAAGCGGTGGATCGTGCCGGCGGCAAGGCCGGCAACAAGGGTGCGGACGCGGCGCTGGCGGCGATCGAAATGGCGAATCTGCTGCGCCGCCTGGATACTTGAAGACGTGAGCGCGCATCGCGGCCGTAAGTTGGCCCGCCGCCTGGCGCTGCAAGCGCTGTATCAGCTGCAGCTCAATCCGCGATCGTGGCAGGATACGCATCAGCAATTCGCCGAGGATCCGGAGGCCGAACGCGTCGACCGAGATTATTTTCGCGAACTGATCGCGGCAATCGCGCCGAGCCGGGAAGCGCTGGACGCGCGGCTTGCGACCTTGAGCGAGATAGCGCCGGCGGAACTCGACCCCATCGAACATGCCCTGTTATGGGTGGGCCTTCACGAACTGCAGTCCCATCCGGAGCTGCCCTATCGCGTTGCCATCGACGAAGCGGTGCAGCTGGCGAAGCAATTCGGTGCGACGGACGGCCATAAATTCGTGAACGCCGTGTTGGATCGCGCTGCGAAGGAGCTGCGCCCGGACGAATATGGGAGCGCGTCGTGAGCCGCGACGTCCGGGGCGACGGCAGTGACCTGCGCTGCGCGCAGAAAGATAACGCAAGCTTGGGCGAATTCGAGCTGATCGACCGCTATTTCGTGCGGGCAAAATCTGCGCCAAGTCGCCGCCCCGACGTCATCCTCGGCATTGGTGATGATGCCGCATTGTTGCACGTGCCCGAGGGCAGCGATTTGGTGGCGGCGGTCGATACCTTGGTCGCGGGACGGCACTTTCCGCCGAACAGCGATGCGCAGTCGATCGGCCACCGTGCGCTTGCCGTGAATCTCAGCGATATCGCCGCGATGGGCGCCACACCTGCGTGGGCGACACTGGCGTTGACCCTGCCGTGCGCCGACGGGAATTGGCTCGAGCGGTTTTCGGCAGGCCTCGAGCGCCTTGCCGATGCGAACGGTGTGGAATTGGTGGGCGGAGATACGACGGCGGGACCCTTGACCATCAGCGTCCAGATACTGGGCCACGTTGCGAGCGGTAGCGCGCTGCGGCGGGGCGGGGCGCACGCCGGCGATATCTTGGCCGTATCCGGGACGCTCGGCGATGCGGGCGCCGGATTGGCGCTGGTAACCGGCCGCCTCGCGAGCGTGGATGACGCGGCCGCGGCCGAACTCATAGAACGCTTCGAATATCCGACGCCGCGAGTGCTGTTCGGTTGCGCCGCCCGCGGACTTGCCAGCGCCGCCATGGATCTGTCCGATGGTTTGGCCGGAGATCTGCCGAAATTCGCGAATGCCAGCGGGCTCTCGGCACACGTCGAAGTCGCGCATCTGCCGTTGTCGCGGGCTCTGGTGCGTTCGGTGCCGGCGACCCAGGCACTCGATTGGGCGCTGGCGGCGGGCGACGATTACGAGCTGCTGGTCGCCGTGCCTCCCGCGCGCTTCGACGAACTGCAGGCGATCGCGCGCCAATTGAACTTAACGCTCACGGCAATCGGTGAGCTGCGTCCCGGAAGCGGGGTCACGTGGCAACTGAACGGCGATTCATTCGCCGCCCCGGCCTCGGGTTACGACCACTTTCGCTGAGCCTCGACCCAAATCACAGTTTGGCGCGGGCCGGGCCAGTATCCTTCTGCGCATCGAACAACGTTGGCGCGGCGATGCGCACGGTTACCCTTGACCAATATTCGGCCACACCACTCGAAGGCTCAAAACGGCCGCGCATCACTACCCGAAAAGATCGGCAAGTACGTCATCATCAACGAGGTCGGACGCGGCAGTACGGGTGTCGTCTATCTCTCGCACGACCCATACTACGGCCGCGACGTCGCCATCAAGGTGTACAATGTCGACGCCAGCGGCGACGAACATCGCCAGCGAATCGCGCGCAAAATGTTTCTCTCGGAAGCGCACATGGTCGGCATGCTGCAGCATCCGAACATCCTTCCCATCTATGATGCGGGCGAAGAAAACGGCCATTGCTACATCGTGACGGAACACGTGCACGGCGCGCGCACGCTCGCCGCCTATTGCCGTCCGGACAATCTGCTGCGCATCGACGACGTGGTCGAGCTCGTATACAAGGCGGCGCGCGCGCTGCACTACGCCCACAGCCGCGGCGTCATCCACCGCGACATCAAGCCGAGCAACATCATGTTGACGCTCGAGAGCGATGTTCGCATCATCGATTTCGGGATCGCGCTTGTGGCCGATTCGGACATCTCGCGCATCGAAGGAATCGCAGGCAGCCCGTCGTACATGTCGCCCGAACAGGTGCAGTCCATCGAACTCACGAACCGCTCCGATCTATACTCCCTGGGTGCGGTGATGTACGAACTGTTGACGGGAACGCGACCCTTCAGGGCCGGCAACTTGCAGAAGCTGCTGCACCAAATCGTGTTCGCCACCCCGCCGCCCATCCATACTCTGCGTCCCGAAATCCCGGAAGAACTCGAAAACGTCACCGCCATGGCGCTGCAGAAGGATCCTGCGAAACGCTACAAGACGGGACTGGATTTCGCAGCCGAGCTGACGCGGGTTCACCAGAAATTGCGCGCCCAGTACAATCGCATCGACCAGCAGGAGCAATTCAGTCTGCTGCGCAAGCTGAAATTCTTCCACGAATTCTCCCACCAAGAAATTTGGGAAGTGCTGCGCGCCAGCAGCTGGCAGGACTACGCCGACGGCGAGGAGATCGTGAAAGAGGGCGAAATGGACGATCGCTTCTATATCATCGTGCAGGGACGAGTCGCGGTCGAACGCTTGGCGAAGGCACTCGGATTCTTGGACAGCGGCGACTGCTTCGGGGAGACCAGCTACGTGCGCGGCGCTAAACGAACCGCCACCATCAAAGCCGCGGGACCGGTCACCGTCATGAAGGTGAGTTCCACGCTTCTGGAACAGGTCTCGGCAGAATGCCAACTGCGCTTCAACCAAGTGTTCCTGCGCAGCATGATCGAGCGACTGCAGAGCGCGGAGCGTGTGAACTAGGCTTCTTTGTCGTGCTCGATCATCGCGTAGGCGGAGTGATTGTGGATGGATTCGAAATTCTCCGATTCCACCACGTACGCGCGGACCCGTTTATCCTTGTTGAGCGCGACGGCGACGTCGCGAACCGTATCCTCGACAAATTTCGGGTTATCGTACGCGCGCTCGGTCACATATTTCTCGTCCGGCCGTTTCAATATTCCGTATACCTCGCAGGAGGCTTGGCTCTCGGCGACGTCGATCAATTCCTCGAGCCACATGTGCTCATTGAGCTTCGCAGTCAAGGTGATGTGCGAGCGCTGATTGTGCGCGCCGTAATCTGAAATTTTCTTCGAGCACGGACACAGGCTGGTTGTAGGAACCACGACTTTGAGCCAAACGTCCGTCTTGCCGTCGCGGTGTTCGCCGAAGATGGTCGCCTGATAATTCATCAGGCTCTCGACGCCGGATACCGGGGCCTTTTTCATGACGAAGTACGGAAAAGTCATTTCGATGTGGCCGGCGGTCGCGTCCAAGAGCCGGGTCATCTCCTCGAGCATGCTGCCGAACGAATCCACCGAAATTTCACGTTCGTGATGCAGGATCTCGACGAAGCGGGACATGTGCGTGCCCTTGAAATTGTGGGGGAGGTTCACGTACATGTTGAAATTCGCGACTGTGTGCTGCTCGCCGCGCGCGCGGTCCTTCACCTTCACCGGGTGAAAAATGTCCTTGATGCCGACCTTGTTGATGGGGATACGGCGTGTGTCGGCACGCCCCTGCACATCCTCGATGGACGACACGGCGGGCTTCGTGGCGGGGGCGGCGACATTCATTTTGCGTGAGGTTTCCTGCGCATGGGTTCTGGCCCGACATGGTGCCAAAACGGTGAACTTCAATGATCTTAGACGATCCCATCGGGCTTGGCGCGCGGGCCGCAGCAGCGTTGCGCGCCGCCCTGGGGTAAGTGCCCGTATATCCTGGAAAAGTTGCCGCAACCCGGACTACGCGGCTAGGGGCCACGCGGCCCGGCGTGCGCGGCGCGACTACGCGGCCCGGCCTACGCGGCGCGGACTACGCGGCCTGGCCTGCGCGGCCCCGCTCAGTTCGCATCGGTGTCTTCGGCATCAAACTCCTCGAGCGAAGGCTCGCCGGACTTCTTTAGCAAGATTTCGACCTTTTGTTCGGCCTCCTTGAGAGCCATTTGGCAGCTGCGGGTCAGCATCACCCCGCGCTCGAATGCCGCCAGAGACTCTTCGAGGGGCAAATCGCCCTGTTCCAAGCGCTCGACCAGCTCTTCGAGATCGCGCATGGCGGTCTCGAAGTCGATTTTGGGTTCTTCTTTCAGGTTTTGTGCCATGGCTGCGAACGGTACAGCCGCCGCCCAGCGTGCGCAAGTTCACGTCGCCGAGCATTGCCCGTGCAGAACATTTTCAGCCCGTGAGTTGCGTCACGGCCGCGGGCTCGCGCCCTTGCGGCGTTTGTATACCATTGCTCTTGGGAAGCTATATGCCACATACAGTCAAACAGATCATAGCCGGCGGATGGCTGTGCGCAGCTATTCTGAGCAGCGCCGCGTGCGCGCCGAAACGCATACCGCCCATGACGGTCTCGGACCTCATGGAGGACCGCGTTACGCTGGATGGCGTGCTCATGAAATGCAATGAAAATCCCTCCAAAGCGCGCAGCGATTCGGATTGCATGAACGCCCGGATAGCGATCGCTCGCTTGGCCAAGGACGTCGACCCCGCGGAAGAGGCAAAACGCAACGCGGAATTCGAGCACAGCCGCGAGCGGCTACGCCTGGCGCAGGAGAAGGTACGGCAGGAGCAGGAGGCGAGGACCAAGGTGGACCCGTATAATTTGCCCTTGGTGCCGGTCGATTCGACGCCGCCGAGCGCGGCGCAATCGGGATCCGACCGACCCCGTTGATCCGGCGTCGGCGCGATCAAGGGGCGCGGCGCTTGAGGCACTCAGTAGCTCGCTTTGGTCTCCAGCAACCATTGCGCCTTGCTGATGCCGTGGCCGCCCTGCAGGGGGAAGGCCACGTCAATGTGCAAAACATTCCCCAGTCCCGAGCGGGTGTTACCGAAGCGTAGGCCGAGCCCCACATCGCTCAACGTGCCCGGATCACTGTTGCCGATCACCCCGCTTCCCCAGGTGCGCCCGACATCGCCGAACACTGCGGCTCCGAACCGTGCGAGCCGAAAGGGGTACCAGCCGGTGTAAAAGCGCTGCTCGAGCGTGAGCAATCCGCGCGAGGTGCCTGATTCGTAGCGAAGCGGGTAGCCGCGCAGCCCCGAATCTCCGCCGATCAGCAGCTGCGAGTCCGGGTCGAGTGCATGCGTGGTGGTGCCGTTCAAAAAGGCGAAGAACAAACGGTCCGGTTGCCACCGCCAGTAATAGGTCGCAGTGCCATCCGCGAAGAAGTTGCGCATGCGGGCGCCGTCGACCCGCGTATTCACGGTGTCGGCCAAAAAGAGCTGCGTGGACTCGCTCAGTTGCCACCCCTTGGCGGCGCTCGTCGCAATGAGCAGATCATTCCGATTCGCGCCGAACGCGGCCCCGGAGTATCCGATCTCGGCGTACAAGTGGGTGCCGAAGTACAAGTCCTCGGTGCGCCCGATCTGGTTTTGGTCGCCGATTTTTCGAAAGTCGTCCTGCAGCCGCTCGACGGCGACAAAGGGATAGGACAGGGTGCGCTGCGGCGGTAACAGGGCGGCGGGCGTACGGGTCCCCGGCACTTGCGCGAATAGATTTCGATCATAGCGCACACCGGCATAGATCCGGCGCGTCCAACCATCGATCAAACCCGAGGACACCGCTCCGCTCAACTCGTAATAAGCCTCCTCGCGCTTGAATTGATCGACGATGTCGCCGCGGTTGTACCTCGACACGGTGCGGTCGAATTGGCTCGCCTTGAGTGTCGCCGACCAGGGCGCATCCAGCGAGTAAAAGGGCTGCGCCAAGGCGAACGAACGGGCGTTCCCGTCGCTGGCATTCACCACTGCGCCGGCGAGCGTCCAGCGGGAGCCGAACAGATTGGGGTCAGCGTAGGTAACGCCGGTGCCGCTGCGATCCACATTGCTCGTATGGGTGAGCGCCAGTGATTTACCCGACCCAAGTAAATTGGAATCCGACAGATCGACACTCGAACTATTCGCGCCTCCCGATCGTCCGAAGGAGACTCCCGGACTCAACGTCCATACATCCTTGGTGATGACACGCACGGTGACTCGCCCGTCGACATACCTGACCGGAACGACGTGCGCATCATAAATGTAGTGGACTGCACGCAGATTGCGTTCCGTTTCGGCCAGCTTTTGCGCGCGGTACTTCTCGCCGCGGTGAAACAGCAGTTGTGCCCGGATGGTCGACTCCCTGGTGCGGACATGCAGCTGGTTGGCGAAGTGGTAGAGACCGCTATTCTCGCGCGTGTCTTCTGCATCGAAGATTTGGCGAATATCGAATTCGATGGCCCCGATGATGGCGCCTTGGGCCTCCAATAGGGCATCGCTCGGTATATCAGGTGGACGCGGTTCGTCGATTTGGGTGGTTTCGGTCGAGTTGAGTTTTGCGGCTGGCGCCGCGCTAGCCAAAAGGGCGGCGAATACCAGGAACCCCAGCGGGCGCAGTGGGATCCACGATAGAGTGTCGATGGCTATGCGCACAGTACTGAAGGATAAAGCGGCATGAGGCAGGGTTCGAGGTCTAAACGCCACGTGCCCTGTAAGGAAAATCCGACTTGCGGCCTCAGCCGCGCGACGACCGCAGCGGCGTTCAGATGCGATTTCGAAGCAATTTCCGCACGCCAATCGTACATAATGCGCCTGGTGAAGCGAGGGCAATTGGTTGCGCTGCTATTGAGCCCGGCCTTGGTGGACGCCGGGGTCGTGTACGACGTCGCGGTCAGGCCGCTCGATCAGACGAACCTGGCACTGACCACACCCGGTTCGACTTCCCCTGCACCGCTCGTCACTCAATACTTCGTCGAGGACGGCAAGGTTCGCGCCGGCGGTCCCAATGTCAAAGTGGCGTACGTGTTCAAGGATCGAACCATGTACGTCATCGACAATCCTGCGCGCTCCGTCCACGTTCTGCGGCACGCGACCTTGAGCCAAGTCGTCGGCCACTATACGGAAACCGTAAAGCAGCTGGAGGATGCAGCCGCGAACGCGCCGCCTGAACGGCGCGCCGAGGCGCAGCAGAAGGCTGCCGATATGAAAGCAGTCAGTGAGCGATTACGGCAGCCGGTGGCCCGCGAGTATCGAGTGACAGTCCGCTTCGAATCGGTGGATGGTCACGCTTGCCGAGTGTGGGAGGAGCGCGAAGGCGATGCCAAGCGTCTGGAGCTTTGCGTTGCGCCGGTGGCTTCGGTGCCCGGCGGCGCCGAGATCATGAGCGGCATGAAGACCCTCAGTCAGTTCCGGCAAGGTTCCAATTTTGCCTTCGGCGTGGAGTTCGGGCTTTCCGAATGGTGGCCAGATATTGCCCGCCTCGGCGGCGTGCCGCTGCTGATCCGCGAATACAAGTATGACAGCGTCGTGTCCGAAGTCATGCTCACGGCGATGCGGCCGGGCGTGTCGAGCGGGTCGCTGCTCGACATGCCGGACGGCTACCAGGTGCAAGAGGGGCCTGACTACGCTCAATGGTATTTGCGTTGAGTCGAGGCGCCGCACCGGGGTGGACAGGTGTCGGTTAGCCGCCCCGGGCCAGCCACACTTCGGCGTCAGGCCAGGAGGGCACGGATTTCGCGCAGCGGAATCCGCTGTCTTCATCTGCTCTGCTGGGGAGCTCGTAACGCCGGGTGGCGGCTCGCTTGTTCGCAGGATTGGGTTCCAGCCAGGATCCGCCTTTGAGCACTCTCCGCCCGCCGACCTTGGTGTCCACCCACTGCCAGACGCTGCCGGAAAGGCCTTTGTATCGTCCGCCAATCCCTTCGTCCGGCCCGTCGCTCACGTGCGGGGCGGTGCCGGCTACACTCGACACCGGGCCGATGTTCTCACCCCACGGGAACGTATGGCGCTTAGGGCCGCGCGCGATGTATTCCCACTCGTCTTCCGTCGGCAAGCGCAGTCCTTTGGATCGGCAGTAAGCGAGCGCATCCTGAAAGCTGACCCCCACGACCGGCGCGTCGTCATCGACTGCGTGCATCTTGACGGCGTTGCGCCACGAACCGCCGTTCACCGGCTTGAGGTTGCCGTTCACGACGGCATACGCGAAGCCCGCTTTCTCGGCTTGTGTTCTGTACCCGGTAGCATCGACGAACTGACGAAACGCGCGCACGCTGACCGTCAGCGCGTCGATTTCGAACGCGTCCAGCGTCACATTTCGTAGCCCCTCATCGCCGTACCAGCTCATTTGACAGGCCGATGAATATTGCCGGCACAGCGTGAAGGCAGCCCGGATCTGTTCGGGAGTGCTGCCCAGGGTTACCTGGCGCGGGGTGGCATCGATGAGCTGTCGAATGGTGGATTGCGGATAGTCGTGGGAGGCATCGATCTGACTGACTTGGATTCCGAGCGACTGCAGCAGAGGAACGGCACGAACGCCTGCCATTAACGGGCCGGTCGAGGCGAGGACCGGCGCGCTGGGAGCGGGCGCGAATGGGGCGGCCTGGCTCGCCACCGCGTGGTTCGGGTCCGATGCCGTGTTGCTCGAACCGAAAAGGCTCGAGACCCACGCCCCGAAGGAGCCTGATTCGGATTTGCTCGGCACCGCGGCCGCTACCAACGCGCTTGCCGTTTCCGGCGCTACCTTGCTCGGTGCCGCAAAATAGAAATCTCCGGTGAGCGAGGAAGACTCCCACGGTACCTGCTTTCCCGAAGTCGCGCTCATCACCCCGACGCGCACATGCTTGAACACCTGCTCGACCGGCTCGTGCAAGTCGCGGATGGCGTGGGTGAGGGCCTCCGTGTACGGGCTGTTACGGCCGGTGCCATCCGCTGCCACCGAGCCGGGGGCGGTCGAATACGCGATGAGGATCCCGGCCGGCGCATCCATGGTGGCCAACCCGTGATCGACCGAGCGCATGCTGCGCGTGAAGGGGTTGTTGCGGCAGGCATCGAGAATGACGATATTGAGCCGATTGCGCGCATAGCGCATCTGCTCGATCACCCAGTCGGCGCTGACCGCTTCAATTTCGACGTCGCCCTCGCGTTCGATTCGCGCGGTGGTCGGTATCAGGTAATTGCGGCCGTTGAGCTGCACGCCGTGGCCGGCATAGTAGAACAGACCCACCGAATCCGGACCTGCTTTCTCCAGTCTGGCGCCGAACTCCTGAATGGCTCGCTTCATCGCCGTTTGGTCCGCATTGCGCCGTGCTATGACGTCGAATCCGAGTTCGGCGAGTTCCTCGCCGATCAACTTGGCATCGTTTGCCGGGTTGGGCAATGGGCCGCCCGCATAATCGCTGTTGCCGATGACGAGCGCGATCCTCGTTTCCGCCGCATGCGCCGCGGCGGCCAGGAAAATTGCCAGCGCCAGGAGTGTTGAACGGATCAAGCCCATAGGAAGTATAGAGTGTATGGCGAACCGGCGGCGCTTGGTGTAATTATCCGATCCCAGTCCTCATTACCGGGAGAAGTAAAAATGAACCTCCGCAACGTGGGTTTACGGATTGCGGGGTGCGCCACTGCGAGGCGCGCCCGTGCGGGGAGCCCCATCGCCCGGCGCGGCGTCGCCGTTTCGCTGACGCTGCTCTCGGCCGCGGCGATGTCGTTGTGCCTGATCCCCCGCGGGACGCACGCGGGTATCCTGCGCGATGTCATGGTGTCGGTCGGCCTGGCGAAGCCGCCGCCGTCCACCACCCCCGGTGCGAGCGGCCCGGAAACTCTTCCTCGGCAAGGGTTTGCGTGTTGCGACCTGCATTACAGCAGGGACTGGATCAACGACGGCAATTATGCGGAACTGCCGATGATTGCCGCCGGCACACCCGTCGAGCTCTTGAGCTACGGTAGTAACCGGGCATATGTCAAAATCGATGGAAAGCCGATGCGTCTCGGGCATGACTACGGCCGCGACCAAGAAACTCTGCAGGCCTGGGTAGGCAAGATCGTCGTCAACGACGATCCGCGTCCACGGATATCCAGCTATGCACCGACGGTCCAGGCTGCCATTCGCGAAGGCAAGGTCATGGTCGGCATGACGCGAGAACAGGCGATCGTCGCGGTTGGATACCCATTGACCAGCGAGAATTCCTCGCTCGATGCCCCGGTGTGGCGCGTGTGGCGATCCAGCCACGGGGAGTACCAGCTCAATTTCGGCCCGGATGGCCGGATCAAATCGATTACCGGAGATGACGGCGTCACGTCATTGGTGACATATCGGCCGTGAAGGCGAGCTGGCGACGCGACGTGCTCCCGGCCGCGGCACGAGCCCGCTTTCCCCGTGCTCTTCAAACCGCGTGGGCCACCAGCAATACATTGGAAAACGGAGTCCCTTGGCTCATCGGTACGGCTTCACTCTCGAAGCCGGACTCTCGCAAGACCGTTTGCCATTCCGCAAGGCTGCGGCAATGCGGGGCAAGCCGCGCGTGGCCCCGCAGACACATGACTATCTTGTCCACCCACCGGGTACATCGATAGCGCGCTCCGCCATCGGCATCGCACACGCGCAGCAGCAGGAGACCACCCGCCGGCAATGCCGCACGCACACGATTTAGTACATCGCGTTGGGCCGCTGCGGCCATGTAATGCAGCACATCCAAAACCACCACGGCGTCGACCGCGCCGAAATCGAGAGTGCGGATATCGCCCGCGGTGACGTCGGCATTGGGTCCGAGTGCGCAACGCGCTCGGTCGACGTCGCGAGCCATCAGTTCGATACCCCGGGTCGAAAGCGGGCGCGGTGCGGCAGGCCAGGAATCAGGCCAGCTGCCGCGGTCGTGCAAGAGGGCTGCGGCCCGCAGCCACGCGGTCAAAAGGCCTTGGCCGCAGCCCAAATCCAGAATGCGAGGTCGCTCCCGCAGCCAACCACGTTCGAGAATGGCGCGGTAGACAGGGTCGAGATCGAGCTTGCCGCGCGCAAAGAAATAAGCGAATAGGTCAGCCTTGCGATAAGGCTTGGACGCCTCGTCGAGCAAAGCCGCCCGCCAGCCGTTGGTATCCACGTCAGAGCCGCGAAACTAGCGCGAACCCGGGCCCAAATCCCGAATCTCCACTCTGCGATTGCGCGGATCGTCGGGCCGGTCGGGCGCGAGCAGCTTCTCCGAACCGAAACCGACGGCATCGAGCCGGTTCGCATCGATTCCCTTGCTCGTCAAATAGTGCTTTACGGCTTCGGCGCGCCGCAGCGACAGCTGTTTGTTATATTCCGGCCTTCCTTTTCCATCGGTGTGGCCGGCGACCACGAACCGGTCCAGCCTGAGGGATGTGGAGTTGAGCGCCGACTCCAGTTGCTTCAGTTGGGCCGAGGCCTGGGGCTTCAAGGCACTGGAGTCGTGCTCGAACGGAATACTGAGGCTGACCGACTGACCCGCGTCGGCGGCGTCCCGGCGGGTCAAGCCGCGTGGCGCAAAACTGCGAGTCTTCGGCTGCTGCAGCGCCTGTTCGATTTGTCGGCCCGATAGAATCGTCTCGGCATTATCGCCCGGCGAGAGGTCCGCCGCCACTATGGGCGCAGCCCCACAGAGGAGCGGCAGCGCTCCCACGAGACCCACCACTTTCGACACCTTGCGGGTAAGTTTCAATTTATGAACTCCAGTCCCAATGAACGTCGCGCCTGGTTGTACTTCTCCCGTGCGGCAACCAGTTCACGCCGCGCGTCGTCGCGGGCCGGACCGGATGCACGGGTGCGCGCGTCCACCAGCGCATCGAAGTAGAGGTCCCGCGCTCGGTCCAACTCATCCGCCGCATCGAGGGCGCCGGATTCTGTCTTGACATCCGCGGCATCGACCGACTTCGACAGAAGGCTGGTCGTCGCACCCCCCACCGCCGAAGCGACGGCGTTGCCGTTTTTGCCTATGATCTCGGCGAGCGCCAATCGCGCCTTCTTCTCCGACTCGGTCTCCGTCACCGCCACTTCGATCGTCACCGGCATGAATTCCATCGGCACGCGGGGCAAGTCTTGATATTCGGCATTGCGCGCCTCGAGTTCGGCGGCTTGACTCTGACTTTGAACCGCAATGCGCAGACGCTCCTGTTTCAAACCGTCGGCCACATCGGGCGCGGCGGTCGCGATGCGCTGATCCAGGCTCGCGATCAGCCGTTGATTGCGCGTCAGGGCTCGCTTGAGCGCTTCGACTTCGCCATTGACTTCCTGATGTACCTTCGTCTTGGCGTCGTAGCTGCGTCGCGCCTCGACGGACATGGGTGGCACCCGCAACCAAGTTGCGGCGTCGGCGTTGCCGCCGCTCGAGTGCGAGCCCGCCGTCACGCTCCCGATGTCGACCCACGCACTCGAGAGAATTTCCTGCCGGTCCGATGCGCCGGGGTCGGAGATCTTGAGTGTATAAATGGTGGTGCGCGACGCTCCCTGCTGTTGCGTAGTCAGCAAGGATTCGATGCGGTAGCCGGCATCCTTCAGACGATAGGCCGTACCATCCCTGGAAAATTCGAAGCGTGACTCATACACCGCCCGGGCCTTGCCGACGACGCATACATTGGCGCGCCGGAGCTGATTCTCGATGGAGTCATCGACTCTGGAAGTCCTCCATTCGTTCTGCGGCAAGCCTATGCGCTCTCGCGCCAACTCCTTCGGCACGTAGTCGGCGGTGCAATCGGCCGGCTCGGGCCGGAAATTGGCCGCGACGATCGTCATGCAGCCCAAGTTGGCGTTGATAGTGAGGTCCGGCGCCGGCCGGAAATCAACTCGATACAGATTCATTTGCTTGCGCACGGCGTAGTGCGTGTCTTTGCGTGCCGCTCCGCTCTTCATCCGATCGGCGGACGCCTGTATTTCATGATTGATGAACAGCTCGGCGAGCTTGCCGATCACGATGCCGAGCAGGGGCAGAAATTTGGGGGCATCCGCGGCATTCTGATCGGCCGAGACGGGCACGAAGTAGGGCTCGTCCGCGATGACGCAGGTGTCGTTGACGAAGGCTCGCACTTCAACCGCATCGTGAGCGGCGTCGCGCGCTGCGTAGGCGGCCGGTATTTGCAGCAGGATACCCATACCCATACCCATACCCAGCGGGGCCATCACGCGACCTCTCGGCAAGGCCTTCACTTGACGGCACCTCCCGTCATCACGAGGCTGTCCAGTCGCTTGAGTACGCGGGACCATTCCTGCTTCTGCGACGGATCGTGCAGTGCCGCGATGTTGGCAACGACGCGGTCGCGAGCCAAGTTGCCGAATCGTTTGAGCATGACTCCGGCTTCCAACAGGTCGTCGCCTTTACAGGCGTCGGCATTGAATACCCACACCGCCAGCGGCCCGCCCGCTTTGCGGCCGCTCATGCCGCAGCGCTGCGGCGGCGGATCACCCCGCCACAGCAAACGAAAGATATCGAAGATGGCGCCCGCATTGGCGGCGAAATAGGCGTGACCGAGCATGTCGGCCGGCACGGCTGACATGTCGATGGAGTCGAGGCCGGGCAGTCTGACGATGACTTGGCCGGCGGTTCCCGCCCGCGGTGCGCCGTGCAGCAGTTGGGAACTTCGCAGGGCGTAATCGTTGTCCGACGCGTACAACGTCACCCGATCCGCGGCCCCGCGCAGCGGTTCGATAACGTCCATGAAATAATCGCGATCGACGTCGGGGGCCGTGAATACGATCTGACCGAAAAGGTGCCGCCGATCCTCCGGCGCACGTTGTGCCAGGTAAGTTTGCAGCGCTTCGATCAGGGCCCGATTGCCCATGCTGTGGGCGAGAATGTGGATTCGTTCGGCCCCGGATAGAGCGACGACGTTCGCGAGAAACTCGGCCATCTTGCGCCCGCTGATGCCGACGGCCGCTTCGTCGACGGCGTAGGCGGTAGCACTTCCTTGCGATGGCCAGCTATAGAGGATCGGCGTTCCGTCGAAATCCAGATCGTAGGCCAGCTGGGCCGCCCGCCTGGCCGCATCTTCGAACGTATTGTTGAATCCGTGTACGAAGATGAATACATCCCGGGAGGGCGACGTCTGGATCTGTCGCCGCAAAGCGCGGATGAAGTCGTCTTTCGCGAGAGGCTTGACCTGATCGAGCAGCACGTACCGGCTTCGCGACTGGGTCACGTCGAGGATATAATCGGCCCAGCGCGGCTGCGTCTCGAGCTGAGCTTCTTTGTGGATGGCCGGGATCGTCACGTCCAGGTAGCCATATTGAAGGTCGCCGCGTGCCTTGCCGTAGTACGCGGCGGGCTTCGCGTCGCCCGACGGAGCGCGATTGGTACCGTAAAAAACCCGGACGTCGGCAAAGCCTTGGGCTTGCTGGTAACGCCGGTTCTTGCCGGCGATGTTGCCGGGTGCCGGTAGGCCGCGGCTCGTGACGGCAGCCTGCTGCATCTCGGCCTCGATTCGAGCCAGGGCCGGCCCGTCATCCGTGGCACGATAGATATCCCTCAATTTACCGAGCGTCGCCAGCACGTTTTCATGGCGGTCGCCGTACGCCATTCGCTCGATATTCAGTATGCGCCGCTCCAGCGCCTCGGCATCCGAGTAGCGCTTGGCCCGCAGACTCAAGTCCGCCAGATCCGTGAGCACCGCGACGAGGTCGGGATGATGGGCGCCCAACTCCAGCTCTTGATACTGCAGGGCCTGCTCGAAATACCGCCGGGCCGGCGGGTCTTCTCCCGATTCAGCCGCGAATTCGCCCACATTACGCAACAGTTCAATGAGACTTTGCCGGTCGCCGCCATCGGCAGTCAACTTGAGCGCATCATCGCCATATTTCAGCGCCTCCTGCACCTTGCCAGCGGCTTTTGCCGTCTCGAAATTTTGGTAGGCCTGCACCAATTCGGCAGACTGTGCGAAGCCGGCGTGCGGGGCCATCGTCACCATCATCGAACAACAAAACAAACCCGCCATCCAGCGGGGTATTGCCGTTCGATATCCGAGCCGCCCGCACGCTCGGGACAGCCGGCGCAATTGCGAAACGACGAGTTCAACCATTCTGGTCTGCACTCGATTCAACGGGTTGGAAGCCATCGTGAGTAGCTGTGAATAATTCTGTTTTCACTTTACCCCAAGTTACCGCAATTCGCTGGCACATTGGAATGGCGGCCGCGGGTAGCCCGCTGCGTGCAAGCGCAGGTGTGTACAATCCAACGAAATACTTGCACTCGCGCAGGGATGGATTGACCGTGAATTGTCGTGAGAATCTGCTTTCCCTGGCGGCACTGGCGCTGTGCCCGCTGATGTGGGGCGCCGCACCCGCGAAAAACGTGGCGCTGCTGGTGGCCGTGGGGCAGTTTCGCGATCCGCAGCTGCGATCGCAGCAATTGCTCGGGACTGCGCCCGATATCGACTCGATGCAGCAGGCTCTCGCGGCGCGCTGGGGGTTCGCGCCGGACGACATACGGGCTCTGCGCGATCGGGACGCCACTCATGAGCGGATTCTCGCCGAGATATCGGCGCTCGAACGGCGAACTTTGCCCGGCGACACCGTGCTCATTTATTTCAGCGGGCACGGCACGAGCGCGAACGCCGACAACAACAGCTTCGATCTGCCTTACGCGACGGGAGCCTGGGTACCCTACGATCTCGACTTCAGCTCCGTCGCGGCGGCACAGCGTACACTGATCGTCGGCCGACGCGATCTGGTGCCGCGGCTCAAACGCCTCGATCAGGGCGGGCGTTGGGTAGTCGTCGTTTCGGATAGCTGCTATTCGGGCCAAGTGGTGCGCGCGTTCGGTCAAACCGTCAGCCATTCCCGCTACCTTCCGCTCGTGACCCGCGATTTGGGCGTTGCCCGCGTCAATGCGCTTCCCGCCGCCCGCCCGCCCCCGCCGCCGTATCCCTACCAGCATGTGGTGCTGCTCTCGGGCGCGAGCGACAGCGAGACCGGGGCGGATATTTCCTCGCCGCAGGCGTTGCAGCAGGCACCCACCCTGGACGGCAAATTTCACGGCGCCTTTACCGATGCGTTCCTGCGCCTGCTCGATGGGCAACTTCTGACCGGGCCATTCAACTATTCGCAAGGGCGCGAAGCCTTGAACGCGTTCCTCGAACACCGGAATTTTGCCCAGCATCCGCAGCTTCTGCCTGCGATCGCGGAAGATCCGCAGGACGTCGGATCGAATGCTTTTCTCGGGATGCAGGCGCCGCCGCCGGCGGGCGTCGTCCATCCGGTGCGCGACTCCACCGTGCACATCATGCTGGATGCGGTATCTGCGGCTGTGCGCGGCAGGATCGAGCGTCTGAGCGGCGTCCAAATCGTCGATCGGAACGCTGACTTGACCCTGCGCCAGCGCGGCGGTCAAGTTCAGCTGCTGGGCCCTGCGGGAGATCCCATCCTCAGCACGACGGCCGCCGATCCGGACGTCATCAAGCGCATCGCCGCGCAAGCATGGATGAGCCGAGTCCTGCCGGCTGCGAACGAGAGCGCGGGGTTGCGCGCCGAGACGGATCCCGGCAGCCGCGGCAATACGTTCGTGCAATGCGAGTCGTTCGTCTTCGAAGTGCGTTTGCGCAAACCCGCGCATGTGATGCTGCTCGATTTGGATTCGCAGGGTAGCCTGACCGTGCTCTACCCGACCCGCGCCTCCGAAAGACAGATCATCGCAGCCGACACCCCTACAGCCATTCCCGGAAAAGATCCGAAAGACCATATATTGGTGACTGCGCCGTTCGGATCGGATCAAGTCGCCGTGCTGGCTTTCGAGCAACTGCCGGCGTTCTTCGCCGAACTCAACGGTGCGGAACGGTTCGCTGCCGATGGAAATCGCGCCGCTGCGCTCGCGAAGGGTTTCGCAAGCGCCGCCGGAGCAATCGACGTGCAGCGCATCGACGTGCACACGTATGCGGGAAGCGGTATCGGCTTCTGTGGGTCGTGACAGATTCAATCGCCGTGGAGAGGTCAAGATGAAAACCAGTCGGCTGGGAGGAATTCGATGCCCGCTGTTCGGCGTGGGCTTGGCCGCCATTCTCTGCCTGTCCGCTACGGCGGCACTCGCGGCTCGGACCGTGGGAATTCAAGCGCCGCTGCTGCCGTCGAATCATGCCATCATCATCACCGTCTCCGAATACCAGCGCAGTCCGCTTCCCGGTGTACTCACGGATCGCAAGCTCGCCAACGAACTCGCGCGCCGCTTTGGCGTGCCGCCGCAAAATATCGTGGAACTCTCGGAACAGCAGGTTACCCGCGAGGGTTTGCGACAGGCGCTGGCAAGCATGAACCAACTCATCATGCCGGGCGACAAGCTGTATGTGTATTTCTCCGGACACGGAGCCCGCTTCTTCTCCAAAACCACCGGGCAGTGCACCGAAAGCATCGTCATGCAGGACATGCATGTGGTGACCAACGCCGAGTTCGCTTCCATGTTGAAGCCGCTGAGCGCAAAGACCGATAAGACCATAGTCATGCTCGATTCGTGCCACTCGGGCGGAGTCGCCCAGGCAGCGAGCTCGCGCGCGGCGCCGCCATTGAAGCTGCGCCCGAAGTACAGCGCCGAAGCGTCGAGCCCCGAGTGCTCGCTCGCCGTGAATCTGGGGACCTTCGCGCAGGCTCGCGGCGTCGACCTGAACACCACCGACAACAATCTGGTGATACTCGCCGCGGCCAGAAACAATGAAGTTGCCTGGGATACGTCCAAGGGCGGTGCCCTAACCTACAATTTCGAGCAATGCCTCGGCGGCGGCGCGGCAGACCTGGATCATAGCGGCGCGCTCTCGATGCAGGAACTCACTGCCTGCGTCCAATCGCGACTGGACAAAACCCAGGAACTCTCGGCGCGACAGCACGCGACATTGGCCGGCAATTCCGCGCTCGTGCCTGGTTTCGGCGAGGCCGGCGCGGGCAGCGGGGCTGCGATCGCGGTCGACACCTTGGCGACGCTGAACGACATTTACGGTCAGCGCGATGATCGGTGGGGGGTCGAAGCGAGCATGTCCCAGCCGACGCTGAAAGTGGGAACCAACCTGACGATGTCGGTTCGATCGCAGCGGGACGGATTCGTCTATCTGTTTTACCAAGGCACACAGCGGGGCAGCTTTTACCTGCTGTTTCCGAATCAGCTCGATTCGAACAACGCCATAGCCGCGAATCAGGACATGATTCTGCCGAGGCCAGACTGGAATGTCACGGCTCTCGGGCCGCCGGGGACCGACCACGTGATGGTGATGGTCACCGAGACGGCGCGGGATTTCTCTCCGTTGGCGCTGCCGGCGGAATACGTGAGCCAGACCGGTCCGTTCGGCAAAATTCACGCTACCGCCGCGGCTGCGGGGCGCATCGGTCAGATAGCGACGTTGTCGGCGGCTGCCGGCAAGGACTCTTGTAAAAATGCCGGCGGCACGCGCGATCTTGGCGTGGCGAAACAATGCTCAAACAGTTTTGGCGCGAGCTTCGTCAGCGTCGAAGAGATCGAGTGAATCCGAGCCGCGCGGTGCGCATTCAGCGCTCCGCGGTGCCCTTATCGGCCGGCGCAATGGTAACCATCGTCAAAGTACGCGGTCCGACCGCTGTCTCCTCGCCTGCTTGGTCGATGACCACGTAAAAGCTTCGAGATTGATTTCGCGCAGGATCGGATACGATCGGGATGAAGAGGCGGGCGGAGGTCTTACCGTTCTCGATGTGCTCCACGTGGCTGTTTACCGCAACGAAGTCTCGTCCGGGTTTGGCCGTCCCGGACTCGGTCCACCAACTGAAAGGGGCGTCGCCGCGTAAACTGCGGCTGCGGCGCACGATCACCTGTGCCATGCCCTCGGTGGGCGATACGTCGATACTATCCGCGACCAGCTCGATACGGGCATGCGGCGAATTGCCGTTCTGAGCGGCACCGGCGTCAAGCGCCTCCCCAGGTGCGCGCGGCGCGGCGTGCTCTGCAAGCGCGGAGCGTGCCGCGGGTGCGGCCGACGATGCAACCTCGTCGTGCTGCGCGGCGCCGGTCGCCTCGGACGGACCCCTACGGGGTTCCGATGCAGCGGCGCGGGACTCGGGCCGGTTGCTGCGATTGTCGCCCGCCTCATCCCGGGCCGGCGGCGGATCCAAGGCGTTCACGTCGACCGGCGGGGCATTGCCGGCATCGCCATGGTCTTTATCCCACCAGTCACCGATGACCGTGTGCGCAAAGAACGATTTGACTAGGGCGGCGGCGGAAGTGCCAACGGATCGTCCCGGGGAACCAAGGGTCGCTGCCGCCCACCAACTGCAAGCTAGGACTAGAACGGCAGCGACGGCCGCCACGGGCCACCGCATGCTCGTGCGGCGCGGCGGCCGCGCCGTCAAAATCGACAGCAACGGGGGAAGTTGGATCGCCGCACCGGGCAGTTCCAGCCGTTCAAGCCATCCCTTCATGTCGGACGGACGCTGCTCGCGATCGAAATGGAGTCCCGCCCGCAGGGTATCCCATTGCCCTTTGCTGAGCCGGGACGGACGTTTCGGAGTCATCCGAAGCGTTCGTGCCTTGAGCGCGGTGTTGTCGTGAAACGGGTGATGGCCCGTGAGGAGCACGTAGGCGATGCACGCCAGCGCGTAAACGTCATCGCGCGCGTCGGCCGCCTCGCCCTCGAGTAACTGACAGCTTGCGTACTTCGGTGTAGCCACCGGGATCTGGCGCGCGCTATCGAATTCCGATATCCATGGGGCCCGATGCAGTTGATGCGAAGCCCCGAAGTCCAAGACCCGAACCTCGCCGTTTTCGGTGACAAAAACATTTCCGGGATACAGGTCGCCATGCACGACGCCGCGCGCATGAGCATAGGCAACGGCAGCGCCTATGTCCCTGATGAATGCGAGCGCATAGGGCCGGTACAGTGCGGCGGACTCCTGAGCCGACACCACCCGGCTCAGCAACACTCCGCTCAGGTGCTCCATCGTGAAGAAAGCCAAGTCGCCGTCGCGGTCGAATTCATGCACGCGCACGATGTTCGGATGCGACAGGGACTGCAAATGCTGGAATTCACGGCGCAATTCCGCGAATAGCCGCGGGCGCTTTATCACTTCCGTGTGTAGGACCTTGAGAGCCACGAGTTGGTCGCCGTGAGGCCCGTCGAGGCGATATTGATCGACAGCGGCGAACACCGTTCCCATTCCGCCTTGCCCCAACACGCCCTGCACGCGGTAGCGGTCTCGCAGCACGTCGCCTACCGCGATCGATCGTGGCGGGCGGCCTCGTGCGGGGTCCGGGGCAGCGCGCTTCGCAGGCTCGTCCGGCAGGGCGGCAGGTGTGCTCGGCGGAGCGGCAGAAATCCCTGCGGTCGGTTCATCACCCAGCAACCCCGGCAATGGCACGCTCGAATCGCCGCTCGGCCCCGCACGCATGACCAAGCCCCGAAGCCGGCTGTTGAGGGCGGTGAATACCGCCCCGCTGATCTTGCCGCGCCGATAATACTGGTCGAGAAGCGCCAACAGATCCCATCCGGCGTCCGGCGCCTTCCGCAGCAAGCCGCTTACGCCGGAGAAAAATACCTCCTGATCGCAAGCTCCGCTCGACAGGGCATCGAGCCACTCCTTCGCGCTGGGGGTATTCCCGGTATGACGGGATTCCTTGATCACTGGTTCGGTCACTGAATTCACAGCACTCAACTGTCGCAGATCCACCGACTTAAGCAAGTCGCGCCGCTGATTTTGCGCGGGGAGGGCGTATGTAGCTGATTTTAAATGCAAACGGCATTCATCGACCCATGGTGGCAGGCGGGTGCCGCGGGACCGCGCCCGATTATCTTTCCGCGCGGCTGAGTTCGATGAACCAGTCGGGGCCCGAATCTACTTTGTGGAGGGCGGCGTAGTTCCCTTGATCGACAGCCACGGCAAGGTTCAACAGGCTGTTGACGTACACCAGCGGCTTCCCGATGCCGACGTCGCCGAACGTACGCTGGTAGGGTGCCGTGGTGTCGTCGATGAGCGTATCCCCGTGATAGATGCGCACGCGCACAGGTTCACCCAAGCGGATGTGCAGTTCATCGAAAAGCGACTTGGGGATGTTCGTCCAAACATTGCCGAACTGTATATCCAACACCGGGATGATGCCTTTGACCTTGTCGCCGTCGCGCTGCGGTTTGCGATAAGGAATGGAGACCAACGACTGACCCGGCACGGGCGGTCCGACCTGTTCGAAGGAGATGACGCCGGCGGCCAGCCGCGCTCCGGTGTAGGCAAACACATCGCGGCCATGAAAGGTATGCGAATCACCTGAACCTTTGCGGCGGTTCACGCGTTCGTCGATCTGGCGCACCGCCTCGATGCCGTCGCGCTCGGCAACCAGCGACAGCAGACCATTGTCGGGTCCGACGAAGTAATGCCCCGTACGCGTCTTCAACACCACCGACAAACGCGCGGTGCCCACGCCCGGATCGACCACGGCGACGAACACCGTATCGGCCGGCCAAAACTGTTCGGCTTGGTAGAGTCGATAGGCGCCGATGAAGATGCTGGGATTCTCGTGGCTCAGATCCGAAATCAGCAAATCCTGGGATACGCTGTAAGCGACCCCTTTCATCGCCGAGACGGCGCCGTCTTGCGTGCCGAAATCGGTGAGCAGCACCAGCGGAGACCGCGCGATTCCCAGGGCCGACCAGCCGATGAGGCAGATCGACATGCAGACGCGAGGCAGCGCAAACTTCAAACCCGGGCGCCCGGCAAGATACAGGTCGGGCATGCGGCTACTTCTGCTCCTCCAGCGGGTAGGTGCGAGGGCCTTCCGACGTAGTAGGCGCGCCCGCGGCCGGCGCCTGCACCGTAGGGGCGGCGGGAGTGTCGGCCTGCGGAGCGGGCGAGGTACGTACGGAGGTGCGCGTGGCCTGTGCCAGACGTTCGAGAAAACGCTGCGCCGTTGCGGGCGCCGCCGGTGCCTGCCCCGAAATGATCTCGCTGGCCGTGACGCCGCTCTTGCCGTACAAGGACGCATTCGCCGATCTGTCGATCGCGATCACGCTGCCGTCGAGCGCAATGCCGCCGAACAATCCCCGCGTTCGAGCATAGGAGTAGATTTCCGCGTTGAAACTGGCATCGGTCGCAGCGGACCCCTGACGACCGACGGGACCGGTGGCCACCGACGCATCCGCGCCGAGCGTGATCTTGCCCCCCGCGATTCCCTCGATTCCCGCCTTGGTGGTGAAGACCAATATGATGTCGGACGACTGCGCGCCCGCTTGGAACCCCCAACTTCCTCCGGTCAATGAAATCAATACCGGATTACTCCAGGGTGAGTTCAGTTTGTCGCGCACCACGAGCACGCCGTTGCCGTGACGACCGCCGAAGATGAAAGCAACCTTGGTCACGTCCGGAATGACGGCGATGCCGTAAGCACGGGACAACAGCGTGTCCGGCAGCCGCTGATCGGGCATGGCTTCGACCTCTTCCAATACCTCGGTCGCCGTCAGAAGGCGACCTTCCTCTCGCGCACCCGCGCGTGCAGGAGCCACGAAGGCCGGCGCCGCGCCCAGGACCGCAAAGAAAAGCATGGTGGAAATCAGCTTTTTACCGTTGAACATGAGCATACCTCGGGTATCGCATAATACGATATGGTAATCGGATAGACCGCTCGCGCAGCGCTTAGTTGCGCAAGCTTAACCCTTATGCGGGCTTGCGAGCACCTCGGCGGCCTCCGCGTCGCGATGATGGCTCCGCAGGTATTCGCCGAGCCGCGCGGTTGCCCACCGGGTCGCGGCATGTGAGCTTCCGACGGTTGCGAGGAGCCTGTTGCGGGAGGCAACCAGCAGAGGTTCGCCTTCCGCTGTTTTGTCGCGCAAGATCAAATTCCAGCCGAGAGTTGCTTGCGCGCGCGCGGTGCGCCAGCTATCGGGGCCCGCAAGCGCCGAGTTGATGTCCACTGCCGCACGCAGTTCGGTTTCCGCGGCCGCCAACGAGCCCCGCAGCATGAGAATTTCACCCAGCAGCTGCCGAGTCGAGGCAACGTACAAGTGGCGGGCCGGCAGGGCCAGCGCATACACGGCCAGCGCCTGCCGCGCGTACTTCTCGGCGGCCGGGAGATCATTGACCTTCGAGTAGAGGCTGGCCAGAGAGTCGAGATAATAGCCCGTCAAATAGTGACTCAGCCCCAATCTGTCGGTCGCGATGTTGACGGCGCTCTGCGTGGCTCGAATGGCGCGCGCCGAGTCGCCTTGCTTGTCGTAGAGAATCCCCAGATGGGATTCGATTTGAGCGACGCGCTGGTTGTTCGCGCCGAAGACGTTGCGCTCGATTTCCAGCGCCTCGTTCAATACCTGTTCCGCTTCCTGATACTTGTCCCGCTGCGTCAGTATGTATCCCAAGGTTGCCAGTGCGACCGCGTGCTCCGGATGGTTGCGGCTGACCGTCGCTTGAAAGATGGTCATCGCTTCGCGCTGATATCGCTCGGCCTCTGCGAAATCGCCTGTCCACAGCGCTACCGCGGCTAGATCGCCCAAGGTGGATGCCACCGAGAGATTTTGATTGCCGATGGCAGCGCGATAGATGTTGAGCGCCTCGGTGGAGAGTTTCGCGGCCGTTTCCGGATCGCTCTTGGCGTTCAGGACGAACTGGCCGAATTGCGCCAGGATATCGCCGGTTTCGCGCGACGGCCTGTCTTCGCCGCCGCGCGACAGGTCGAGCGCTTGTTGCAGGTAGGCCTCCGCGGAGACCAAGTGTCCGCCGTCGGTCAAGGCCTGCGCCAGATTTGCAAGCGCCGCCGCGGTTCGGTGACCGTTGAGCGGGCGTTCCTCACGGCGGATGGCGACCGCCTCTTCGAACAGTGGGACGGCGCGTTCGCTCAACCCTTGCCGGCGGTAGGCAAGCCCTATGCTCTCCAACAACTGAGCTCTGACTTCGGGCTGCAGGCTGGAATTGCTCAAGATTTTCTGTGCGCCGCGATCTAGAAGATCTCGGGCGGTGGGCTCGCGCCCCTGAGCGTTGAACGGATCCGCTTGGGAAAATACGTCCACCAGGAAAGCGGACACCTGTTGAGCATGATCGCGCTCCTGCGCGGTTGCGTCGCGCGCCAGTTCAATGCGGTGGTTTTGCCAAAGAGTCATGCCGGCGATGGCCGCGAGGCCCAGGAACACGGCGCCAACGCCGAACGCCGCGAGCATGTGCCGGCGCAGGAATTTCGCGGAGTTATAGCGCCAGTCGCCCTGCCGGGCCAGTACCGGGCGGCCCATCAAGTGACGATTCAGATCGTCGGCAAAGGCTTCCACCGACGGGTAGCGTCGGTCCGGCTCCTTGCGCATGGCCATCGCGACGATGGCGTCCAAATCGCCGCCGAGGCGCGAGCGCAAACGCTGCGGCGACAGGCCGCGGCGATCGGAGATGCGGCTGCGATCGGCGTCGCTCTCGCCGCTCAACTTGGAGACCACGATTTGGCTCGGCCGCGCCGGATCGTCCATACAGATCGCGCGTTCCAATTGCAGTTGGCTATAGCTCAACAAGCGGTAAGGGGAGCGGCCGGTGAGGAGTTGGTAGAGCAACACGCCCAGCGAGTAGATGTCCGTGGCGGTCGTAATGGGTCTGCCCAGAACCTGCTCGGGCGCTGCATTTTCAGGAGTCAATATCCGCTCTTGCAGGCGCGTCACCGGCAGCGTGTGCGACAGACTCTCCGGTGCCAGCAATTTGGCTATGCCGAAGTCGAGCAGCTTGGCGGTGCCGTCGCCCGCCACGAAAATATTGCCGGCCTTGATATCCCGATGAACGACGAGGTTGCGGTGGGCGTATTGAACCGCGCCGCAAACTTGCACGAATAATTCCAGGCGGTCCCGCACGGCAAGGTTGCGGCTGTCGCAATACACGTCGATGGGTTCCCCCTCGACGTGTTCCATCACCAGGTAGGGCGTGCCGTCGTCGAGGTCGCCGCTGTCGATGAGCCTCGCGATCGATGCGTGATCGAGGGTCGCCAATATATGGCGCTCGCTGTGAAGACGGCTGCGCAATCTCGGATGCAGTGTGGCGTGATGCAGCACCTTGATGGCCACGGTCTGCTGATATTGCGAGTCGTCACGCTCGCCCCGGTAGACCGTGCTCATGCCGCCGTGCCCGAGAATGGATACCACCCGATACGGGCCTATGCGCGTGCCGAGCAGGCGATCCTGATGTTCCTCCAGCAGCGACTCGGCTACTTCCCCGATTGCGTTTGGGAACGGATCCTCGGTACTTTGGTCCGACGCCAGCAGCGAGGCGACGACTTGGCGCAGCTCGGCGTCATCCTTGCAAGAGTCCGCCAAGCGAGCCGCGCGCTGCGCCGGAGGAGTGTCGGCGAATTCCTCGAAGAGCGATTGAATCTTCTGCCAGCGCGCGCGCGAGGTCATGTGCCGCGGCGCGAGCCGATTTCATTGAGCAACCAAGCGCGGGCAAGCCGGATGTCGCGGTGCACGGTGGCCGCCGACGCGCCAGCCGCCTGCGCAATCTGATCGTAGGTCAGGCCCCCGAAGTAATGCAATTCGATGACTTGCGCGAGGCGAGGTTCGAGCTGCGCCAAGCTCCCCAGCGCATCGTCCAGAGCGATGACATCCATATTCCTTGCAGGTGCGGAATCCGCATCGCCGACAACGGCGTCTTTGGTGCCGGCATGGCGCTTGGTGCGCGCGCGTGACTTGGCATGATCCACGAGTACGCGGCGCATCAGCCGGGCGGCGAGCGCAAAGAAATGCGTCCGGTCCTGCAGCGGTACGTTGGCCTGAATGAGCCGCAAAAACGCTTCGTGCACCACGGCGGTGGCTTGCAGCGTATGGCTTCCCCGCTCGGTGCGCATGTAGTTGCGGGCAAGTCGGCGTAGCTCGTCGTAGACGAGCGGGGTCAGCCGCTCCAGCGCCTGCGGTTGGCCCGTTCTCCACTCGGTCAGCAGTTGAGTGAAATTTGCGGGGACTTGCATAGCAGGTCTCTCGTCGTTCGAACCAGATCCTTGCCGGTCTGCGCCGTCCCTCGCATCGAGGGCCCGCGTCTGCTCGTTGTGATTTGTCGCACTGCGGCGTGAGGGGATTCGCCTCTCGGCGTCGCTTTTACCAGTAGGGATCACCATTTGCGTGGCGGTCTCCCTGTCCGCGTACCCAACCACAACGGAGTTACTCCCATGAAGTTTAGTCTACTTGCTTTGACCGCATGCTGCGCAGTCACCACTTCTGCTTTTGCGCTGGCGGACTCGCCGGGCGCGAACCCGCCGCGGCTGGTGCTGACCGACTCGCCGGGCGCTAATCCGCCGCGGCTGGTGCTGACCGACTCGCCGGGCGCGAACCCGCCGCGGCTGGCGCTGACCGACTCGCCGGGCGCTAATCCGCCGCGTAGCGTGTAGTCCCATGTACCGTCGAAAAGTAGTCATGACCGCGGCCGCGGCCTTTGCCATCGGCGCCGCGTTCGCGGCACAGCCGACTTCGGTGCGGGCTGACCGGCGCAGCGAGGAAGCGCAACAGCGGGAACCGTGGGTACCGGGCACGAACATGCTCATGTCGGCCCACGAGTCGAGCCTTGCACCGCTGGCGCCGCCGCGCTAGAGCGTAGGCAGCGGGGCTTCTGTAGCCGAGGCCTCCCCGCGCGGGGGGCTTCGGCCCGGCTGCGCTTGCGCTAGACTAGATTCATTCGCCGTCGGTCGAGGGACTCTTGCCTACACCCATTGTCATAGCGCACCGCGGTGCGAGCGGAGAGCGTCCCGAACATACTCTCGAGAGTTATCGGCTCGCCATCGAGCAGGGCGCGGATTACATCGAGCCGGATCTGGTCATGACGGGAGATGGTGTGCTCATCGCTCGCCATGAGAACGAGATTGGCGGTACCACCGATGTGGCGGAGCGCCGTGAATTTGCTGCTCGACGGCGCACCCAGGTCGTCGACGGCGAAACGATGACGGGTTGGTTCACCGAGGACTTCACGCTGGCGGAGATCAAGACGCTGCGTGCCCGCGAGCGGCTGCCGGAGTTGAGGCCGCGCAATTGCGCGTTCGATGGCCGGCTCTTGGTGCCTACATTCGATGAAATTCTGCAATTGGCAGCGCAGTCGAACGCGCTCCGCCAAACCGAACCCCCACTCGGCGTTTATCCGGAAACCAAGCACCCCGCCCATTTTGCCGCCATCGGACTGCAGCAGGAACAACTCGTCCTGCAGACCCTGGAGCGGTTCGGCTATGGCCGCGAGGGCTCGCCCGTCTTCATCCAGTCCTTCGACCCGAACAACCTGCGACAACTGAGCGGCATGACCCGCTTGCCGCTGGTGCAGCTGCTCGAGCACGAGTTGGGAGACATGCGAATAATTGCGCAGTACGCGGATGCGATTGGCATTGCCAAGTCGCTGGCAACCCCAGAATCCGTGGCTGCGGCGCATGCGCTGGGCTTGGCGGTACACGTGTGGACGTTCCGGGCGGAGAACGAATTCCTGCCGGCCAATCTCAAAATTGGCAGCGGGGCTGCCGACCACGGCAATTTGGCCGCCGAAATCGAGCGCTATTTGGCCATGGGCATCGACGGATTCTTCACCGATTTCCCCGCGATCGGCGTGCGGGTGCGCAACGCAGCGGCCAGTACACTCGCGGCATCACTTTGCTAAGCTGACCGCTTTTGGATATTCCGTGCTCAAGATACCGCTGCTCGCCGGCTTGGCCAAGCTGGCCTTCTTCGCTGCCCTGTCGTTTACTTTCTACAGCGCTGTGATCCCCCCGCAGCACGCGCTGCAGCTCGTGCCTTGGGACAAGGCCGAGCATTTCATCGCCTTCTACGGATTGACGGGCCTGGCCGCGGCGGCCTTCCCGACGCGCAAGCTCATCTGGATAGCGGCGTTGCTGTCGGGGTTCGGGGCCTTGATCGAATACGTGCAAGGCCTGCCCCTGGTGCACCGGGATCGAGATTTCTGGGATTGGGTGGCGGATAGCACAGCCATCATTGCGGCGCTGGCTCCGATGCTGTTGGTGTGGTGGCGCGACCTCGCGAGTTCCGGCGGACGGGCGGGCGGCGTGCCGACACCCGGAGTAGCGGCACCGGGCGCGGGGGCGCCCCATCAAAAAAACATGGAGACGTAGATCTGATACACGGTTGCGTCGAACTTATACAAGGGCTCATCGCCCACCGGCCCGGTATAAGCCGGCGGTTGATAGTCCCTGATGTCGCGAAAATCGCTGTACTTGAAGCGCATGCGGCTGATGTCTGCGGTGACCGTACCGCGCTTGAACATCTTCCACCCGTCGGGCAGGAAAGCATAGGTGGCTTTGAAACCCAGGGTGGTGTTGGTCAATGCGGCCAGATTCTGATCGCGTGCCTCGAAATTTTGCGAGCCGGCAAACGGAAACAAGTCGCGGTAAAAACTGGCATGGCCCTGCCTGTAGTACCGCAATCGGCCCTCGAGGGTCCATAGATTGCTCAGAGGCTGGGTGTACCCCAATTCGGCGGTTTTCCCCCGGATCCCCCACGTATCGGTGAAGTACCGGTACGAAGCGGAAGCCGCCGCTCGATAGGGCAGGTAGTACTTGGCGCGGGCTTCGGCCGCGGTGCTGGTGCGGGTGTTGGGATAGATCTGAGACCCCAATGCATAGCCGATTCCGTCCCCGGGCGTGCGGTATCGAATCGAGCGGTACGGATTGCTCAGCAGCCCTTCGTCCGTGATCACTTCGACAGTGACGCCGGAAATCAGATTCTTGGTGATGACCTGGGACAATCCGCCCTCGAAACTGCGGCTGTACGCGTGCCCCAGCCAGGCGACCTTGGGCTTGAAGGCGGTACCGTTGTTCTCGCCGATCTTATTCCGGCTGTCGGTGAAGCCGAGTGACACGGTCGTCAGGTCGCCGAACATATCCTGGCTGAGCGAGAAGTGAGTCGTGTTGGAGATGTAATCGCGCTCGGCGCTGTTCATGTACGACAGGTTGTATTGAGTCTTATCGTGGATGTAGTCGAGCGAAATGCTTTTTTGCTTGCGCTCATCCTTGATGACGCTCGCCTGGCTCAGGACGTCCACCGAAGCGCCGCTCACCGTGTCGACGAAATAGTTGCCCTCTAACGCAAACTGCTCGGTGAATTTCTTGCGTACGAGAACGGATTTTCCGGTGATGTTCATCCCGCCGCCCTTGTAGTCGCTGTAAAAGACGTCGGCGCGGTCGTCGGGCAAAACGGCCGCGCCGGCCGCGCCCACGATCAGCAGAGCTGCGGTGGAGATCAGTCGAGCGAGCGTGCGAAAGGGCGGAATCCGCATGATGGGGCGCTTCAATTGCAGCCGCAGCCACCGCCGGCGGTGCCGGTGGCACCCCGGGATCCCTCTCGGGAGTCGTAAATATGATCGAGATACGCACCCGATATGGCATCCCGGTCCCACGACATGATCGGATCGGCCAGGCGATCACGCTCATACGGCTTGACCCAAGGTTGAATGCTGCACGCCGCCTGAACCAGTGCCAAGCCAACCACGCATACCCGAAGCAATTTAATCATGGCTACTCGCGAATCAATTGACGGATGCGATCCTGATACTCGTTTTCGTCGCCCGGGCGATAGCCGCGGTGAATGTAGCGTATCTCGCCTTTGCGATCGATGAGCACGGAACTCGGCATTTCATCGACGTGATATGCCTTGCTCACCTGGTTGGCCGGATCGAGCAGCACGGGAAAACTCACCGGCTTGCGGGCCATCAGATCCTTGACCGCGGGGGCCTCTTTATCGACGTTGACGCCGATCAGCGTGAAGCCCGCCGGCTTGTACTTCTTGTACATCTGATCGAGCAGCGGCATTTCCTGCTGGCAGGGTCCGCACCAGGTGGCCCAAAAATTGACCATGACGACTTGTCCCTTGTACTGGCTCAGCGCGGCTTGCTGGCCGGTAAGAGCCGTGAGTGTAAACGCCGGAGCGGGGCCCCCGGCATCGGCCGCAAGCGCCGAGCCCGCCAAGGCAATGGCCGTGAGCGCGCAACATTTCAAGAATTTTGCGGTAGTCCCTGGCATCGATCTCTCCTGATGAATGCAGCCAATGTCTAGAAGAACGTGGTGAAGCCGAGTGTGGCTTCGATGTTGTGGACGTTTTTCGTGCGGCCCGTCAGATCGGTCTCGAACACGTGATCTCGAACATCCAGATGCACGGCCAGCCAGTCGGTTACCAACAGGCGGTCGCCGAGGCCAAAGTTCAGCGCAAATTGATCCTTTTGGGCAAATTTCACGTCACCCATGCCCACCGTTACGTAGAGCGCCGAATTGAAGGCATGACCCCGGCCGAGGAATATTTCGCCCGGCAGTACGTTGTAGCCCAAGTCCAGGTCGTAATACGTGAAGCGTCTCCCAGCGTCGCTCAGTACCGTGATGGTCGGAAAAACATCTTCGAGACTGGTAGTGCCGGCCTTCGAACGCGCCAAGTAGCCTTCGACGAAAATGTCCTCCGACACGTGATACGCCGCCCGTACGCCGTACACCGGATTGGTCCCGAAATCCTGAATACTCAGTGCACCGAAATAGGCGCCCAATTCGATGTCCTTGGCCTTGACCTTCGGTGTCTTGACGACGCGGCGATTGACCTGGGGTTCGATGATGGACGGCTCTCCCGCCGGCTGATCGACGACGACCTCGGTCGATGGCTTCTCGCCGCGGTGAAACCAGCCGCAGCCGGAGAGCAGTGCCGCGGCTAGAAGAACACTGCTAAGCCGAATTTCCATTCTTGCGGTTCCTCATTCTGGTTTTGACTGGTGAAGACATCGTATTTGCGCCAGTCGGCACGCCACATGAAACGTCGGGTGATGAAGCCGCGCGCCCCCAGGGACACGTAGGCCATTTGATTGTGCGTCTCGAGCGGCTTCGGCGGTACCTTGTCGTCGATGTATTGATATCCGGCGCCGATGCCGGCCGTGGGGGAGAACCACTTCCATTCCGGGATGAAGGTATGACGCAGCCCGATGGTGCTGACGTACCGGTTATCGATGGTGCCGAAGGCTTGCTGTATCACGAATTCGGCATCCAGGCTCTCGGTGAGCCCGAAATCGACGTAACCGGTGACCAGGTTCTGATGATTGAAGACGCCATAGCCTGCGCCCACCTCCCATCGATGGCTCGCGAAATCAGGATATGGCGGTATGGGCGCGGGTTCGCCCGACGCGAGCAAGGTGCGCATCAGGTCGGCGCGCCGCACCCAGCCTTCCTGGCCGCGGAGCGTGCGCACCTTGTACCAGTCGGTGCGGCTGTAGAGCACGGTTACGGAATCGTCGCGACCCACCACGTAGACGACCGGGTAGCCGCGGCCGGGGCCGCTGTGCATTTCCAGGAACGGATCGGTAACGATCACTTCAAGGAGCGGTGCCTTCGCGGAGGCAGCACTGAAATTGAACGCCTGCAACAGCAGCAATAGCGCGAACAGGCGTCGCATCAGTTCAATTCGCAGCCGGCGCGACGAAGGGGTCGTTATAGTATTGGGCGCCAATGTCCAGCCATTCTGTGATCAAACGCAACTCCGCCTTGCTCAAGAAGCCCGTGTGATCGAGGGTCGGGTCATGATAGGTTCCGTCGAACATCCTCAAAAATTTCGCAACCGAAGCGCCCGCGCTGCCGGCGACCATCGGCGGCGCCAATGACACCGGAACCATGACCGTGGTCGGCAACCCCGTCACCGGGTCCGGGGGGCCGGGCACGGACACCAACAAATCTTGCAAGGCGCCCATATTAAGCGTCTGTTCGTTATGTGCAAACAACAGTTCTTCATAAGAGGTCACCACCGTGGGGTCGACGGTCGACGCGGTCGCCGTCAAATCCAGTTGGCCGGCGGGGACTTGAATGGCGTTCGCCGCGCTCAGCGCATTGTGACAGAGCATACAGGTGTGATCCGGCGTCGGATCGCCCGGCACCGTGCTCGGCCGCGTGAAGCTCCACAGAGATTGGATATGCAAGGGATAATGGACGGTGCTGCGGCACAGGGGATCCCATTGCTTGCAGTGGGCATTCGTGTTCGCCGAGTTGTTCACGGTGGGCGGCAGCGTGGTCAGGTCCGAATAGAGATACGAGAACGTTAAATCGGCAGCCCGGCCCGCGGCGGCCGGATTGGTCCACACGTCGGTGTAGATGACATCGATGCTGGGTACCTCCGAGCAGTCGGTGGACCCGGTTTGACAGGTGTTCGACGCGCGAGTGTCCGCCATGGTGTCGCCGGCGTTTGCGGCGGGCAAGCTCGCCGCCGTGTCGGGAAACACGGCGCCCGCGGCGGACGCGCCTGCGTTGACCGAGGCGGTCAATCCGGTGCGGCCGTGCGACGGGGTGCTCTTGCTGCCGGCCGTGTGGCAGCCGTTGCAGGTTTTCGTTTCGCCGGGGCGCAGCTGGAGCCAGCTCGTATGCCGCGCGCCGATGCGCCGCGCATTCTTGTCCAGGATGTCGATGGTGAAGGGCACGTTGGCCGGTACCTCCACCTTCACCGAACCATCGGGCTCGACGGGCGCATAGGCGAGGATTTCGCGCATACCCATGCCCGCCGGCCCGAAGGCGGAGTTGTTGATCTTTCGCACCGTCTTATCCGGAATTTCCACCGCCTTCTCGATGCGAATGAAGCGCGCCGGGCGCTGGTCCGCGGTGGCCTGTTTCGGATCGGCGAGGGCGGCGATGTTGGGCAGCGCCGCGTTGCCGGTCGCGGTGGGGACCGTATCGACACCGTCGAAGTCATACACGCTGCGGATCGCGAGCACGCCGATTCCGCCGTTGGCGTTGTTGGCCAGCACGGCCGCGGCGCCGGTGGGCGCGAAGTCCGGAATGTAGGTAGGAGCCGTACGGGCCTTCAGGATGACCGGGTCGACGATGGTTGTGCCCGACTGGGCGGACAACATCGGGCTCAAGGTGCCGGCATCCATGTCGTAGGTCCAAATGGTGTACTGGGGCGGCGCCATTTGCACATTGGCGCCGCTGGTATTCGCGGTGGTACACACGCTGGTGGTCGCCGGGGTGACGGTCGAATTGAGGACGAGGCAGGGAGCCCAGCTCACCAGCAGCCGATTGGTGCCGTCGAGCAGCGGGAACGCCGATGCGAAACGACCGCCCAGGGAGGGCTTGTCCGCGTCGGTGGTCACGCCGAGCGTGGTCGCACTGGTCTGCGCCGTGCCGGCGGCGCCGGTGGGGGTGGCGGGTTGATTGATCTCGACGAAACCGGCGGCGTCGATTTGCACCAGGTCACCGCCCAACTGCGTACCGAGGAACGGCCGTACGATGGCGAGCAACTTCCCGTTGGCCATTTGCCGCGCGTTCAGGAATTGGATCACATTGGTGTTCGTGCCGGCGATATCGGCGCCGGTGGCATGGCTGTTTTCGCCGTAGTAGAGCTCGAGCGCGGTACCGTCGGGATTGCTGCGATACAAGCTGATCTGGTCGCCGTTGATTGATTCATAGCGCGAGAAGACGATCTGGCCGTTGGCCAGCACCGACGGCGCGAAATCGTGATTGGTGTTGAAGCTGATCTGATGGACGTTCGTGCCGTCGGCGTTCATCACGTGCAGCAGGAATATGGCTTGTTTCCGATCGTCGGTCTGAGCCGCGTACTGCGGACGCCCTTCATCGATGAGCAGGGCCTGCGTGGCGCTCTGGCGGGTCGATGCGAACACGATTCGCCCGTCGGGCAGGTAATGCGGGCTCACATCGTGGCCGGCCGTCGTGTCGTCGTTGGTGAGCTGGGTTACTTTCTTGGTGGTTGCATCGTATTCGTAGATCTTCCAATTGGGCTGGGTTACATCCGTGTTGGGCTTATTCGGGTTCAACGTCAGCCGCAACGCGAACACCAGCTTCTTGCCGTCCACCGACACGTCGAGATCGCGCACGTCGCCCGTGCCCTTGGTGATCGAGGCGGTCACGTTGGTTTCGGCGGCGCCGGCGCTGGCCTGATCGCGTATATACAGGTCGCCTCCCGCGGTGGACGTGATGAGATCACGGACGTCGATGTCGGTTTTGGGCGGCGGCCGTTTGATGTACGCCAGAGGATACGAGAACGTGCCCGGATCCGCGGTCTGGGTCCCGGCGAGACCCGGGGCATGGTCGCTGACGCCGCTGCTACAGCCTGCGACCAGCAGCGGCAGGGCGAGGGCGGCGAGCCTCAATAGACCGTGACCGATGTCACAGTGACGGAAAATGTTCATGGTCGTCGATCCTCGCGCGCCGCTGCGGTTCCGGCGATCGGTGGCGGGCGCCGCGTCGCAGTTGAACGAAAGTGTACGACGCAATTGAACTTAATGGGCCTCATATCTCATCTTCGTCGCATGTGCGTGCTGGTTCTGTTAACGCACTCACAGAAGAACTTCCGCACTTCCGTTTCTCTGTCCCCGGCAGCGTGGACGGCATCGAATCGCGAGGCAGGATAGGGCCGGTGAGGACCGCTTGTGAATGTCGCGAATCGCCGACGTCGTGCGGACGAGACATTACTTTCTGGTTTTTCGACTGCGTATATTCGCGGCACGTCGATATCACGACTCACGCGAGTGTCGTACACATGAAGAGTGGGCATATGAAGAATGGGATGGCAGAACCGAATTGGAATGGAGCGGCGGTCCGCAAGGGCGCGGCAATCCGCAGCCTCGCCTGCATGGCCATGCTGGCGATCGCGAGCGCCGGCGCGCTCGCGGCCAATCCCACCAAGGATCAAGCGAAGCGAATGTATGATCGCATCGCCGGCGTACCCGCATCGGACACCATCCTTACCCAAATGACGCAAACGGATCCCAACAGCGCGGCACTGCTGGCGACCCAGGATCCCGCATTCTACAACAACACCATCCGAAACCTCGCGACGCCGTGGACCAACCGGGATCAAACGGTGTTCGCGCCGCTCAACGACTACACGGCCACCGTGGTCGGCATGGTGCGGGACGATGTGCCGTTCAATACCTTGCTCTCCGCGGACCTCGTGTACATCGCCGACTCCGCGGCCAACGTGCCGGCCTACTCGCCGGCCAACAACGACATGTACGAGGCCCTGGATGCCGACGGCGCGGATCTGAAGGCGCATTTGGTCTCCAGTACGCAATCGGCCTTGACGGGCGTGCCCGCCGCGGCCACCGCCGGCGTAATGACGACGCGCGGCGCGGCCAGCGCCTTTTTCATCAATGGCACCAATCGCGCCATGTTTCGTTTCACCATGATGAATCACCTGTGCGACGACCTTCAGACCATCATGGACACCACCCGGCCGCCCGACCGCATCCGCCAGGACGTGACCCGCAGTCCGGGCGGCGACAGCAGTTTGTTCTTGAATAATTGCATCGGCTGCCACAGCGGCATGGACCCCATGGCGCAGGCCTTCGCCTACTACAACTTCAACAACACCGATCCGACCACCGCGAGTTCCAACGGCCGGATCGTCTATACCGCGGGGCAGGTACAGCCGAAGTATTTCATCAACAACACGAATTTTCCCCAAGGCTACGTCACTCCGGACGACCACTGGGACAATCGCTGGCGCGGCGGCGTCAATCAACTCCTGGGATGGGACTCCGCTCAATCGGGCAGCGGGCAGGGAGCGAAATCCCTGGGCCAAGAACTGGCCGGTAGCCAGGCGTTCGCGAGCTGCCAAGTCACGCGGGTCTTCAAATATGTATGTTTCCGCGCTCCCAGCGACACGGCCGATCGAACGCAGGTCGCAACCATGACCGCGGCGTTCAAATCCAACGGCTACAAACTGCGGCAGGTCTTCGCCGATGCGGCCGTTTATTGCATGGGGAATTGAGCATGAACGCCACGCGCATTTGGGGCTCGTTGATTCTCGCCGCGGCCCTCGTCCTGAGCGCTTGCAGCGGCGGCGGACCGGCCACCACGGCGACCGCCGCGGTCGCTCCGACCAGTTCGGCAAGCGCCTACACCGGACCCTCGCCGGCCACTGCCGACGTACAAGCGTTCTCGGTGAACTTCTGGAACAACGTTCGGGTGCAGAATCGGTGCGGCCAATGCCATAACGCGACATCGCCCGCTCAAATGCCCAACTTCGCCCGCAGCGACGATGTGAACCTGGCCTACGCCCAGGCCAACACCGTGGTCAATCTGCAGCAGCCCTCTACCTCGCGGGTCGTCGTCAAGGTGAGCGGCGGCCACAACTGCTGGTTGTCGGACCCCAGTGCCTGCGGCCAGATCTTGACTACCTGGATCTCCAACTGGGCCGGGGCGACGGGCACCGCGAGAACTCAGGTGCAGTTGGTGGCACCACAAAGCTACTCCGTCGGCCAGAGCCGCAACTTCCCGGCCTCGCCCAGCGATTTCAGCACCACGGTGTACCCGCTGCTGACGGCGTACTGCTCCAAATGCCACTCGCCCAATGCCTCGACACCGCAGTCGCCGTACTTCGCATCCTCCGACGTCAATCAGGCATACCAGGCGGCCATCCCGAAAATGGACTTGAATACCCCGGCCAACTCGCGATTCTACGAGCGGCTGCTCAATGAAAATCACAACTGCTGGAGCAAGTGCAGCGATAATGCGGCAAGCATGCTGGCGGCCATCCAAGCCTTCGCCAACATGGTGCCGGTGAGCAGCGTCGATTCCTCGCTGGTCGTGAGCAAGGCCCTGGGGTTGACGCAGGGCACGGTGGCGAGCGGCGCCAACCGCTTCGATACCAACGTCATCGCCAAGTACGAATTCCAGACCGGCACCGGCCTCACGGCCTTCGATACCAGCGGCGTCGACCCGTCCGCGGACCTCACCCTCTCCGGCAGCGTCACCTGGGCCGGGGGCTGGGGCATTCTGGTGGGCGCCGGCGGCAAGGCCCAGGCCGCGACCTCCTCGAGCAAGAAAATTCACGACCTGATCGAGGCCACCGGCGAATACTCGGTGGAGGCATGGGTGGCGCCTGCGCTGGTCGCCGCGGACAAGTCCTACATGGTCAGCTATTCGGGCGGCGACACCGTGCGCAATTTCACGCTCGGCCAGACCAATCAACAGTACGACTTCCTGATGCGCAGCTCGGATTCCGATCTCAACGGCATGGCGCAGTTGCAGACGCCGATGGCCGCGATGCTGCTGCAGGCCTCCTTGCAGCATGTGGTGCTCACCTACGATCCCATCAACGGCCGTCAGATCTACGTCAATGGCGTGAACAGCGGCGTCACGGATCCGCAGAAGGGCGGCACCATCGCCAATTGGGATGCCACCTTTGCTCTGGTGCTCGGCAACGAAGTGTCCGGCGATCGCTCCTGGCAAGGCCTCATCAAGTTCGTCGCCATCCACGATCGCGCGCTGACGGCGGCACAGATCACGCAGAACTTCAACGCGGGCGTCGGGCAGCGCTTCTACCTGCTGTTCAACGTGGAAGCGATCACCGGGGTCTCCAAGAGCTACGTCATGATGACCGCGAGCCAGTACGACAGTGCGGGCTACCTGTTCACCCAGCCGACGTTCATTTCGCTCGACTCGACGGTGACCCCGGACAACGTCGTGGTGAAGGGTATACGCATCGGCATCAACGGTACGATTCCCACGGTGGGCCAGGCCTATATTCCGCTCAACACCACCGTTACCGCGGGGAAATACACGTCGCAGGGCGAGGTTCTGTCGACCATCGGCACGGTAATCGCCATCCAGAGCGGCCCGTTGGTCGATCAGTTTTTCCTGAGCTTCGACCAACTCGGAACGGCGACGCACGTCACCACGGAGCCAACGCCGGTCTCGGCGGCGCCCGTCGATTTGGCGCCGGTGGCCGCCGTCGGGGTGCGCACCTTTGCGCAGATCAATTCCAGCCTGTCGGCGCTCACCGGCGTGCCGACCACACAGTCGGCGGTATTCAGCACCTATCAGGCCGTGCAGCAACAATTGCCGGCCGTGTCGACGCTGGAGAGCTTCTCCTCGGCCAACCAGGTCGGCATCGCGCAGCTCGCCATCCAGTACTGCAATGTGGCGGTGAACACGCCGGCACTGGCCGCGCAGCTGCTTCCGGGCGTGACGTTGAATGCGTCGACCTATCCGGGCGGTGCCAATCAGGTGAGCAGCGCTCTGGCGGCGCGTGTACTCGGCAGCGGATTGTCGACCCAACCGGCGGCCTCCACCGCGACGACGGAACTCAACACCTTGATAGGGACGCTGTGTGCGACCACGGCGTGCAATACCACGGCGCGCACCCTGGCCGTGACCGCCGCCGCATGCGCAGCCGCTCTCGGCAGCTCCGACATGTTGATCGACTGAGCGAGTAGAAGAATTTCAAGAGGTCTTTATTTATGCGCAAGTTGCCCAAGGCTCTCGGCCCCAACGAACCGTTCCGACACCCGGATCATTCCCGGCCCCGGACGCGGCGCGAATTCGTGGCGCAGGGCTTTCTCACCGGGGCCGCGACCGTACTGGGTCCTTCGCTGCTCGGCCTGCTGGCCAACCCGCGCGCCGCGCACGCCGCGCTCGCGGCGGACATTCAAAGCGCCGTGAGCGCCTGCGGCATTACCACCGGCGCGGGAAAGATCCCTTTCATCTGCTTCGATCTGGCGGGCGGCGGCAACATTGCCGGCTCGAACGTGTTGGTCGGCGGGCCGAAAGGACAGCTCGATTTCCTGTCCGTCGCGGGGTACAGCAAACTGGGTCTGCCGGGTACCATGGTGCCCAGCCCGAGCACCACCGGGAACTTCATCGACAGCACGTTCGGCCTGCGGTTTCACACCGACAGCGCGCATCTGCGCGGCATCAAGGCCCGCACGGGCGCTTCGGCCATGGCCAATACCAACGGCACGGTGATACCGGCACTGTCGCAGAACGATACCAATACCAACCCGCACAACCCCATGTACGGCGTCTATCAGTTCGGTGCGCGCGGCGGCTTGCTCGATCTCATCGGTTCGACGAGTTCGACTTCCGGCGGCAGTTCGATGGCGCCGCCGACCATGGTGATACCGAGCGCCACGCCGGTGAAAATCTCGAGCTCGTCGGACAGCAAGGGCCTGGTCAACACCGGGCAGCTCAGTACCTTGCTGCCGAATGCCAGCGACGTGACCAACGTCATGGAATCGATGAAGCGCATCAGCGATTCGAAGTACGGCAGCGTAACCGCCTATGCGGATTCGACCGCCAATGCGGCGGCAATGAAGACGCAGACCTGCGGCTACACCAAGGCCGCGTACATCGTCGACCGCTACAACGACCCGGCCGCCGTGAACCCGGACGTCGACCCCAAGATCGTAGGCGCCGGCGGGATCTTCACGACCGCGGAATACCAAAGCAACTCGGACTATCAAAAGACCGCCGCGGTCATGAAGCTCGTGATCGACGGCAACGCCGCCGCCGGGACCATCGAGATGGGCGGCTTCGACTATCATTCGGGCAATCGGGCCGATGGCGAAGGCAAGGACTTCAACGTCGGCAATTGCATCGGCGCCTGTTTGGAATACGCCGCGCGCGTCGGCAAGCCGGTGATGATCTATGTGTTCAGCGACGGCTCGCTCGCGAGCAGCGGGATGATCGACAGTTCGACGGCCGGGCGCGGCAAGGGCGTTTGGACGGGCGACAATCAAAACACGGCGGCAACGTACTTCCTGGTGTACAACCCCGCCGGCAAGCCCCAGCCGGCGCAAAGCAGCCCGGAGAAGAGCCTGCAGATCGGCTATTTCAACCCAGACGGCGGTTTGAACACCACCGGCAGTCCGGCGGGAAACAACGTGTTCAATCTGGCGCAGACGGTGGTGCTCAACTACATGGCCTTGCACGGCGCGCAGGCGCAATTCCCCACGCTCTATCCGTCGCCCAATTTGAACAATACCTTGGGCAGCGGCACGGCCCTCGACGCGTTGATCGCCTTCCAACCGCTTGCCGGGCTGGTCAATGGCAGGATTGCCGGTTGAACCGAGTTGCGTTGACACTGCGGCTCCCATTGTGCGATTTTGCATAAGGTATGAACAGGGCGCGCTTGCGGTCGATTAGCACAAGAACGATGCGGTGAGACGCCGCATGGGTACCCGTCCGTTTGCCTGCGCGTTGGCCTTGAGCGCGTTGTTGATGGCGGCTGCCCCGGCCGCCGCTCCGACACTGATGGGCAAGGAGGCGCCCGATTTCGTACTGCGGAGCATGGACGGTAGGAACCTGCGCCTGTCGGAGTACCGTGGCCAAGTGGTGCTGATCAATTTCTGGGCCCGGTGGGCGGGCGATTCGCGCCAGGAGATGCCGGCGCTCGATAGAATCCATACCACCTATACCCGTGCCGGCCTGGTGGTGCTCGGTGTGTCGGTGGACGAGGACGCGCGGCGCGCGCATGAGTTCGCCAGTGCGATGAAAGTCGGATATCCAATTCTGTTCGACACGACTTCGAACATCGGCCGAGATTATCTACTCCAAAAGATGCCCATGACGATCTTGGTGGACCGCTCGGGTGTAGTGCGCTATGCGAACGTCGGCTTTAAGCCGGGCGATGATCGCGCGTACCTTGATAAAATACGCGAATTGCTGCGCGAATAAACGTGGGTCTGTTATGAATTTCAAGCGTCGAACTGATTCAGTGGTGTTGCGCGGCGGCATGTCGCTCTGCGCATGGGCGGCCTGCGCATGGATGGCGATGGCCCCTGCAATGCCCGCCGCCGCAGCCGGTGCTGCGGCCTCGCCCGACGCGCAAGCGCCCGCCGCGGCAGCCCCCATCCCCGCAGCGGATGCGCCCCCTGCGGCGTCAGCGGACGCGCCCGCCGCCGACTTCAAGACCCTCGATCAAGAAGTGCAGGGAATGAAGAAGGACGTGATCGACCTGAACAAGGATCTTTTCGTCCTTCAAGAAGAACTGCTGTTCCCGGCCAACACCCAGGTGGCCGTCTACGTATCCATGGACGTCGGTGCATTTTTTGCACTGGACTCCGTGATGCTCAAGATCGACAACAAGGAGGTCAAGAACTACCTCTACACGACGCGCGAAGCCGAAGCGCTCCTCAAGGGTGGTGTCCAGGAAATCTATCTCGGAAATCTCAAGGTCGGCAAGCATGAACTGGTAGCCTTCTTCACCGGAAAGGGCCCGGTGGAACGCGACTACAAGCGGGGTGCCACCATCACGTTCGACAAGGGCGTGGGCGCAAAGTACCTGGAACTCAAGATCACGGATCGCGTCACGAAGCACCAGCCCGAGTTCAAGATCAAAGATTGGGATTGATGACGCGCGTAGCAGTGCAGCACTTCATTCAAAAGCTTCGGCCGCTGGCGTTGAGCGGGTTGCTGCTGGCGCTCTCGCCGGGGCATGCCTGGAGCAAAAACGTCAAACCGGATCCCGACGGCCTGGCTCCTCAGGACGTCAAAGACCTTCATTATGGCGACGTCCTGTTTTACTTCTATCAGGACGATTATTTCGATGCCATCACGCGCTTGCTGGCCGCCCGGCAGCTGCAGCGGCTGCCCAACACTCAAGGCGAGGCAGAGCTGCTGCTGGGCGGCCTGTACCTGTCCTTGGGGGAGCACGTCGAGGCGGGCAATATCTTCGAGAAACTGTTGAATGCGAACACCTCGGAGGCGGTGCGCAACAAGGCTTGGTTCTATCTCGGCAAGGTTTGGTATCAGCGCGGCTATCTGCAGGAATCCGAGCGCGCCCTGCGGCAGGTTTCGGACAAGATGCAGCCGCGCATCAGCGCCGAGCGCTACATGCTCCTGGCGCAGCTCATGTTGCGTGAGGAACGCTACGATGACGCCATTGCCGCCTTGAGTGCGTGGCGCGGACCCCCCGACTGGACCGCCTATGCGCAGTTCAACCTCGGCGTCGCGTTGGTGCGCAAGGGCCGTCTGGCGGATGCAATCGCCCATCTCGACCAGGTGGGCCGTCTGGATACGTCGAGCGAGGAGTTGCTGTCCCTGCGGGACAAAGCGAACCTCGCCTTGGGGTTTGCATTGCTGCAGGCCGAGCGCGCCGCCGAGGCGCGGCCGATACTGGAGCGGGTTCGCCTGGATGGCCCCTATTCCAGCAAAGCCCTGCTGGGCGTCGGTTGGGCCGATTCGGCACTCGGGGACTTCAAACGAGCCTTGGTACCCTGGCTTGCGCTGCGCAAGCGCGATTTGCTCGATTCGGCGGTCCAGGAGTCCTATCTCACGGTTCCCTACGCCTACAACCAAATGGGTGCGAGCGGTCAGGCCGCCGAGTTTTACAACACGGCCATCGAGTCCTTCGATGCCGAGCTGAAGCGCATCGACGACTCGACCGAGCAAATCCGCAGCGGCAACTTGCTCGATCGGCTCATGACCGACGACAAGAAGGACACGCTCACGTGGTATTGGCAGCTCAAGACGTTGCCGAATGCGCCCGAATCGCGCTATTTGTACCAGCTGCTAGCCGGCAACGAGTTTCAGGAAGGTTTGAAGAATTATCGCGAGCTCAGTTTCATGAGCCGCAACCTCGAAGATTGGCGCGAGAATCTATCCGCCTTCAACGACATGTTGGACACGCGGCAGGTGGCCTACGACGAGCGAGTACCGAAGGCGGATGCCGTCATGGCGGCCACGGATCTGGACGCTCTGGCAAAGAGGCGCGTCGATTTCGAATCCCGCATCAACGAGATCGAGAAGTCCAACGACGTCGCTGCGCTCGGTACGCCGCAGGAGCAGCAAAATTGGGCCCGCTTGAAGCGCATAGAGGACTACGTGGCCACGCACCCGGACGACCCGGACCTGGGGGACATGCGCGACCGACTACGCCTCTTGAAGGGCGTCATGTACTGGCGCCTGGCGGAGAGCTTCAAGGCCCGCTTATGGAATGAGCGCCGCTCGGTCAAGGAACTCGAGGCATCGCTGGTGGAGACGCAGCGGCGCGCGGTGTCGGTCAAACAGGCCCGGCTGGGTGTGCCCACCAACACGGGCGCTTTCGCGGCGCGAGTGACCGCGGTGCGCGCCCGCATGGACGAACTGCAGCAACGCTTGGCCGACCTCTCTGCACGGCAAAATCGCTTCCTGCAAGCGCTCGCCATCCGCGAACTACAGGGACAGAAGCAACGAATCGAGCTCTACCAGATACAGGCCCGCTATGAGTTGGCGGCCATCTACGACAAGGCCACGGACAAGGGCGCGCAGCCCAAGCCCAAGGCGACTCCATGAAGCGCTCGGCCGCAGGCGTGCTCGCCGCTGTTTGGCTGGGGCTGCTCGGCGCCGCGAGCTTCGCGCCCGCGGAGGCTGCGGCGAAGAAGCCGCCGCCCACCATCAAGGACCTCGAGGGCCAGCACGTCGAAGTGAACTCCGATCCGCCCCAGGGCGTCGATGCCAACAAGGCCATGGACAGCTATCGCCGCTTCCTCGATCTGAATGCCGGTGATGCGGCGCTGCGCGCGGAGGCATTGCGCCGGCTGGGGGATCTGAACCTGGAGAGCTCCGAGTCCGAACGCATCGAGCGCGAACTCGTGACGAACGAGGGCTTGCGCGCAACGGAAGCCATCCATTTGTACGCCGCCCTGCTCAAAACCTATCCCAAGTACGAGCGCAATGACGCGGTACTTTATCAATTGGCGCGAGCCTACGAACTCAATGCGCAGCCGGAAAAGGCGCTCGCCGCGCTCGACCAACTGGTGGCGAACTACCCCAACAGCCGCTACATGGACGAGGCGCAGTTCCGGCGCGGTGAACTCCTGTTCTCCGCCAAGTCTTATGCCGCGGCGCAAGCGGCGTACGAGGCGGTGGTCAAAGTGGGCGGAACGTCCGCCTATTACAACCAAAGCTTGTACAAGCACGGCTGGGCCTTGTTCAAACAAGGCGAGAACGAGCGCAGCCTGGATTCATTCGCCGGCGTCCTCGATTCGGTGCTGGTATCGAAGCGCGACCCGTCCGCATTGATCGAACTCGACACCTTGAGCCGCCCGAATCGCGAACTGGTGGAGGACACGTTTCGCGTCATGTCGATCACGTTTTCCTATCTTGACGGCCCGAAGAGCATCGACGATTTCGTGAAGCACCGCAAACCCCGGCCCTATTCGTACCTCATGTATGCGCGTTTGGGTGATTTGTACATCGAGAAAGAGCGGTATACGGACGCCGCCGACGCCTATCGCGCCTTCGTGTCACAGGACCGCAACAACGAGAAGGCACCGCTTCTGCAGATGCAGGCCATCGAGGCGTATTCGAAGGGCGGCTTCCCGCAATTGGTACTGCAGGGCAAAAAGGAGTTCGTCGAGGATTACAGTTACGGTACGCCGTACTGGCAGAACCGCACCCCGCAGGGCGAGCCCGTGGTGGCGGCGGAACTGAAAACGAATTTGAAGGATGTCGCGCAGTACTATCATGCGCAAGCGCAGCGCACCAAGAACGCGGTGGATTATCAGGAGGCGGCGAAGTGGTATCGCAGCTTCATCAGCTCGTTTCCCGATGATCCCGAGACTGCCGCGACGAATTTCCTGCTCGCCGACACGCTGTTCGAGAGCAAGCAGTATCTGGAAGCCGCGCAGGAGTACGAACACACTGCTTACGGGTACGGTACGCATGAGAAGGCGGGCGCCGCCGGCTATGCGGCGATCGTGGCGTATGGCAAGGACGAAGAGGCGTTGGCGGGCGATGCGAAGGCCAAGATGCACGCCCGCGGCACAGACAGCTCGCTGAGATTTGCGCAAACGTTTCCGCAGCACCCCGAGACCGCTCAGGTCCTCACGCGCGCCGCCGCCGATCTGTACGCGGTGAAGGACTACCCGCGCGCGGTCGCCGCAGCGCAGACACTGCTGGCGCGAACACCGCCGCCCGACCAGCCCAAGCAAAGAATCGCCTGGACCGTGATCGCGAATTCCGAATTCGAACAAGGCCAATTCGACAAAGCCGAAGCCGGGTACAACAGCGCCCAGGCGCTCATGCCGCCCAGCGACCCCGAACGCGCGGTCATCGTGGAACGGCTCGCCGCGGCGATTTACAAGCAAGGCGAACAGAAGAGCAAAGCAGGCGACAGCACCGGTGCGGTCGACGACTTTCTCCGGGTGTCGAAAGAGGCGCCGACATCGAAGGTTCGGTCCAATGCGGACTTCGACGCGGCCGCGCTGTTGATTACCGCCAAACAGTGGGATCGAGCCATCGCCGTGCTGGAGGATTTTCGCCGCAGCTTTCCGCAGAGCCCGCTGCAGGCGGACGTCACCCGCAAGCTGGCCGTGGCATACGCGGAGTCGAATCATCCCGGGCCGGCCGCGGTGGAGTTCGAGAGGATCGCGCAGGCGGCCGGCGAATCGCCCGAAGTCCAGCGTGAGGCTACGCTGCGGGCGGCTGAGCTATACGACCAGGCCGGCAATACGGCAAAGTCACGCTCGATGCTGGAATCCTTCGTGAAGCATTTCCCGCAGCCGCTGAACCCCGCAATGGAGGCACGCAACAAGTTGAGCGCGATCGCTGCGAAGTCAGGGGATATGAACGGACGCGACTACTGGCTCAAGGACATCATTGCCGCCGACCGCTCCGCGGGCGCCGGGCGCACGGATCGGAGCCGCGCGCTCGCGGCGAAGGCCACCTTGACGCTTGCCGGTCCGGTTCGCGAAGAATTCGTGCGCATCAAGCTGGTAGCACCGCTGAAGAAATCTTTGGCCGAAAAGCGCAAGGCGATGGAGGCGGCGCTCAAAGCCTATACTCAGGCGGCCGACTACCAGGTGTCCGAGGTGACCACGGCAGCGACCTTCGAAAGCGCCGAACTCTATCGGCAGTTGGGCAAGGATCTCATGAGTTCGGAACGCCCTAAGAACCTCTCGAAGGATGAATTGGAACAGTACAACGTGCTGCTCGAGGAGCAGGCTTTTCCATTCGAGGAGAGGTCGATCAAATTGCACGAAGTGAACGCGGCTCGCACCAAGGACGGGACCTACGACGAGTGGGTACAAAGGAGCTTCGCCGCGCTCGCACAACTCAACCCAGGCCGTTACGGCAAGGTGGAACTCGGTGAGCCGCTGGTCGAATCGATTCATTAGCTCGAGCATGCTGGTCCTCCTCGCGGCCTGCCAAAGCACGCGGCGCGACGAGCCGGTGCTGTACGTAGCAAAGCCCGCTGCCGATGGTTCGGTGAATGCGCGGTCTGCGGTTCCGGCCAATGGCGCGCCGGGGACCACGGGCCCTGCCGCGACCACGGACCCTGCCGCCACGACAGGCCCTGGGGCGGGTACCGGCGGCCCTGCCGCTGCCCCGGGTAACGCCGGGCCGGTGCCGCCTCGGGCCGCGCAACAATATGCCGACGCCCTGCAACTGATGAAGGCGGGGCGCACCACCGAGGCGGAGCTGGAATTCAAACAGCTGACGGCCGCCTATCCTGAATTCGCGGGGCCGCAGTTGAATCTGGGCTTGCTATATCTACGGGGGTCCCGATTGCCCGAGGCCGAGGCGGCTTTCAAAGCCGCGCTGGAGCGCAATCCCGCCAGCGCGGTCGCCGGGAACGAGCTGGGGATCGTGGAAAGGAAACTCGGAAAATTTACCGAAGCCGAAGCGGCGTACCAGCGTACGATAGCCGCTGAGCCGAACTATGCCCCGGCGTATCTGAACCTGGGCGTGCTCTACGATCTATACCTAGCCGAGCCCCAGAAGGCGCTCGAGCAGTTCGAGCATTACATCCAGCTCGCCGGCGAGAACAAGCAAGTAGCCGGTTGGGTGGTGGAATTGCGTAAACGCGTCGGTGCCCCGGTGCCGGCCGCCAAAAAGGAACCTGCATGAACCTACGCTTAGAGGTTTTGGGCCGTGTATTGATCCCGGCTTTGGCCGGCGCCGCCCTGGTCGGCTACGATCTGGCTGCAGCCGATGTCGCAGTGGCGCAGGAAGCTGCGCCGGCTGCCAAGCCGGCCCCCCCCGCCCCTGCGAAAACCCCGCCGCAATCGAGCGCGCAGATCGATGCGGGCGAACCGCGCGCCAAGGCCCCGAGCAGCACCACTGCCAGGGCCCCCGGCCAAAAGGCGCCGGCAGCGGCGGACCGCCTCGATTTGAGTACGGCCACCGTGACCGGCGACCGGGAACAGCCGAAGGTCATGTACGTGGTGCCGTGGAAGAAATCGGACATCGGAGATCTCTCCGGCAAGCCCATGAACAGCCTGTTGGACGAGGCTCTGGCGCCCGTCGACCGCGATGAATTCAAACGTGAAGTGGCCTACTACGGCGCCGTCCGGGCGGACGCGTCGCAAAACGGGGCATCGAAAGCGGCGAAGCAGGGTGAGAGGTAAGTCCGCCTCACCTTTTGCGGAATCTGATTGAATTCCATGATGTATACAGCGGACGAGTATTTTTAGGAGCGCGTAGATGAATTTTTTCAATTCGGTCATCAATTTCTTCAAGGACGGCGGGCTCTTCTTGTACCCGCTGGCTTTGATTTTCGTAGTCGGGGTATCGATCGCCATCGAGCGATACGTGTATCTCACGCGCGAAACCATCCGCAACCGCGGCCTATGGGACGACCTCGTGCCGGCCTTGAGCTCCGGTAACTTCAAGCAAGTCGTCGCTCTCACGCAAAACTCCAAGGCATCGATCGCCACCATATTGAACTACGGCGTGGCGCGGGTCGCGAGCGCCCGCCGGCGCGACGATATCGAAAAGGCCATGGACGAAAGCCTTCTCGAGGTGATCCCGCGCATCGAGAAACGAACCCATTATCTTTCCTCGCTCGCCAACGTGGGCCTGCTCATCGGCTTGCTCGGCACGATCACCGGCCTCATCGGCGCGTTCAGCGCGGTCGCGACGGCGAATCCGGCGGAGAAGGCCAGCTTGCTCGCCGCGGCAATTTCGGTGGCCATGAACAACACGGCGTCTGGTTTGGGCGTGGCGATCACGCTGCTGCTCGCGCATATGTTCCTGGAATCGAAGACCACTTCGTTGATCGATAGCTTGGAGATCGCTTCAGTGAAGTTCTTGAATTCGATCACGGAGCGTCAGCACGAGACTCCGGCAGCTCCGCAAGCACCGGCCGCCCCGAGAGCGCCCGCCGCCGCCGCGCGTGGCACCATCTAGGAAATTCTGGACCGCCCACTCGACAGTGCACCACCCATGAAGTCCAAGT